>NZ_JBEPNK010000027.1:0-55963 GCF_040546245.1 Arthrobacter sp. UYEF3
GAGGCCGGGAATCCGCCATGCCCGAAACCAAGAACCGCGGCCGCCCCTGACAAACAGTCAGGACCAACCGCGGATCGGTGGATCAAGGCTTAGCCGAGCCTTTCAGGCGGCCCGGCGGAGATGTTCAGTAAGACGGTCGAAGGACTCCCGCCAACCGGTGCCATTGTTGTCCCGGTTTTCCAGCGCATCGAAGGGACCCTGCGTGAAGGTCATCCGGGTGCCGCCGTCAATCTCTTCGAGCCGGAATGTCACCTCGGTCTCGAAGCCGCGGGCCCCGTCATCCTTGTCCCAGGCATGCGTGAACACAAACAAGTTTGGCGGTTCGATGTCCGTGTGGATGCCGCCCCACCAGTATTCCTGCCCGGTGGCGTCCTGGACCATGCAGGCCCGGTACAGGCCGCCGACTTCCAGGTCAACGTCAATGCTCTCCCTCGGGGTATGAAAACCGCGCGGACCCCACCACGCCGGGGCCTGGTCCGGCTCGGTCAGCGCAGACCAGACCATCGCGATCGGGACCCGAAACTCCCTGGTAATCACCAGCATCAACTCATCGTCGACGTGCCCTGCCTCCGGGGTTACTGACTCGGGCATTGCTCTGCCTCGGCTTCCTTGTGGTGTGCCGTCCGGGCGGCCGCTAGCGGTAGCTGCCGGCAAATGGCCGGTCCGTGGGCACAATCTGTTTGCCAAGCGGCATCAGGGACACCGGGATGAGTTTGAGATTGGCGATGGCCAGCGGAATGCCGATGATAGTGACCGCCATGGCGAACGCAGTGACCACATGGCCAATAGCGATCCAGATGCCCGCCACGAGGAGCCAAATGACGTTGCCGAGCAGCGAGAACAGGCCTGTGCCGCCGGGGCGGTCCACCACCGTGCGGCCAAAGGGCCAGAGGGCGTAGGACGCAATACGGAAAGACGCGAGCCCCCAGGGAATCGTGACAATCAGGACGCAACAGATGATGCCGGCCAGGAAGTAGCCCAGCGCCAGCCACAGGCCGCCGAAAAGCAACCAGATGATGTTGAGCAGTGTCTTCATGGCTCCATTGTCTCCCGCCCGCGTCGGATCCGGACCCCGGGTTCACCCTGAGTGTCCCCTGACTTTTGGGCAGCGGCTGGAGCAGCCGGCAGCCGCAGCGGGCGCCGCGTTTGCCGGCTGCGACGATCATGCCTGTTTTACCAGGGCTGCTTCGACGTTGATCTTGACCTTGTCGCTGACCAGCAGTCCGCCGGCTTCGAGGGCTGCGTTCCAGGTCAAGCCGAACTCCTTGCGGCTGATATCGGTCTCGGCGCTGAAGCCGGCCCGGGTCGCGCCGAAAGGATCCACGGCGACGCCGGTGAACTCGACTTCCAGTTCAACCGGTTTGGTGATGCCGCGGATGGTAAGGTCCCCGGCGAGTACGTAGTCCTCGCCGTCGCCCCTGACCGACGTCGCGCGGAAACTCATGTCCGGGTAGTTCTCGACGTCGAAAAAGTCCGGCCCGCGGACGTGGCCGTCGCGGTTGGCGTCGCCGGATTCGAAGCTGGCGGTCTTGATCGTGGCGTGCAGGCTGGCATCTGCCAGGGAATCCCCGACACGCGCCTCCGCCGAGCCGTCGGTGAAGCGGCCGCGGACCTTGCTGATACCGGCATGGCGAACACTGAAGCCGATCTCGCTGTGGGATAGGTCCAATGTCCAAACGCCGGGGGTCAATCCTTCGGGCAGGGTCATCGTCGTTGCTCCTTCGCATAGGTGGCGGGCTGATCCGCCGGGGTTCAGAAGTCCCCCACAAGCATGCTAGCGAGGAAGCCCTGCGCGGCGATAGGTCCGGATGGGGCACCCCGGGTCCGGGCGTGACAGCTCGTGCGCCCGTCCCTGCAACGCGCTCAGGCGCCCCTTGCCTCCGTCACGAAGGCCCTGATCTTGGCAAGATCCTTGACGCCACGGGACTGCTCGACGCCGGAGGAGACGTCCACGCCCCACGCGCCGGCCGCCGCGGCGGCTTGGGCCACGTTCTCCGGGTCCAGTCCGCCGGCCAGCAGCCACCGCCGCCCTCCCAGCCCCAGGGCGCGGACTGAAGCGTAGTCCCAGGCTTCCCCGGATCCGGGCACGGCCGCGTCGACCAGCAGCAGCTCCTCGCCCCAGTCCGCGAACTCTGCCGGCGCGGCCGCCATGGTGATGGCCCTGATGAACTTGAGGCCGGCATCGTGCACCGTCCGGACATCTTCGGGGGTGCGTTCGCCGTGCAGTTGCACCCATTCCAGTCCTGCCTCGCGGGCAACCGCAACGGCGTCGGCCGCCGCCTCGTGCCTGAAGACACCCACCGCGGGCACCCCGGCCGGCACCCCGGCGAGGAGTTCCCGGGCCCGCTCGGGTGCAACCTCGCGGGGGCTGGGCGCCAGCACGAAGCCGACCGCATCGGCACCGGCGTCGACCGCTGCCCGGACCGAATCCTCGGTGCTCAGGCCACATACTTTAACGAACATTGCCGCTCCCTACGCGTGAATTGTCCCTTTGACGTTAGCAAGACAGGCCCGGCCGCGCCGACGTTACGCCCGGCAGGGCTAGCCGCCTTGCAAGGCTCCCCGCCAGGGGGCCCGGGACCGGAGGCTAGGCTGGGGCGATGGAGATCATCCGCTTTGCCGAGCTCAAACCCCGCCCCTGGCGCAACGGCGGCGGCGTCACCCGCGAGCTGGCCCGGTTCCCGGAGGCCGCCGGGGACGAAAGCTGGGACTGGCGCGTCAGCATCGCCGACGTTGCGAGGGCGGGCGCGTTTTCCGGCTTTGCCGGCATGGAGCGGGTGCTCACAGTGATTGACGGTGAGCTGCTGCTCCTCACTGTCGACGGCGCCGAGCATCCGCTGGAGAAATACCGGCCCTTCCGCTTTTCCGGCGGCGCGGACTCGGCCGGCGCGTTGCCCACCGGCGACATCCGCGACCTGAACGTCATGACGCGTACCGGCGCATTCAAGGGCTACACCTCCATCATCGAACTGTCCAAGAAACGCGCCCACCCGGTCTTCGCCGGCCAGTTCGGCATCTTGCTGCAGGGCCAGGCCGCGGTCAGCACCGTCGCCGGGCAGACCGCCGACGCCGACTCGGTCCAGGCCGCCGACGCCGGTGAGCCGCTCGGCCGGTACGACGCCGTCGTCGGCTCGGACACCGGCACCCCGGAAATCCTGGGCCGAGGCTTCCTCGCCGTCGTGTCGATCGACCCCGTCCCGGAGCACCCCGCAAATTAGCGGCGCCCCGGCATCGCTAGACTCGATCGATTGCTCCACAAGTGCCGTTATGAGTCCTCAAAAGGGCCGGTTCGGAGCATTGGATGAGCGCGCCCGTCCGGAACCGCCGGGGCGCCGCTTGTTCGCCGCTTGTTCGCCGCTGCGGGAGCGTTGCTACGCTGGCATTAAGGTTGCCTCGCTGGCGGCCTCCGGACGACGGTTCAGTACCCGGCGCGCGACAAGACTGGCCGAAGGATCTGTCATGCCTTGGTTCATCCTCATTGTTTCCGGCGCGCTGGAGGCGGTCTGGGCCGCGGCCCTGTACCGGACATCCCAAGTCGCCGGCCGGCGCCGGATCGCGCCGGGCGCCGTTTTTCTTGTCTCCGTCTTGGCGAGCACCGGCGGCCTCGCCATCGCCATGCAGTCCATTCCCACCGGAACGGCCTACGCGGTATGGGTGGGCGTCGGCGTCGTCCTGACGTCCGGCTATGCGATGGTCGCCAAAGTCGAACGCGCCACCGCGGCGCGGATCCTGTTGCTCACCGGAATCGCGGCCTGCGTGGCCGGCCTGAAGCTGGTGGCATGACCATGAGGTCGGCTGCTACGTCGTGGACCGTCCTGCTGGGATCCGCCGTGCTGGAGGCGGTCTGGGCCACCGCGTTGGGTCAATCGGACGGATTCGCACGGCCCGGGCCCACTGCCGTGTTTGCCGCCGCCGCCGTGCTCAGCATGCTCGGGCTCGGCCTGGCCGTGAAGCGCATCCCGCTCGGGACGGCGTATGCGGTCTGGGTGGGGATCGGCGCTGCCCTGACGGTCGGCTGGGCGATGGGCACCGGCGTCGAACCCGCGAGCCCGCTCAAACTGCTGTTCATCGCCGGGATCGTTGCCTGCGCGGCGGGGCTGAAGTTGCTGGCGGCCGGGGACCAGACGGTCCCGGCGGCAGGGCAGCCACCGTCCCCCGCGGAAACTCCCCAGGTCTGAGCAAGTACGACGGCGTGTTCCCCCGGGGCGCGCCGTCGGACTGGCCACGCCGCAGCCATAAGGTGGGGAGAATCGTTCCGTCGGAGCCGGAATAGCCGCGCGCATGCCGGGGTTCTTGGCAGGGACCGCAGCATTCCGGCAGCGTTAGGAGACCCAAAATGACGGCAGCATCAGTCCAGCTCGGCGACGGCTTTGCAGTAAGTCCCCTGGGGTTTGGCGGCATGGCCCTGACCCCGGTGTACGGGGAGGTGGATCCGGCCGAGGCCCTCAAGACCCTGCACCATGCGGTGGACGCCGGCGTGAGCTTCATCGACACGGCGGACATCTACGGCGGCGGCAGCAACGAGGAACTGATCGCGCAGCTGCTCAAGGAGCGGCGCGGCGAGGTGCAGCTAGCCAGCAAGTTCGGCTTGGTGGGGACGCCGGGAACCGGATACTCGGACATCCGCGGTGACGCCGCCTACGTGCGGCAGGCCGTGGACCGCAGCCTGAAACGGCTGGGCACCGACACCATCGACCTGTACTACATGCACCGCCGCGACCTCCGCGTTCCGATTGTGGAAACCGTGGAAGCCATGGCGGGGCTGGTGCAGGCCGGCAAGGTGCGGCACCTTGGCCTGTCCGAGGTGACGGCCGAGGAGCTGCGGGAGGCCAGCAGCGTCCACCCGATCGCCGCGGTCCAAAGCGAGTGGTCCATCTGGAGCCGAGATGTGGAACGCCATGTGGTTCCTGCCGCCGCCGAGCTGGGCGTGGGGTTTGTGCCCTACTCGCCGCTCGGCCGGGGATTCCTCACCGGCACGGTCGACGCCTCAAAACTGGGCAGCAACGACTTCCGCCGCAACATCCCGCGCTTCGCCGAAGCCGCGCTGGACGCCAACCAGGCCGTGGTCGCCGCAGTCCGGGCGGTAGCCGCGGAGCTCGGCAGTCCCGGACAAGCCGCAACGCCGGCCCAGGTCGCACTAGCATGGCTCCTGGCCCAGGGCCGGAAGCTTGGACTGCCGGTGGTCCCCATCCCCGGCACGCGCAAGGCGGCCCGGATCGACGAGAATCTGGGTGCCCTGGTGCTCAACCTGACCCCTGCGCAACTCGAGACGCTCGACGCCGCCGCGGACGCCGTCGTCGGCTCCCGGTCCGCGAATCCCAGCTGGGTGTCCGAGGGCCGCGAATAGTCCGTCCGTAGACTGAAGCCCATGGACTCACTCATTCACTCGCTCCGTGACATCACCATCCGCTGTATTTCCGTAAGCGGGATGGACAACAACGTGTACCTGCTGACCAGCAAGGCAACCGGCGCGCAGCTCCTGATCGATGCGGCCGACGATCTGGCCGCCATCCAGGGGCTACTCGCGGACGCCGCCGCGGATACCGCCGCGACGCCGAAGCTCGCGCTGATCGCCACCACCCACCAGCACTGGGACCACGTCCGCGCGCTGCCGGGCCTGGTGGAAGCCACCGGTGTGAAGACTGCGGCCAGCACGGATGACGCGCCCGAACTGCCGGTGCCGGTCGATGTCCTGCTGGATCACGGGGACGTCAGCAACTTCGACGGCTTCGACGTGACGGCAGTACACCTGCGCGGGCACACCCCGGGCTCGATCGCCCTCGTGTACCAGGACCCGGAGGGCCCGGCACACATTTTTTCCGGCGATTCGCTGTTCCCCGGCGGCGTGGGCAACACCCAGAAAGATCCTGACCGGTTCGCCCAGCTGATCAACGATGTGAGCGAACGGCTGTTCGGGGTGTACCCGGATGACACCGTGGTGCATCCGGGCCACGGCAAGCCGACCACCCTGGGCGCGGAACGCCCGCACCTCGAAGAGTGGCGGGCCCGCGGCTGGTAGCGCCTGAAATCTCATCGAGCGCTCCCCAACTGCCGTTAGGAACCCTCTAAACGGCGGTTACGGAGCACTCGATGGTGGTTAAGCTGGGCCACGACCGCCGGATTCCCTGACCGAGCTTGCGGGGTTAGGGGGCGGTTGGGGATTAGCGGCTGCGGCGTTCGTTCGACGCCGGGGCGGACGCGCGGCGCGGACCGCCGGTGCGTGCCGGACGGCCTTCGCCGGAGCGGCCGTTGCCCCCGCCTGCGTAGGAACCGCCCGAGGTGCCGCCGGTGTTGGAGGACCAGACAGCCGAGTTTGCTCCGGTTTTGCTTCCAGCGGGCTTGGCGCCGGCAGCAGCACGCTGGCCCGTCGCCGGACGTCCGCCGCGCTGGCCGCCGGTTGCGCCACCCGTACGGGGAGCGCCGCCGGTGCGCGGTGCGCCGCTGCGGGGAGCCGAGGCGCCCCGGGCGTCGCTGCGTCCTTCTGAGGCGCGTCCGTCCGATCCGCGTCCGGCCGAGGCGCGGCCGCCTGCAGCCGGAACATCGTTCCGGTGAGAGCCGTATGAGGTTGAGCGGGCACGGGTACTCCGCCGCTCGGCGCGCTCGGCATCCATCCGGTCCTCGTTCCGCTCGATGACGCGCTCTGCAGCGTTGCGGGCGGCAGCCTGGCCTTCGTAGGCCACGGCGCGGCGCTCGGCGCGGGGAAGATCGGTGCGGGGAGCCTCGGTTCCGACGCGTCCGCGTCCGCCACGGCCGCCCCGGCCACCCGCAGTGGGTGCCGCCTGGGTGGTGCGGCGGGCGCGCTTGCGCTCGGCGTTCGCGCCGGTGGAGCTGCCGCCGCCCTGGTTGGACTTGGCGGCCAGCAGCGCGGCGCGGGTGCGCGGATCGATCTTGTCTGCCATTTCGCCAACCAGCTGGGCGACCAGCGGGGAGTTGGCGGTGACGCGCTCAAAGTTGACCTCGACGCCGGCAGCCTTCATGAGCTTCTTCACGTCGGACTGCTGCTCCGGCAGGGTCAGCGTGACCACGGTGCCGTCGGAACCGGCGCGGGCAGTCCGGCCGGAGCGGTGCAGGTAGGCCTTGTGCTCCGTGGGCGGATCCACGTGGATGACCAGTTCGACGTCGTCGACGTGCACACCGCGGGCGGCGACGTCGGTGGCGACCAGAACGCGGACCTCACCGGAGGAGAACTCGGCCAGGTTACGGTCGCGGGCGTTCTGCGAGAGGTTGCCGTGAAGATCAACGGCGGGGATGCCGGCGTCGGTCAGGGTCTTGGCCAGCTTCCGGGCGTGGTGCTTGGTACGCAGGAAGAGCACCCGGCGGCCGGCGCCGGAGGCGAGCTCGACGATCAGCTGCTTCTTGACGGTCTGGTCGTTCACGACGAGTACGTGGTGTTCCATGGTGGTCACCGCGGCCTGTGATTCGTCCACCGCATGGGTGAGCGGGTTGGACAGGTAGCGCTGGACGATCTTGTCCACGCCGTTGTCAAGCGTGGCGGAGAACAGCATGCGCTGGCCCTGGCTGGGGGTCATGTCCATGAGCTTCTTGACCACGGGGAGGAAGCCAAGGTCGGCCATGTGGTCGGCCTCGTCCAGGACGGTGATCTCGACACCTTCGAGGGTCAGGACGCGCTGGCGGATCAGGTCCTCCAGGCGGCCCGGGCAAGCGATGACGATGTCGACGCCGGCGCGCAGCGCCTTTTCTTGGCGGGCCTGGGAGATGCCGCCATAAATAACGGTCGTGTTCAGGCCCATGGCCGTGGCCATCGGCTCGATGGTCGCGTTCAGCTGGGTGGCCAGCTCACGGGTCGGAGCGAGGACCAGACCCATCGGGCGGCCGGGCTTACGGAAGTGCTTGGCTTCCCGCTCAGCGAGTCGTGCTACAAGCGGGATGGCGAAAGCGATGGTTTTGCCGGAACCGGTGCGGCCGCGGCCCAGGACGTCGCGTCCGGCCAGCGTGTCCGGGAGGGTCTTGACCTGGATGGGGAACGGTTCAACGATTCCCTGGGCGGTGAGGGTGTCGGCGAGGGCCTTGGGCGTGCCGAGCGCAGCAAAAGTAGTCATGTGTTTCAAAGGTCTTTCAGGCGGTATCCATACGGATATCGGCCCCCGGTGCCGGTTGGCCCAGGGGTTCGCCGAAGAAAAGTCAGGTGATCAACCGGGCTTCCCGCAAGCTTTTGCGGGCGGCCGGGACCAAATAGAACGCGTTCATCGACGCAGGATGTGCCTCTCACATGAATAAAGCCCACCGCCTGCGTCCGGGCTCCGAGGAGTCCTGCAGGGGATCCGGCTGATCAACCAAAGCTGGTCAATCGAATCCAAAGTGGGCATCACTGCACATCAAGTTCCCTCAGTCTATCATCTGCGGCCGCCCGCTCTTGTGCGGCCGGCCCCGGGGCTACTGCTGCTGCCGCCGCGACGTTCGCGACACTCTTGGCGCGACCGCCACGACGCCGACGCCGATCACGGCGGTAAGTGCGAAGACCCCCGCGAAGGGCGCGACGCCGGCGCCGGCCGCCGTCGTCGCCGTCGTGAATGCCGCGAAGACCAGTCCCGTACCGGCGAGCGCCAGAGCGCCGCCGAGAGAATCGGAAATGGACATCGCCGAGCTGTTGAAGCCCTCGTTGTGCTTGTCAGACAGGGCCAGTGTCATCACGCTCAGACGCGCATACATCAGCCCCATGCCACCGCCTGCGAAAACCCAGGCGATGATCACGACCGCGGCGGGCCAGAGGAGGACCGTGGTAACCAGCACCATCACGACGGCGCCAAGCACCAGGGCGGCACCGATTCGGACCGCGCGGCGGTGATCCAGGCGTGCCCCGAGCCGGCCCTGGATCGCTGAGCCGGCAGCCCAGGCGACGGCGCCGCCGGTGAGGGTCAGTCCGGCGTAGGTAGGCGAGAAACCGTAACGTTCCACCAGGAGATACGGCAGGTAGACCTCGGCGCCGAAGAATGATGCAGAAGCCAGACCTCGGGTAAGGATCACGCTGGGGAGGCCGCGGCGGGCGGCCAGGGTCCCCCTGGGCACCAGCGGACGGACGGCGATGAGTGCTACGGCGACGGCCGCCCCGGCCGCGATTCCCCCCGCCACCGGAAGCCGGTCTGACAGATTCAAGCCGAGCACCGCGAGCGCGGCGAGCACGGCCCAAGCCAGCCTGCCATAGCCCGAAGACCGGCCCGGACCGCTCGCGGCCACCTCCCCCGCCGCGGCTTTCGCCTTGGTTTTCGCCGCGGTTCCCGGCGCGGCTTCCTTCGCGGTTCCGCTTGAACCGCCACGCAGCCCTCGCAGGGCCGGCACAATCATCAGCAAGGCAGGAGTCACCAGCCCCACCACGCCGAGGAACACCCAGTGCCAACTGGCCAGCTGCGCCACAAGGCCTGCCGCGAAGGGGCCCACCAGGGAGGGGACCACCCAGGCCGCGGAAAAGGCCGCGAAGATCTTCGGGTGCAGCACCGGCGGATAGACCCGGGCAAGCACAACATACAACGCCACCGTCATGGCCCCGCCGCCCAGGCCCTGGACCAGCCGGCCGGCTACGAGGGCCGGCATGGTTCCCGCGGTTCCGGCGATCAGCAGGCCCAGCGCAAACATCGCCACGGACGCGTAGACCGGCCCCGCCGGGCCCCGCCGGTCCGACCAGTTTCCGGCCGCCACCATGCCGATGACGCCGGTGGCCAGAGGACCGGCGAACGCCAGCGCGTAGAGGGCCGCGCCATCCAGTTCCCGGCTGACCAACGGCATGATGGTGGTCACCGCCAGCGATTCGAAGGCGGCCAGGAACACGAGGGCACAGGCTCCCAGGGTCACCAGCAGGTAGTCGCGGTGGAAGATGCCGGCCATTTCCGGGGCGGGATCAGCGCGCGGTGCGGGCGGGTCTGTTCGGGGCACGTGCCACAGCCTACAAGAGGGGCACTCCGGCGGGCAGGGGGCACTCCGGAGACCGCCGCACGCCGGAGCCGGACTGTTTAGCCGGCTGCGTCCAGCCCCTGGGCCGGAACCACCACAGCGCCGCTGGCCCCGGAGTCCGGGTTCAGCATCCACCCCACGCGCTTCACGGTGCTAAGCATGATGACACTCTCCACGAGCACGATTCCGGGCACCTTCTGCTGGAGCGCTAACTCGATACTCATGACGTCCGCCAGGGACTGCAGCCACATGACGATCACGAAGTTGGTGGGACCCGTGGTGGAGGCGCTGAGCCGCACGTTACGCATGGTCCTCAGCTCGGCCGCCGCTGCCTCATGCTGGCCGGCGGGTACGTTAACGAACCACTGGCAGGTCACCGGGAAGGCCGAAAGCCTCTGGGCGACCTCGCAGCGGAAGGACAGTATCCCGCTGGAGAGCACACGGTTGAGCTGCCGCTGGACGGTGGCAGGGTGCCGGCCCAGCCCGCGGGCAATGTCCGCCGCAGTGGCACGTCCGTCCTTGGCCAGGAACGGCAGCAGCGCCAGGTGACTGGCCGGCAGGTTTTCCCTCGCGGCGGCCTGGGCAACCCCGGTAGTTTCGCGACCGGCCAGTGCCCTGACGGCGGCTTGCTGCTGGCGGCTCAGCACGTTGAGCCGCCAGGCGCCGCCGCTGGAATGCAGCCTGGTGCACAGCGCCGTCTGGTACTTGAGCAGGCCGTCGATCTCCTTCAGCCGCGAGATGACCTTGATGCTGAAGTCGTCCAGGGAGGGCGTAATTACGGTCAGCATCAGGTCACGGTTGCTGGCCGCCTCCTCCACTGTGACGATTTCCGGCATCCTCGCGAGCCTAGCGGTAACTTCCTTACGCCCGCGCATTTCGCAATCGACGGCGACGAAAGCCAGACACATCTGGTGGGGGTCGCCGATCAGGTGGGCGGTAATCCAGGAAGCGCCGGCTCCGCGGAGCCGTTCCCAGCGGGCTGCGAGGGTTGTGGCGTGCACGTCCAGCACGGCCGACGCGTCTGCCCAACTCAGGCGGGGGGCAATTTGCAGGACATTGATCAGCGCGAGGTCATCTTCGCTGAGTTCCATTGTTATCCCTTCCCCTTATGCATAAAACCTGCTACGCGGGTAGTCTTTTGCATATTTCCAGGCCTTCCCTCCCCTGTGAATCAGGTCACTTCAGAATAGACCAAGCGGGCCCCGCCGGATCCAACCCACGCCAGACCGACTCACCCTGGCGGTTTTCGCTGTCGGCTTCGTGGCCCGCCCCTTCGGCGGCTTCCTGTTCGGCTGGATGGGCTACCGGATCGGCCGGAAGACCTCGATGACCCTTGCCGTGGGCCTCGCGTCCGTGGGCAGCCTTATGATCGGCATCGCGCCGACCTTCGCGGCTGTCGGCGCCTGAGCCTCGCTCATGCTCCTGATGGCGCGCCTGGTCCAGGGCCTGGCGCACGGCGGGGAGCTGCCTTCGTCCCAGACCTACCTGTCCGAGATAGCGCCGAGTGAACACCGCGGCTTCTGGGGCAAGCTATCCGACCGTATCGGCCGCAAGAAAGTGCTGTGGTCCGGTGCCATCGGCGCAGGCATCATGCACTTTCCGATGACCGCGCTGCTTAAGGACTCCGCCTGGCAGGTGGCCGTCAGTATGTCCGTCATGCTGATCTTCATCGCGGCGAGCGCTGCGATCGTTCCGGCCGTTTACGCCGAGCTCTTCCCGACAAGCATCCGCACCGTGGGCGTCGGAGTGCCCTACTCCATCTGCGTGGCCCTTTTCGGCGGCACCGCGCCCTACCTCCAGCAGTGGCTTGGCACGAGCCTGCACATGCCGCAGCTGTTCAACGTGTACGCGGTCCTTCTCCTCGCCGCCTCCGCCGTCTTCGTCTTCACCATCCCGGAAACGAAGGGCAAGGACCTCACCGTCTGATCCGGCTCCCGTGCCGGACGCTGGCGCCATCAGCCTCCGACGAAGCGGTCCCGTCCCGCCCGGTAGCCAAACACCGCGGCGAGGGAACCTACCGCAAGGAAGAGCATGCCCGCCGGGGCGAAGGACCCGGTGGCCTGGTGCAACTGCCCGACCAGCAGGGTTCCGGCCGAACCGACGCCGTAGCCGACGCCCTGCATCATGCCGGACAGGTGCGCGGCGGTGTGGCCATCACGGGTGCGCAGCATGATCATGGTGAGCGCCACCGCCGTCAGGCTGCCTTGGCCCAGTCCCAGCAGCCCGGTCCACACCCAGATCAGGTCCAGGGGTCCGAAGATACTCAACGCGAAGCCGCCCCCGGCCATGAGCGCCACCGTCGCATTGATGGCGCGCTGGTCCCGAAGCCGGCCGGCCAGTGCGGGGGCAAACAGCGAGCCGAGCATCTGCAGCACGATCGAGGCGGAGACGATCAGGCCGGCCGTGCCGCCGTCGACCCCGCGTTCGCGGAGGATCGGCGCGAGCCAGGCGAAGACGCTGAAGGACATCATCGCCTGGAGCACCATGAACCCGGTCACCTGCCACGCGATGGCCGAGCGCCAGACGCTGACCCCGTCGGAGGTTCCGTGCTGCCGCCCGTGGCGCTGCCGCACGGCCAATGGCAGGAACATCAGCACGACGACGCCGGCGGGCAGTGCCCAGAACCACAGCGCCGCCGTCCACTGCCCGGTCACCCTGAACAGCGGATAGGTGAAGCCGGCACCGAGGGCCGCCGAAGCGCAGAGCGCCGTGGTGTAGAGGCCGCCCATGAGCCCCAGCCGGTGCGGGAAATCGCGCTTCACCAGGCCCGGAAGCAGGACGTTGCAGAACGAAATAGCGGCCCCGCAGGCTGCCGTGCCGGCCAGGAGCGCGACCAGGTGGCCCACACCCGGTGCGTCAGCCGGGCGCAGGAGCAACCCTGCGGTCAGCACCGCCATGGCTCCGAGCAGCAGCCGTTCGGCGCCGAACCGGCGGGCCAGCGGCGGCGCGAGCGGGGCGAACACGCCGAGCAGGGTCACCGGCGCTGTGGTCAGCGCCACTACCGCCCAGCCCGGAAGGCCGACGTCGGCAGTCACCTCCGCGAGCACCGCGGCGAAGCTGGAGAAGACGGTGCGGAGGTTCAGCCCGATCAGTACCAGGCACACCCCGAGGTAGACCAGCGCGCGGCGGCTGCCGGCGGCGGTGGGCTCCGCGGCCGGAATGGCGTCGATCTCAGCGTCCACGAAGGGGTCCGCGGCGGATTTGTCGGCGGTCCGGACCGCTCCCGGCACGTTTTGTGGTGTCGTCACTGACCTATTGTGGCAGGCCGTCTCGGGCTCCCGGTCCAGCCGCCGCCCCGGAACTCCACTATTCTGGAAGTGATGAGTGAAGCCCCAGAATCCCCTCAGCCGCAGCAGGCTCCCCGCACGGTCACGCCCGGCAGCCAGGCGTCGTTCGGCACCTACGGCGGCCGGCCGGTCAGCTTCGTGCGCCGCGGCACCCGGTTGCAGGGCCGGCGCCAGGCCGCATGGGAAGAGCACGCCGAGCGGTGGGCCGTCGAGGTCCCCCGGCATATCGCGAACACCTCGGTGCACCCCGACTACGTGTTCGACGCCGAGGCCGAGTTTGGCCGGAAGGCCCCGTTGATCGTGGAGATCGGTTCAGGGCTCGGCGACGCCGTCTGCCATGCGGCCGAACAGAATCCGGACACGGACTTCCTGGCCGTGGAGGTCTACACCCCTGGCCTGGCCAACACCCTCATCAAGATCAACAGCCGCGGGCTGAGCAACGTCCGGGTGGTGGAGGCCAACGCTCCCGAGGTGCTGGCCACCATGCTCCCTGAGGGTTCGGTCGCGGAGCTTTGGGTCTTCTTCCCCGACCCGTGGCACAAGTCAAGGCACCACAAGCGGCGCCTCATCCAGCCGGCCTTCGCGGGCCTCGCGGCCCGGTCCCTCAAACCCGGCGGCCTCTGGCGGATCGCGACCGACTGGTCCAACTACGCGGTGCACGTCCGCGAGGTCCTGGCCGGCTCGAAAGAGTTTGAGAATCTCCACGAGGGCGAACGGAGCGGTGAGGACAGCCCGCTGACGCAGGTCTGGGAGTCCGGAGTGGAGTCGGTGGTGGGCGGAGCTCCGGTCAAGGAAGGCCGCGCGCCCGTCAGCACCGAACATACCGGCCCCAACGAGGGTGTCGATGAACTCGGCGGCTGGGCCCCTAGGTTTGACGGACGGATCCTGACGAGCTTCGAGAACAAGGCCCACGACGCCGGGCGGCTGATCTTCGATCTCTGCTACCGGCGCCGCGACGGGGAAAACCTCCACCGGAGGAGCTAAACGATGCGAGGGACCGACCATTAAAAAAGAACTCAAGAACGCCTCGGAAGTCGCCGAGGACGTCACCAATTCCAAGCCGCTCGAATACGCGGCCCGCGCCGGGTTTGCGGTCTCCGGCCTGCTGCACTTTCTGATCGGACTCGTCGCAATCCGGCTGGCCATGGGCGGGGAGGGGCGGGCCGACGTCAGCGGCGCCGTCGCGGAGCTGGCCGTACAACCGGCGGGCCCCGTCCTGCTGTGGAGCGCGTTTGCCGCATGCCTCGCCCTGGCCATCTGGCAGGCCAGCGATGCCGTCTTCGACTTCGAGCACCTGCCGACCAAGAAGAAGGTGGTCAATAAGCTCAAAGCGGCCGTGCAGGCCGTGGTGTACGCCGGGTTTGCCCTCACGCTGGCGTCCGTCGCCATCGGCGCCCAGGCGGACCACCGCCGGTCTACAAGCGACCTCACCCTGCAGCTCATGAAGGCGCCGGGGGGCACCGCCCTGCTGATCGTCGTCGGCGCCGCCGTCGCCGTGACCGGGGTGGTCTACGCCATCCGGGGTTTTAGGAAGTCGTTCGTCAAGTACCTGCGGATGCCCTCCAATGAGCAGGCCCGCACCGCGGTGACCGTTACCGGGATCGTGGGGTATGCGGCCAAGGGCGTGGCCCTGTTGCTGACGGGACTCCTGATCGTCATCGCCACGGTGAAGGCCGACCCGGCGGAGTCTACCGGGCTCGACGGCGGCCTGAGAGCTCTGCGCGAGCAGCCACTCGGCATTTACATGCTGGCCGCGGTCGGCGCGGGCCTGATCTGCTACGGCATCTTCATGGCGGTAAGGGCCCGGCTCGCCCGGATGTAGGGGCGGGCCGGACCAGCGGCTACGGCCTGAAGTCGTCGTGCAATACCACCCTGCACAACTCCACTGTGCCTTCCGTCCGTTTCCAAAAATGCAGCCTGCGGGCGGACGCGACGTTTTGTTCGATGGCAGCGCGGGAACAGCGTGCGCCACCGCCACCGCCTCCGGCGCTACGACCGCAGGCTCCTGCGCGTCTTCTACCGCTCCGGCCTCTCGACCTTGAATCCTGCCCGCCTCACGGACCTACTACGACCGGAAGCGCGGTGAAGAAAAAACCCACGTCCAGGCCATGCTCTCCCTCGCCCGCCGCAGGCTCAACGTCCTCTGGGCCATGCTCCGCGACGGCACCACCTACACCCTGGCCCGGACGCGGACGCTGCCGGCCATCTTTGGCTGCATAACACGGCTGAACCGGGGACGTGGTGTGTGCCGAGGGCCGGCGGTGGTCAGGCAGCCGGGTCAGGTCGTTGGGCGATCTTGAAAACCGCACCCGTCGGATCTGTCAGCGTAGCCATGCGGCCGAACGGCGAATCCTCAGCGGGATGTATCACTTGGGCGCCAAGAGCCATGGCGGCTTCCACGATGGCGTCGGCGTTCTCCACCCCAAAGTAGATTTGCCAGTTCGACGGAACCCCGTCCGGAAGGTAAAACGAAGCGTCCATAATGCCCGCGCGTGAGTGTTCTCCGGATCCGAGCGTCGTGTACCGGAAGTCGTCACTGTCGCTCATGACGGCGGTGTCCCAGCCGAAAGCGTCCTGGTAGAACTTCACCGAGGGCGTGTACTTCCGGGTGTGAAGCTCATGCCAAAACGGGGCTCCGGGCTCGCCTTTGAGCTGGAACCCGGTGTGGCCGCCGAACTGCCACGCACCGAAGGCCGCACCTCCTGCGTCGGTGAACATCGCCATGTGGCCCTGATCCGGAACTTCCATGGGCGGCATCAATACCTGCCCACCGGCCGCGACGACTGCTTCGGCCGCCGCGCTGATGTCTTCTACACGCAGATAGGTGGTCCACACGTCCGGATAACCGGACTGGCCGTCGTTCTTCATCATGCCGGCCACCGGAGCGCCCTCGGCGAAGGCCGTGATGTAACCGCCGTATTTTTCCTCATCACCCGTTTCGTAGGTCCAGCCGAAAAGGCGGGTATAGAACTCACAGGACTTCCCTGGGTCGGAGGTCATGAGATCAATCCAGCAGGGATCACCTGGGGCAATATCGGGCTTTGGCATCGAGGGCTCCTTACATTTGTGTCGATGGATCGGATGAATTTACTCTAAGTGCCTCTAGTACGTGGCCGGCGTCTCCAGACGAAGATGGGCCAAGATTGAGACACAGCAATGGTCGAGCCGGCGTTTAGCCGGGGAGTGATCAGCGGCAGATCTTTCAGCCACTGCCCCACGGGTAAGAGAAACTTTCTGCACAGCAGACCGTGGCCGGTTTGCAGGGTGGGTCTATGGCTCTACCTCGCGTTCGGCTGGCGACTCGCGACTGCCGCGCTCGCGATGATGCAGGTGCGCCCGACCGATCTTGCCCTCTTCAAGGTCGAATGAAGAATGGGCAGTGATCCGCGGTGGTCTGCTATGTCCACGGGTGCGCGGATTGTCTCCGCAACCGAAAAGGAAAAAAACGCCGGTGGTGATTGTATACGTGCCGAATCCTTGGGCCCCCGCAGAGAAGAACCGGCGGGAGAGCACAAAGCATCCCGCGATGAATGCGATGAACCCGACGCCGCCGGCCCCCAGATGCCGCCTTTTCCGCCGCGGAGGACACGGCGGATTCCTAGTGCACTGAGAAAAGTCAGGAGCCCGGTGAGTAAGAGGTTAGTGATCTGAATCCAGCCTAGATCTCCGTTGGCAAGCACGCTTAGGTCGTTGCGGGCCGGGTCGAAGCCGGGTCTGGTGAAGGCCTGAGCGAACCCGACGATGAGGTAAAGAGGGCCCGCGGCAATTCCGCAGGCCAGCAGGAAACGGGTGCGTGCATCCGTGGTGGCAGGGATCGAATCAGGTGTGGGGCTATTAGTGGACGCTGTTCTGGTTGTCATGGCTGTCTTTCCTGAAGTGGATTGGGAGCGAGACGGGAACGGTGTCAGGTAGCGAAGAACTCGATGAGCTGCGGTGCGACTGCCTTTTCGGAAACCTGGTGGGTTTGGCGATCGAGGACGCGGTGCTCGGCGCCCGGAATAGACCCCGCGATTTCCGATTGTGCGGCTGCCATCACCGCTGTTGCTTTCCCGCCCACCATGACCCGGGTGGGTACTGAGATCGCCGTGAGCCGCTCGAGGGGGGCAATGAAGTTGTTCATCACTTTCGTCTCATAGGGCAGTGTGTTGGCGGCTGCCGTTTGGTGCTTCCAGACGCCGGGAATGAAGTGCAGCATGAGGGGAACGAAGGCGGGCAGGTTGATCATTCTGACCAGGAAGTAGGAAACCATCGCCCCGCGCTTATTTTCGGCCAGCAGCTCGTTGAGGCGACCCTCGTGGTTCACGGGGACCCCGTCTACCGTGCCAATGCCGGTGTAGGGCGCTTCGAAGATTGCCAGTTTACGGATAGGAATACCGGCCGCTGCCGCTTCGAGCGCCAGCGCGGCACCGGATGAAATGGCGTAAACGTACGGGTTCTCCCCGGCGGCTGTCATCACTGCGGCGAGGTCCTCGATTTCCCGCGCGACTGCATAGGGTTTCGTGTCGCCGCTGTCGCCGCGGCCGCGGCGGTCGTAGAAGAAAACGGTAAACGATGGGGCCAGTTCTTCGGCAAGCTTGCGAGCGGGTCCGAAGGAACGGCCGCAAAAGGCTCCATCCACAAGAACGACGCTTGGTCCGGACCCGGTTTTCTCATACGAAATCACAGTTCCGTCAGCGGAGATGACTTCTCCGACGGCGGTGGCGTTGGTTCGCTGTTTCATGCTGAGAGCCTTTCGATGAGAAGTTCCAGTTTGTTGAAGGAGAGCTCCCAGCCGGCGATCGTCATGTCGCGGATCTCTTCGGAGAACGGGCCCTGGTGAAGGCTGACGCGGGTGAGGTTACCGTGGTCATGGAACGTTAGGCGCAGCAGGACTCCCTCGACGGGTCCGGCTGAGGTGTCGGCGTTCATCTGAATTTCAAGGAATTCGGGCGCGAGGAACGATGAGATTCGTCCGCGAATTGGATTCACGGCACCGGAGGTGCTGTCGATCATGGAAAGTTCCCAACGGCCGCCAGCTCGGAGCTCCACGATGACGCTGTCGATGGGCACACTCACTCCGGCGGGTCCAAACCATGTGACCAGCAGGGTCGGCTCTGTCCAGAAACGCCACACCACATCCCTCGGCGCCTTGAACGAGCGGGTGACGAAGACGTCGCGATCAGCAAGGTCCGGTCTGGTCTCAGACATCGACGTTCCCATCCGGTTTTTTGGTGGATCGTTGATACGTGGCGAGGGCGCCGTCGAGGCGGTCGAATGATTCGTTCCAGAACCTTCGGTATTTTTCCATGTACTCCGTAGCCTCCTTCAGTTGCTCGGTTTCCAAATGGCTAAGTCGCGCTGTGGACACCCGCCGTCGCGAGATCAGGCCGGCGGCCTCTAGGACTTTCAAGTGTTTGGACACTGCAGGCTGACTAATGGAGAACGGACCGGCCAGGTCCGCAACGCTCGCATCACCCACGGTCAAGCGCTGGAGAATCGCCCGCCGCGTCGGGTCCGCCAGTGCGCCGAAGACAGCACTTAGAAAATCGGTAGTCACCTATATAACCTAACTGTTTTGAATTCAATTGGTTTTATACTACGCACGTCTGGCTATTCGTCAAGGCAGGTTCGAAAAGATGAAACAATCTGGTTATGTTTTTTCCGGCGTGTACCGATCGGGGCTGCCTGCCGGGGCGGAACCAGGAGAGTGGCAGCACGTCCAGCAGCCGGGCCCGCTCGGCATTGATCAAAGCTTCGATATCATTCATGTCGCGCGGATGGCAATGCAGGGCGGTCGTCGAGCGCGTCGTCCAGCCATTGGATAGGGTCGCAAGAACCGCTGCCAGTCGGGTCATCGCGAACGTGCTGGAAAAAGGAGGTTAAGACTTCACTAGTGCACCGCGCGTGCGGCCTGCACGACATCGTGTGGAAAAGAGATCAGCTGTCCGGCGTCGAAGACCTCAACAACGCCTGCACTGGCGACCAGCCATCGACCCGGCACCGCATATCGGAAAATTTGGCATTGGCTCAAGTAGGCGAGGCCCGCCGGTAGACCTGCTGCACAGGCGGGTGCAATAGTGGCGGGATGATCAGCCAGCAACAGCTCTGGGACGCCGACGCCGCGAAACTGTACGACACGCCCGGAGAAGGCATGTTCTCCCCCGAGGTAATGGCCCCCACGGTAGAGGTCCTGTTAGAGCTGGCGGGCGACGGTCCGGCTATTGAGTTTGCCATTGGCACTGGTCGTGTCGCCATCCCCCTTTCGGAGGCTGGGGTCCGGGTCAGCGGCATCGAACTGTCTCACGCGATGATCTCCCGCCTACGAGAGAAGGTCGGAGAGGACGGTATTCCCGTCATTCAGGGCGACATGACCGAGGTAGCGGCAGGCGAAAACTTCTCCCTGGCGTTTCTGGTGTTCAACACCATCGCCAACCTCTTGACGCAGGACAAACAGGTCCGGTGTTTCGAGAACGCGGCCCGCCATCTTGGACCTGGGGGGCGCTTTGTCATTGAGCTCTGGGTGCCGCAACTGCGTTCGCTACCAGCCGGACGCGGCGGGACAGTCGAGGCGAGTGAGCCCGGGTATCTCCTGGTCGATACCTACGACGTGCTGCATCAGCAAGTCATCTCGCACCACGTGCGATTCGGCCCGGAACTATCGGATGGGCGGGACGCCCGGATCGGACGGACACCACACCGCTACATCTGGCCCAGCGAGCTCGACCTCATGGCGAGGCTGGCCGGGTTTGAGCTGGAATCCAGGTGGGCGGACTGGGACCGCAGCGAATTCACCGCCGAATCCCGCAGTCACGTATCGGTGTACCGGCTCACGGCACGCTGACGGATCCCCGACGCGCGACGGAGGACGATCAGGCCAAACAGCGATGCGAAAAGCGCCCGGATAACTCCGCGGTTCACAGCCCAAACCGGTGCGCTGGCCGCGTGCAGCCCCGCTGACTGATTCTCTCATCGTCGGACTTGAGTCGTTGGCATCGATCACCATACAGTGATGCGAACGACACTTCAGGAGATGACATGTCCCTCGTCCGCGTGCATAACTTCTCAGTCTCCCTCGACGGCTTCGGCACCGGCGAAGGCCAGCAACTCAACGCCCCGTTCGGTCACGCAGGCTCACGGCTAATGGAGTGGGCTATGGGGACGCGCACCTTCCGCGAGATGGGCATCCCCGGGGAGTCGGAGGGATCCTTCGGCGTCGACGAGGCGTTCGCCAGCAAGTGGGGGCCCGGGATCGGCGTGGAGATCATGGGACGCAACAAGTTCGGCCCTCAACGCGGTTCCTGGGAGGACGAGGAATGGAAGGGATGGTGGGGCGATAACCCTGTCTTCCACACCCCTGTCGTTGTTCTGACCCACCATCCGCGGCCGGTACTCGAAATGGAAGGCGGAACAACCTTCCATTTCGTTGACGCCGACCCCCTCTCCGCGCTCAAGCAGGCTCGCGCACTGGCCGGGGACCTCGACGTCCGGATCGGTGGCGGCGTCAGCACGATTCGACAGTTCCTCGAGGCCGATCTGATAGACCACATGCACGTCGTCCTCGTGCCGATCGTCCTGGGCCGGGGCGAACGGCTCTGGGACGGATTGGAAGAACTCGAACAACGCTTTGAAATCGAAGCGACCCCTTCCCCATCCGGAGTTCTCCATCTGATCTTCACTCGTCGCACGGCCCGGTAAGCCGACCTGGAAGCGATCGCCCGGGAACGACCGCCGACGAGACACCTTGCTCAAACGAAGGGCCAAAGCGACCCGTCGTGTCTGTGCCCGTCGACACGCGGACAGGCGACGGGCACGACTGGATGGACACGCCCGAGGGCACGCCCTCGTCCGTGCTGCCGAACTGGGGAAGCGAGGGATGGGACGACTAATCCTGGCCTTACATCGTCTTCGCCGTCGCCCGCACACGCGACGGGAACGGGGAGCTGCGCGGCTACGCAACCTACGTTGCGGGCGGCACCTTCACCTATTGGTTCCGGTCCCAGGACGCGTGCTTTGAAGCGATCACCGCCGAGGTGTTCTGCCATTGGGCCTCCGGCGAGTCCGAAGGACCGGACAACCTCCACTCCACCGCCGCTCACCCGGAGAAGGACCGGAAACCCTACCCCGGCTGGACCCGCTAAAAACTCCCCGGGGTGTCCCGGCTGCCAACGCGCCGGGGCACTGCCCGGACCTCGTTGCCGTACGCATCTGCCACTGGCGGCAGTAGTTCGCTGAGGCTGGAACTTTCCGGCCCGTTTTCCAGACAGAAAGCTTCCGCAAGCCTTCCGGCTTCCCTCGCGAGGTACTCGAGATCGATGCGGTTTCCGGCATTCCGGGGTGCCAGTCGACAACGGCCGCGGGCAGCGTTCTCCACGGGCAGCAATGCGTTCGGCGAGCTCTTTCCCCGAAGGTACGACTCAGCAGAGCAGGAGGGTGACAGAAATGAGGCCGCCGCCCCTACGGCTGCGCAACAGTGATCACCGCGACGGTCTGCTGCCGGCCGTTACGCATCTCGATGCTGCCGATGCTGGCCAGCTGCAGCGGGGTGGCGCCGGTGATGCGCACCTTACCGCTAGGGGTGGCGGTCCACGCGCAGGCCCGGTCCTCGGCGCCGTCGCGGCCCTTGACCCAGAGCGAGAGGGTGCCGTTCACCGGCATGCTGTTTCCGTCGACGGCCAGCTCAGTGCCCCAGGTCTTCTTCACCAGGTCCACGGTGAACCGGGGGCCGTTGGCGGCCGCGACCGAATAGCTGGCATCGGGGCCGGCATGCTGCGCCAGCAGCGGACCGGCCAGGACACCGAGTGCCAGGCAGGCAGCGGCAACAGTAGCCAGCGCCGCCGACCACAACAGCCGGCTCCGGCGGCGTCGGCCCGCAAGGGCGGCCAGCAGACCCGGAGGGGGCGGCCCTGGCGGGGCGGGCCGCCCGGGGGTGGTCAGCGCCACCGCGTCGGGCACCGGGACGGCGTCGAGCAGCGCGGGCAGACTGGCAAGCTCGTCGAGCTCGGCCCGGCAGTCCCGGCAATCGGCCAGATGCCGATCGAACGCCGCGGCCTCGTCCGGATCCAGGCCACCGAGCAGGTACGCGCCCAGCAGCCGGTGGAGTTCTGTTCCGCTCACCGCTGCACCCCCATTTCGTCGAGGATGGTCCGCAGGGCGCGGACGGCATAAAAGGCGCGGGATTTCACCGTGCCGGCAGGAATGTTCAAGTGCACGGAGGCCTCCCGGACGGTGAGGCGGCGGTAGTGGAGGGCCACCAGCACGTTCCGATGCTCGGCGCTAAGGCGCAGCAGGGCCTCCTCCATCAGGACCCTGTTGAGCAGTTCATCGACGCGTTCGGTGGCCCCGGCAGGAGCGGCCACCTCACGCTCCGCGGCTTCGCGCGGCCGGCGCTGGGCCTTGCGGTAGTTGTCTATCATGATGTTCCGTGCCGTCCGGAACAGGTAGCTGCGCAGGCTGCCGGTGATCTGCGGCGCCTGCTGCCACACCCGAAGCACCGTTTCCTGCACGACGTCGTCCGCCACCTGCGGATCGTGGCAGGCGCCCAGGACGAACCGCCGCAGCGCGGTCCCGTGGTCGCGGTAGATCGCGGCGACCACGTCTTCATCCAGTGGCATGCGGAACCTCCAGGGCTTGGTCCTGCTGCCCACTAGGACGTACGTCCCGGCGCAAAAGTTCAACGGACCGCGCGTGAACCATTCTTCACCCGGCGGCGTCGTATCAGCTAGCCGGACCGCACGATGGCCGGCATCCAGCCAAGGAGCAAAAAATGAGTAAGCACATCGGCGCCACACTGTCCGCGCTTGCCCTCGCCGTCGTCGTTTCCGGCTGCGCAGGGGGCAGCGGGACAACGACGACGGCGTCCCCTCCCCCGCCGTCGGGCCCGTCCGCCACAGTTGCGCCCGCCTCCTCCGCGCCGATGACGTCGGCGCCGGACGCCAGCGGGCCCACCGCCCCCGGTGGGGCCGCCGACCTCAAGACCGCGTCGACCAGCGGCGGGCAGGCGGTGGTCGACTCGAAGGGCATGAGCGTCTACGTCTTCACCAAGGACACGAAGGGCGCCGGCACGAGCGCCTGCACGGGGTCCTGTGCTGCTGCGTGGCCCCCGGTGCTTACCGATTCTGCCGCACCCGCGGCGGAGGGAGTCACTGCCAGGCTCGGCACCATCACGACCCCGGACGGGAAAAAGCAGCTGACCATCGGCGGGATGCCGGTGTATCACTTCGCCAAGGACCGGGCCCCCGGTGACATCGCCGGCCAGGGCGTTGGCGGCGTCTGGTACCTCGTGGACCCCGCCGGTGACATGATTAAGCCCGCCGCCGTCGGGGGATACTGAGCTGGCGGGGATTGCTATAAGCCGGCGCCGGCTAGTCGTCGGTGCCGGTGTCGGATTCGGATTCGTCGAACTCGAACTCGACGGCGGCCAGGATCTCCCGGGTGTCCGGGTGGATCATGAAGGCCTCCTCGTCGTCCTCCACCATCAGGAACTCGCCCTGGTCCGTGGTGAAGTGCCACGCCAGGACGCTTTCGCCGTTGTGGTCGTAGTTCGGGTCGCCCATGGTGATCTTCACCAGGGTGTGGCCGGCCACCTCGCAGAGTTCCCGGATGATCAGTTCAAACTCAGGAGCGCTCCTGAGCTCTTCTTCGGCTGCCTCCGCCTGGCGCTCCGCCAGGTTGGGGATCCGGGACACCCGCTCGTGGATATGCCGGTCGAGTTCGCCTTCGTCAAGAACCAGCAGGTCCGGCTGGCTGCGGAGCCAGGCCGCGTTGAGCGCGACGATGTCCTCGGTTTCCAGCAGCGGCTCGAAAGCGTCGTCCAGCTGCTCCAGGAGCCGGACCGCCTCCGGTGCCTCAGCACCGGTACCGTCGGTACCGGAGGCGTCGGCGTCGGCGTCGGCGTCGGCGTCGGCGTCGAAGCCAGGCTCGGCATCGCCGTCGAGGTAGGAGTCGGCTTCCTCGTCCGAGAGCGAGTCGAAGGCTGCCACGCTGCGGTTGAACAGGTCCAGGTGTGCGGTGGCTCCCATGCCGGCAAGGCCTTCGCGGACGTAGTTGTCGATTTCCTCGCGCTCCGGCACCGTGAAGACGTACTGCGCGAAGCCGCCGCCGAGCGCCTGCGTCAGGTAGAAGTCCACGTAGTAGCTGCGCAGGGCGTTCGGCGCGATTTCGTCCGCGTCGAGCAGTTCCGCGTACATGGCGTTGACCACGTCGACGTTGGCGTCCACGACGTCCACGTTGCCGCCGTGCAGGCTCTCCTTGGTCAGGACCGGGGCGTGTTCGGTGGCGGTCGGGTTCGAGGTCAGGCTGCTGCTCATGGGAATCCTCACGGTGGTGGCGGGTGCTGCTCCGTTCCCCTCCACGGTAGGCCCGCCCCGACCCGGACGGCCGGAGCGTGAAGTGAACGTCAGGCGAAGTTTCCGGGCCCCGCCGGGCTGGCTAAGATGGATCAGATGACCAACCGCTGAAAGTAGTGCCCACATGCCTTCCCATCCGGACGAGAGTGCGGCACTGGCAATACAGACTCCCGCGATTAACGACCGTTCCCTGGCGGCCGGGCTCGCCTACGCCATGGGCAGCCGGGTTTCCGGGATGTCCTTCGACGCCGGCACCGGGCTGATGCTGGGAAAGGTCCGCGGCGGCGCCGCTGTGCCCTATTCGACGACGGCGAAGCTGGTCCGCAAGGGCGGCGGCTGGAGCTGCACCGTCGGCGTCTGCAGTTGCCCGGTCCGCAAGGACTGCAAGCACGTCGCCGCTTTGCTCTTCGCCGCCGAGGACAACCCGGCGATCCGCGTCCAGCTGCTGGCCCCGCCGGAATCCTCCCGGCTGTCGCGCCCCCCCGCCGGACTGGAGTTGCCGGACTGGGAGCAGGCCCTCAGCCCGCTGCTCGCCCGGCCGGGGATTACCAAGTCCAGCAACGGCGTCCCGCTGGCCCTGCAGTTTGAGCTGGAGGAACCGGCCCCGCATTTCTCCTACACGGGACGCCGCGATCCGCTGCGCAGCGTGCGCCAGCTGAAGGCCCGGCCCGTCATTATGGGTTCCAAGGGCAAATGGATCCGGGGCGACGTTTCCTGGAACACCCTGAGCTACCTGAACTACCGTCGCGAATGCAACGAAGCCCACGTGGAGTGGATGCAGGAGTTCCTCGCCTCGCACACCGCCCTGGCGAACCGCCAGCACGCCGGCACCGCGCCTTGGCTGGGGCTGAACACCTACGCCGGCAAGAACCTGTGGAGCTTACTGGCCGAGGCCGGGAAGATCGGCCTGGCCCTGGTGCACGGGCGGGGCAACGAACCCGTGCGGCTGGCCGACGAACCGGCCGCCGTCGGCCTCAACCTCACCCGTCTCGGTGCGGAGACGTCCGACGACGGCGGGCTGGCGCTCGCGCCGAACATCACTGTCGACGGCGGGGTGGTCGACCCGGCCTCGGTCGGAACGATCGGCCACCCCGCCCACGGGATTTTCGTGAGCTCGGACGCGGGCGTGCTGCCCGGCGTGGGCCCGGCTGACGCCGCGATCACCCTCGCGCCCCTGGAAGGCGGCCTGAGCGACGAACTCCTGACGTTCGTCACCGCCGGCACCACCCTGCACATTCCTGCCCGGGATGAGGGCCGGTTCCTGACCGGGTTCTATCCCAAGCTCAAGCAGACCGCCCGGGTGACCGCCACCGATGATTCGGTCGAGCTGCCCGCCCTGGCCGTGCCCACCCTCTCCGTGCTCGCCAACTACGGCGCCGACCACCGGGTCCGGCTGCACTGGGAGTGGCACTACAAGGCCGGCACCCTGGTCACGGCCCAGCCCCTGTGGCGGCACCCCGGCGACCATGGCTACCGCGACGATGCCGCCGAAGCCCGCATCCTGGAAACCGTGGGCCAGCCCTGGGACGTGGTGCCGAAGCTCGGCGAATCCGCCACCGGAGGCTGGGGCACACCGCGGCTGGCGGCGTCCGCGGAACTCACCGGCCTGGACACCTTGGCTTTTACCGAGGAGGTCCTCCCCCGGCTCCGCGACCTTGCGGACGTCTCCGTGGACACAGCCGGCGACATTGCCGACTACCGGGAGGCCGAGGAAGCGCCGGTGGTCGCCATCTCCACCAAAGCCACCGACAGCCGCGACTGGTTTGACCTCGGCATCGTCATCACACTCGAGGGCCAGCCGGTCTCCTTCTCGGCCTTGTTCTCCGCCCTCGCCGCCGGCCAGACCCGCATGCTGCTGCCCAGCGGCGCATATTTCTCCCTGGACCTGCCCGAGCTGCACCAGCTGCGGGCCCTGATCGATGAAGCCCGCATCCTGCAGGACAACCCCGGCAACAAGGACGCGCCGCTGCAAATCAGCCGGTTCCAGGCCGGGCTCTGGGACGAGCTGGCCCAGCTGGGCATCGTGGACCAGCAGGCCGCCGCGTGGCGGGAAGCGGTCGGCGGCCTGCTCGAAGGCGGCGTCAACGGTCTTCCGCTGCCTTCATCGCTCAACGCGGAACTGCGCCCCTACCAGCTCGAAGGTTTCAACTGGCTGAGCTTCCTCTACCGCCACGGGCTGGGCGGAGTGCTGGCCGACGACATGGGCCTGGGCAAGACCGTCCAGACGCTGGCGCTGATCTGCGCCGCCAAGGACGCCGCGCCTGCCGCCGCCGGGCCGGAAGGGAAGGCCGCCGGGTCGGACGCCGTCGGCGCCGCGCCAGCCGCCGGCGGGGCCCCCGGAGTTGCCCCTTTTTTGGTCGTAGCCCCCACCAGTGTGGTCGGCAACTGGCAGGCCGAATCCGCACGCTTCGCACCGGGCCTTCAGGTCCGGGCGATCAGCGAGACCTTCGCCAAGAGCGGCTCGGTGCCGGGCGACGCGATGGCAGGGGCCGACGTCGTGATCACCTCTTACGCGCTGTTCCGGATCGACTACGAGGCCTACGCCGCGCGGACCTGGGCGGGCCTGGTGCTGGACGAGGCGCAATTCGTGAAGAACCACCAGTCCAAGGCCTACCAGTGCGCCCGCAAGCTGCCCGCCGACTTCAAGCTGGCGGTCACCGGCACGCCGCTGGAGAACAACCTGATGGAGTTCTGGGCGCTGACCTCGATCGTGGCGCCGGGGCTCTTCTCCAGCCCCAAGCGCTTCGCCGAGTATTACCAGAAGCCGGTCGAGAAGAACGGGGACCGGGCGCAGCTGGACAAGCTCCGGCGCCGGGTCCGCCCGCTCATGATGCGCCGCACCAAGGAGCAAGTCATCCACGACCTGCCGCCCAAGCAGGAACAGATCCTCGAAGTGGTGCTCAACCCGCGGCACCAGAAGGTCTACCAGACGCATTTGCAGCGCGAGCGGCAGAAGATTCTCGGCCTGATCGAGGACGTCAACAAGAACCGCTTCACGATCTTCCAGTCCCTGACCCTGCTGCGGCAGCTCAGCCTCGACCCGTCGCTGATCGACCCGTCCCTCTCAGGGGTGCGCTCGAGCAAACTCGACGTGTTGTTCGAGCAGTTGCAGGACCTCGTCGCGGAAGGCCACCGGGCGCTGATCTTCAGCCAGTTCACCGGGTTCCTCGGCAAGGTCCGGGAGCGGCTGATCGAGGAAAACATCGAGTTCTGCTACCTCGACGGCAGCACCCGCAACCGCACCGACGTCGTCAACGAGTTCAAGAATGGCGCGGCGCCGGTCTTCCTGATCAGCCTCAAGGCCGGCGGCTTCGGCCTGAACCTGACCGAGGCGGACTATGTGTTCCTGCTGGACCCGTGGTGGAACCCGGCCTCGGAAGCGCAGGCCGTGGACCGCACCCACCGGATCGGCCAGTCGCGCAACGTGATGGTGTACCGTCTGGTCGCGAAGGACACCATCGAGGAGAAGGTCATGGCGCTCAAGGCCAAAAAGTCACAGTTGTTCGCGGATGTCATGGCGGGCGACGCGCTGTCGGGCGGGGCACTGACCGCGGAGGACCTGGCCGGGCTGTTCAACGACTGAACCGCGGCCGGTGCGGCCGGACCGCTTCAGTCCTTTGGGGCGGGACTTTCCTGGCCGCCGTCCTCCGCCGGCTCCACCCTGTCGATGGCGCCGGTGGCGGGTGCGGGCGGCGGCGTGAGTACGGAGGCGTAGTCGTGCTGGCTCGAGTACGTCAGGAAGCCCAGGTGCGCCTCGTAGCGGTCCAGGACGTCATCAATGATCTGCTGGTGGGTCACCCCCATCAGGTCGTAGCCCTCGGAACCTGTCTGGGTGAACACCTCCACCCGGTAGTAGACGTCCGTTTCGCGGGACATGCGGCCGCCGAACATGGGCACCGGTACTTCCAGTGCCTGGACCTCGTAGTCGAAGTTGCGGTGGTCCGGGATGATGACCAGCAGCCGGTGGCTGGAGATTCCGGTCTCCTCGTTCGGGATACTGTCCAGCGTGGCCTGGTAGCCCTGCTGGCTGAACTCCCTGACCACGTCGGCCAGGGCCGGCTGCGCCACGCGCTCCATGAACTGGGCTGCTTGTTTCTTGGACGGATAGGAGCGCATCCCGGCCAGCCGTTGGCGCCAACTGCGTTCGGGCACGAGCCCGCCATGCGCGGCAGTCGCCTGGCGGCGCAGGACGTGGCCTTCGCGTTCGGCGCGCTCCATCCGCAGGGCTTTGGAGAAGGAGGCCATCACCAGGAACGCGATGATGGTCACCGGCAGCGCGAAGATGAGCGTGGCGTATTCCATGGTGGTCACGCCGCCGGCCACCAGCATTGCAATGGTCAGCAGCGCGGTCAGCACCGCCCAGAAAATGCGGAGCCACTTGGCGCCGTCCTGGGACGGGTCCGGGATCGAGGAGGAGAAGTTGGACATCACCATGGCGCCAGAGTTTGCGCTCGTGAGGTAGAACAGCAGGCCGGACAGGGTACCCAGGCCGATCAGGAAACCGGCGCCGGGGAACATCTTTAGGAGCGCGTACCAGCCCTGTTCCGGGCTGGCTATGGCGAGTTGGGCAAACTCCGTGTTTCCGCTGAGGACCTCATGCATGGCGCTGTTGCCAAAGATGCTCACGATCAGGAAGTCGCAAAGCACCGGGGCGGTGATGGCGGCGATGACGAACTCGCGCAGGGTACGGCCGCGCGAGATGCGCGCCAGAAACAGGCCCACGAACGGGCCCCAGGCCATCCAGAAGGCCCAAAAGAACAGCGTCCATCCGGCCATCCACTCCGAGCCGCCCGCCTCGTAGGCGAAGGTCTGCAGGGTGCGGTCGGGGAGGGTGAAAATGAACCGGCCAATATTCTCTACCAGGGCGTTGAGCAGGAAGGAGGTCTGGCCGGTGACCAGGATGTACAGCAGCATGGCGGCCGCGCTCCAGATGTTCAGTTCGGAGATCCAGCGGATCCCCTTGTCGACTCCGGAGGTACACGCCGCGATGGTCATCACGACGGCGACGATCACCAGGGCGATCTGCAGGCCCAGGCCTTGCTGCAGACCGAACAGCAGGGCGAACCCGACGTTCAACAACACCACGCCGATGCCCATGGACGTGGCCACGCCAAAGACCGTGCCCACCAGGGTGAGGATATCGATGGTGTCACCGATCCCGCCGCGGACGCGCTTGCCCAGCAGGGGATACAGGGCTGCCCGGATGGACAGCGGCATGCCCCAGCGGTAAGCGAAATAGCCCATGGCCATGCCGAGCAGCGCGTACATGGCCCAACCGGCAATGCCGTAGTGGAACATGGTCCAGACCACAGCGTCCTGGGCTGACGCCTGGCTCTGGCCCGGTCCCGACGGCGGCTTCATGTATTGGCTGATGGGTCCTGTGACGGAAAAGAAGAGCATGTCGATCCCGACGCCGGCGGCGAAGAGCATGGCCACCCAGGTGAAGAGCTTGTACTGCGGGCGTGAGTGGTCGGGGCCGAGCCGGACCGAACCTTCCTTGGAAAAGGCGACCCAGAGGACGAACACGATCACCACGGTAACGGTCAGGACGTAGAACCAGCCAAGGTTCTGGGCGATCCACGCCACCACGTTCTTCATGGTCGCGGCGGCACCTGTCGGCGTCACCATGGCCCAGGCGGAGAAGGTGATGATGATGCACGACGCGATGATGAAGACGCGCCAGTTGACCTTGGGCCGGCGGTCCTCGATCAGTTCGGCCGGCCCCCTGCTGAGCTCTTGGCTGGAGATCGGCGGCCGGTTCTCGAAGTCCGGAACGTTGTTGCGGCGGTCGGTGCCGCCGAGCAGCGTCCGTTGGATCAGCGTTTTCGGGGGACCGTTCCCGGGACGGCGTGCACTTGCTTCTTCAGCCATGAAGTCCTCCTCCGGTTGGCCACGTAGGCCGGCGTCAGGGTGCGGGGACGTAGGCGGCCCCGATCCGGAAGGATAGGCAGCCGTGCGCAGGGGGCTCCCGGTGGCGCGCGGCCTGCTTAATCATGCTAGTCCATGCCCCTCAAGCGGCTCAGGCCAAGGCCCCGTCTGTGCAGGGCCCAGCCGGCAGGGCCTACTTATCCAACGCACCCGGCCGCCACACCACGAGAGCCTGCGAGCGGGCCCGGGGCCGCTGGCCGCGGGCCAGTGTGACGACGTCGCCCGCTGCCCCCGCGGCGAAGATGCGGGAGTCCAGCGGTTGCCGGCGCCGGCCGACTTCCTCGGTCAGCTCGGCCACCCGGCGCTGCAGCGCGGCAACCTGGTTTTCCAGCTGCAGGATCCGCTTGATGCCCTCCAGCGAGACGCCCTCCTGGGAGAGGCGCTGCACCTCGCGGAGCCGGTTGACGTCCCGTTGCGAGTATCGCCGGGACTTGCCGGGGGCCCGGCTGGGCGAGACGATGCCGAGCCGGTCATACTGGCGCAGCGTCTGCGGGTGCATGTCCGCCAGTTCCGCGGCGACGGAGATGACGAAAATCGGCTGGTCGAACTCGATGTCCACGGCGGGACTCCTAGAGCCGGGCCTTGGCTGCCAGGCCGTCGCGGACATCCTCGCCGGCGGTGGCGGCCGCGAATGCCTTCACAGCGTCCTCGGCGTCCTTGCTCAGCTTCTTCGGCACCGCGACGTCGATGGTGACCAGCAAGTCCCCGGTGGCCTTGGTGTGCTTGACGCCGCGTCCCTTGACTCGCAGGGTCCGGCCGGCGGGGGTGCCGGCCGGAACGCGGACCCTGACCTTCTCGCCGTCGATGGTCGGGACCTCGATGTCGGCGCCCAGGGCGGCTTCGGCGAACGTGACCGGGACGTGGATGCGCAGGTTGTCGCCGTCGCGGGTGTAGAAGCCGTGCGGCTTTACGCCGACCGTGACCATGAGGTCGCCATTGCCGGCCGGTCCATACTGTCCCTTGCCCCGGACACGGACCTTTTGGCCGTCCTTGATGCCGGCCGGGATGCGCACGTCGATCACTTCGCCGTCCGGCTCACGCAGCCCGATGGTGGTGCCGCGGATGGAGCCGGCGAAGGAAATACTGGTCGCGGCGGTGCGGTCGGCGCCCTTTTGGGGTGCACGCTGGAAGGACTGGCCGCCGCCGCCAAAAAGGTCGGCGAATTCGGGCGGCATGCCGCCGGCCGTGCTGTAGCTGCCGGGGTGGCGGCCACCGCCGCCGGTGAAGAGGCCGCCGAAGAGATCCTCGAACCCGGCGCCGCCACCTGCTCCGCCGGCGCTGCCGGGAGCGAAGCGCGCGCCGCCGCCCATCGCCCGGATGGCGTCGTACTGCTGACGCTCGTCCGCGTCGGACAGCACGGAATAGGCCTCGGAGATGTCCTTAAACTTCTTCTCCGACGCAGTGTCCCCCGCGTTAGTGTCCGGGTGGTGCTTCCGCGCCAGCTTCCGGTAGGCCTTTTTGATGTCAGCGTCAGAAGCGTCCTTGGCAACACCAAGGATCTTGTAGAAGTCCTTGTCCACCCAATCCTGGCTAGCCAATAGCGTTTCCTTTCAAATCTGTGTGCCGAGATGACAGTTCACGCCAATGTTTCCGCGAAACACTGACGCGAACTGTCATCTCGATGGCGTGTTGTTACGCCGGTACAGCCACGATGACCTGGGCTGCTCGGAGCACCCGGTCGCCGGCCCGGTAGCCGGAGCGCAGGACCTGGCTGACAGTGTCGGTTTCGACGTCCTGGCCGGGCTGCTGGATGAGGGCCTCGTGGATCGTGGGATCGAACTCCACGCCGGTCTCGTCGATACGCACCAGGCCGTAGGTCTTCAGCGCGTTCTCCAGCTTTACGGCGATCGAGGCGAAGGGGCCTTCCGCGAGGTCGCCGTGCTGCCGGGCGGCGTCGACGTCGTCCAGCACCGGAAGCAGCGAGTTCAGGACGCCGACGACGGCCATCTCCCCCGCCACGGCGCGGTCACGCTCGACGCGCTTGCGGTAGTTGACGTACTCTGCCTGCAGGCGGCGGAGGTCGTTTTTCAGTTCCTCCGCCTCCGCGGCGTTGACCCCCTGGGCGACCGAGTCGGCCGCCGGGACGTCCACGCTATTGAGGATGTCTTCGGCCTGGGACAGTGCGTCCCCGGACTCCGGCTCCCCTGCGGTGGTGCGCTCCTGGTCGGGGTGGCGTGCCTGACCGGTCTTCGGATCAACCTTGCGGTTATCGTGGATCACCGGCTTCTGGCTGTCGTCCTGCCGCTGCTCGTCGCGGCGGTCCCCGGAGGCGCTGTGCTCTTCTTCGTTACCGTGGTGCGGCATGGCTACTTCTTCTTCTCATCTTCATCAACGATCTCGGCGTCGACGATGTCCTCGTCCGAAGCTGCGTGCTCGCCAGCCGGGGCATCCTGGGCACCAGCGGCGCCGTCTGCGGCTCCGGGCTGGGCGTAGATGGCCTCGCCGAGCTTGGTCTGGGAAGCCTGGAGCTTCTCAAACGCGGTCTTGACGGCGGCGTCGTCCGTGCCCTCGAGCGCTGCCTTGAGGGCGTCGACGTCGGCCTGGACCTCGGTCTTGACCTCTTCCGGCAGCTTGTCGGCATTGTCGGCGATCAGCTTGTCCACGGAGTAGGCGAGCTGCTCGGCGGTGTTGCGGGTGTCGGTCGCCTCGCGTCGGGCCTTGTCCTCTGCCGCGTGCTCCTCGGCGTCACGGACCATGCGGTCAATGTCTTCCTTGGAGAGGCTGGAGCCGCCAGTGATGGTCATCGACTGTTCCTTGCCGGTGCCCTTGTCCTTCGCGGAGACGTGCACAATGCCATTCGCGTCGATGTCGAAGGTGACCTCGACCTGCGGGACGCCGCGCGGAGCCGGCGCGATGCCGGTCAGCTCGAAGGTGCCCAGCGGCTTGTTGTCGCGGGTGAACTCGCGCTCGCCCTGGAAGACCTGGATCGCCACGGACGGCTGGTTGTCGTCGGCGGTGGTGAAGGTTTCGCTGCGCTTCGTGGGGATGGCCGTGTTGCGCTCGATCAGGTGCGTCATGACACCGCCCTTGGTTTCGATGCCCAGGGACAGCGGAGTGACGTCGATCAGGAGCACGTCCTTGCGCTCGCCCTTCAGGACACCGGCCTGCAGTGCGGCGCCGACGGCGACGACCTCGTCCGGGTTGACGCCCTTGTTCGGCTCCTTGCCGCCGGCGAGTTCCTTAACCAGCTCGGTGACGGCGGGCATCCGGGTGGAGCCGCCCACCAGCACGATGTGGTCGATTTCGGAAAGCTTGATTCCGGCTTCCTTGATAACGTCGTGGAACGGCTTCTTGGTGCGCTCCAGCAGGTCCTTGGTGAGGTCCTGGAACTTGGCGCGGGTGAGCTGCTCGTCCAGGTGGACCGGGCCGTCGGGGGTGACGGAGAGGTACTGGAGGGAAACGTTGGTGCTTGAGGAGGATGAGAGCTCCTTCTTGGCCTGCTCGGCGGCCTCGCGGAGGCGCTGCAGGGCGATCTTGTCCTTGGACAGGTCGATGCCCTTGACCTTGAGCTGATTCAGCAGGTAATCCACGACGCGCTGGTCCCAGTCGTCGCCGCCGAGGCGGTTGTCACCGGCGGTGGAGCGCACCTGGATGGTGGAGAAGTCATCTTCGTCCTTGCCGACCTCGAGGAGGGACACGTCGAAGGTTCCGCCGCCGAGGTCGAAGACGAGGATGAGTTCGTCTTCCTTGCCCTTGTCCAGGCCGTACGCCAGGGCGGCCGCGGTGGGCTCGTTGACGATGCGCAGGACCTTGAGGCCCGCAATTTCTCCGGCCTCCTTGGTGGCCTGGCGCTCGGCGTCGTTGAAGTACGCGGGAACGGTGATCACGGCATCCGTGACCTTCTCACCCAGGTAGGACTCGGCGTCGTTCTTCAGCTTCATCAGGACGCGGGCGGAAATTTCCTGGGCCGTGTACTTCTTGTCATCGATCGCTACGCTCCAGTCGGTGCCCATGTGGCGCTTGACCGATGCGATGGTGCGGTCGATGTTGTTTACGGCCTGGCGCTTAGCGATCTCGCCGACCAGCACTTCGCCCGACTTGGAGAATGCAACAACCGACGGCGTGGTGCGGCCGCCCTCGGCGTTGGCAATGACGGTGGGCTCGCCACCTTCGAGAACGGAGACGACGGAGTTCGTGGTTCCGAGGTCAATACCTACTGCTCGTGACATGTGTTGCTTCCTTCTTTCCGTGGAAACTTGCTGGCCCCGGACATCGGGCGGGTGCCCGGCGACCGGGCCATACCCGGGGATCGAGCCCGTCGATAACGAGGCGCGCCCACTTATTGAGCGCTCTGCACTCAACTTTACAGACGCACGTTGCGATGTCAATCCGAACTTGAGCCAACCTGACTCAAGTTGGCCCAAGGCATGGCCACGCACGAATCCGGGCGGCCGCCACAGCGCGGATTTCTCCGGCTTTTAGGCAGCGCCAAATTCCTTTGGACAAGATTTCGCTGTGCGAGAACGGTCGGCGAGACGGTAGGGGTGGATCTATACGTCGTCCCGGCCGGCAGCGTCCCGGACGGTAGCGTCGCGGTCAGTGCCGTCGCCGGTGGATTCGTCAGCGGCAGATTCTTCGGCGGCGCGGCGGCCGGTGCGCCCGGCACCCGCGGCGCCCGCGGCGCCGTAATCACCTTCGGGGTATTCGCCCTCCTCGCCGGCGACGGCGTCCGGGCCGGTGGCGCCCGCCTGTCCGTAGTCGCCTTCGGGATAGTCGCCCGCTTCGGACCCGACCGTCGTGCCGCCGGCGACGCCCGCGTTGCCGTAGTCCCCCTCGGCGTACTCGCCCTCGGGAGCGGCCGCCGGGTTCTCGCCCGCGACCCCCGCGTGCCCGTAGTCGCCCTCGACGTACTGGCCGGCGTCACCCTCGGCCGCCGGTTCGTCGCCGGCCGGCTCCTCAGCGCCCGTCACGCGGGTTGCGGCTGGCTCTTCCGCGGCCGAAGCCGTGCTGGCGCCATGGCGCTTCTGCGCTGCTGTTTGATCAAACTCACTGTTTTCAGACATGTTTGGATCCCTCCTGCAAGCGTTGGGCGTCCGCGTGGGCGCAATCGCAGTCTATCGAGCACTAGCGGGAGGCAAAAGGGGTCCATTCGGGAACGCGGTGTAGAAAAATGCCGCGCCCAGCCCCGCCGCGCCTAGGCCCGCAGACCGGCCACCCGGGCCAAGACAGCTAAGTGGCGCGCGAAGAGTTCGTCGCGTGCAGCGAAGGTTTCCGCGCCATACTGACCAAAGACTTCGAAACTGATGGCCCCGAACAGCGACGTCCAGACCAGCGCACCCCGGGCAAGCAAGTCGCCGGGAACCTGCAGCCCGGCTTCCTCGCGAATGCGCGCCAGATCCGCGGCAAGCAGTGGGGTGAAGGCAGCGTCCTGCCCGTCCGAGGTCAGTTGACCGGCCCGGTAGGCGCCGTCCAGGACTGTCATGAGGGCGTAAACAACTCTGGTGCCGGGGCCCGTGGTCCGGTCAGCCGGCGCCTGATAGCCGGGCACCGGGCTGCCGAAAAGCAGCGCGTAGCCGGCCGGGTGGGCCAACGCCCAGTTCCGGACTGCAGCCGCCAGCGCCTCGAACCTGCCGGTGAAAGCATCCTCCGGACAGGTCCCGATTGCAGCATCCACGGCATCGCCCAGCTCGCTGTAGGCATCGATTAGCAACAGGGTCAGCAGCTCCTCACGGCTCTCCACGTACCGGTAGACAGCAGAGGAGACGACGCCGAGGTCCCGGGCGACGGCGCGCAGCGACAGTGCGGCGGCCCCGTGCAGGGCCAGATGCTCCCGGCCGATGCGCACGATGTCCTGGAGGGTCCGCTCCCGGGCACGCTCGCGGGGCGTGGGCGGCTTTGCGTGCGCGGCAGATCCGGAGGTCATGGCTCCAGCTTTTCATAAACCAGAGCAGTGTCAACAAATGTGAGCAGTGCTCTTGACACTTTTAGGGATCGGCCGCATCCTGAGTTTTGAGAGCACTGCTCTCAATGAGATTCAGAAACCCCGGGCAGCAGCCGTCCGGGCGGTCACAGCGAAAGTGAGAACACCATGTCCCAGGCCATTTCCCCGCGGGCAGACGCCTTTTACCTCGTCACGGGCGCCGGGCCGGTGGGCTGGACCGTCGCGGAAAGACTGGCCGCTGAGGGCCGCCGCGTGCGGGTCCTGACGCGTTCAGGCAGCGGCCCAAGCCACCCGCTGGTCGAGCGGTTTGCCGTGGATGTCTCGAATCCGGCGCGGCTTGGAGAGCTGTTCCGGGGCGCCCGCGCCGTCTTCCATTGCGTCCACGGCTCCCGGTACACCGCCAAGGCTTGGGCGGCTGAGCTGCCCGCCGCCGAGCAGGTGGTGCTGGCCGCGGCCGGCGACGCAGGCGCCGTCGTCGTTTTCCCGGAAAGCCTGTATTCCTGCAGCGAGCCGGGAAAAGTCATGAGCGAGGACAGCCCGCGGCTGGCCCAAGGCGGCAAGCGTGGTGTCCGGACTGCACTGCTCGCCGCACGGACCGCATCCGCGACCGACACCGCCAGTGTTGTGGCGGGCGACTTCTTCGGACCTCGGGTCCGGTTCTCCCACGCCGGCGAGCGCATGTTGCGTCCGGTCGCGGCAGGCACATCGGTCGTGGTGTTAGGCAGTGCGGACCTTCCGCATTCCTTCACCTACGTCCCCGACCTGGCCGCCGCCATGATGACGGCGGCCGCTGACCGTCAGCTGTGGAACCGGGTGTGGCACGCCCCGACCGGCCCTGCAGTGAGCCAGCGCCAGCTCGTCGAGGCGTTCGCCGTTGCCGCCGGCGTCCGGACGCCGCGGGTGGCTGCCGTGCCCGGCTGGGCGGTGCGGACGATGGGCGTTTTCGCGCCCGGGATGCGGGAACTGGCCGAAACCCTGTACCAGTTCGAGCGCCCCTTCGTCATGGATTCGCACGCCAGCGAGGTGGCTCTGGGGTTGCATCCGACGCCGCTGAACGAAGCAGCCGCCGCCACCGTCGCCTGGTGGGGGGACCAGGGAAGGTGACGACGGCTGCGGTCGGGGGTTTCCGGGAGCGGGGTACCGGCTAGCGGACCCCGGACACCGCGGATTCCGGCTCCGCTGCAGCCGGACGGGTAACGGCTGCGTCGGCCTCGGGACGCCCCAGCTTGCCCGGCCACCAGATCCTCGGGCCGATGTCGAAGGCGAGGGCCGGCACCAGCAGCGAACGAACCAGGATGGTGTCCAGCAGCACGCCGAAGGCAACGATGAACGCCAACTGCACCAGGAACATGATGGGGATGACTCCCAGGGCCGCGAAGGTGGCGGCGAGGACCACACCGGCGGAGGTGATGACCCCGCCCGTGACGCCCAGCCCGCGCAGAATGCCGGGCCGGGTGCCGTGCTTGATGGATTCTTCCCGGACCCGGCTCATCAGGAAGATGTTGTAGTCCACGCCAAGGGCAACCAGGAAGACGAAGCCGAAGAGCGGGACGGTGGCATCGGCTCCCGGGAAGCCGAAGATGTGGTTGAACACGAAGGCGGAGACGCCCATGGCGGCGCCGTAGGACAGCACCACGGAGAGGACCAGCAGGACCGGTGCCAGCACGGAGCGAAGCAGCAACATCAGGATCACGAGGATGACCGCGAGGATTACCGGGATGATGGTGACGAGGTCACGCTGGGCGGTGGTGTTCGTGTCCAGGGCGGTCGCGGTCACGCCGCCAACCAGAGCGCCGTCGTCGACCTTCTTGAGTTCCTGGCGGAGGTTCACCACGACGTTCTCGGCGTCGTTGGAGTCGGCGGCGAAGTTCAGCGTCGCGTTGATCAGGACCTTGCCGTCCCGGACTGCCGGGGCCGCCGGGGCGCCGGGAGCGCCGGTGATGATCGGGGCGCTGCCCTCGGCCAGCAGATACGCGTCGCCGACGCCGTCGGCCGCCTTGGTCTTGGCCAGCACGTCCTGGGCTTTTGCCTCGTCGGCGACAATCACTGCGGGGCTGCCGGAGCCGGCGTCGAAGTGCCGGGCCAGGGCGGCCTGGCCGTCGACGGCGTTGGAGGCGGTCAGGATGACGTCGGTCTGCGGGACGCCGTTGGCCTTGAGCTGCAGGATGCCGGCCGAGGCAACCAGGAGCAGCAGTACGGAGGCGACCCAGACGGTCCGCGGCCGGCGGGAAACGAGGGAGCCCGTGGCCCGCCATAGGCCCTTCTGGCCTTCAAGCCCGGTGACGAGCTCAGGCTCCCGCTCGGTGGCCGGGAGCAGCTTGGGGCGGAACGGCCAGAACGCGACCCTGCCCAGCAACGCCATCATCGCCGGCAGCAGGGTCAGCGCGGCAAAGAGCGAACACAGGATTCCCGCGGCCGCCACGGGGCCGAGGGCCTTGTTCGAGTTGAGGTCCGAGAACAGCAGGCATAGCAAGGCGATGATGACCGTGGCACCGGACGCCAGGATGGGTTCCCAGGATTTCTTCCACGCCGTGAGCGCGGCGGCGGTGCGGTTGGTGGTGTGCGTCAGGGCTTCGCGGAATCGGGCCACGTAAAGCAGGGCGTAATCCGTGGCGGCACCGATCACCAGGATGGAGAGGATGCCCTGGCTTTGTCCGTTGAGCTGGATCCAGCCCAACTTTGCCATCCCGAAGACCAGCAGGATGGCGGCACAGAGCCCGAAGACCGAGGTGAACAGCACAGCGACCGGCAGCAGCAGCGAGCGGTAGACGATCAGCAGGATCAGGAACACAGCCCCGAGGGCAACCAGCAAAAGGATGCCGTCGATGCCGGCGAAGGCGCTGACGAGATCCGCGGTGAGGCCGGCGGGTCCGGTCACGAAGGTCCGCGTGCCGTCCGGCGCGGACGCGGTTACCTCCGACCGAAGCTCTTTGACGACGTCTTTGACGACGCCGGAAGAATCGATCGGAACCACAAACTGCACAGCCTTTGAATCTTTGGACGGAATCGGACCGATCACCGTGCTGCCGACCTTCAGGGCCTCGAGTTTGCCCTTGAGCGCCGCGGCCTGGCCCAGCTGGTCCCGGGTGAAGGCAGAATCGCCCTCGATCACGATGACGGCCGGGATCTCCTTGGAATCGCGGAACTTGGCCTGCCAGTCCTGCGCCGCTGTTGCCTCGGCACCCGCTGGCAGGAAGGACGCCTGGTCATTGGAGGAGACTTCGCTCAGCCGCCCGAAGGTGGGTCCGCCGATCCCGGCAATGGCCAGCCAGGCGACCACCAGAACAATGGGAACGAGCCAGCGCAGCCAGAACGGGACACGGGTGGCGTGCTTGAGGTTGTGTTTCATGGCGTCCTTCGGGTGCGGCCTCGGAAGAGTACGATTGAATCCATCATAGACTATCTCCATCATAGAGATAAAGCTTTGAAATGATTTTTCCCGCAGGCTCCCGACAGGCCCCCGGCAGCGGTGCTTGAAGTAAACTCCGGAGGGCGCTGAGGACGGGAAGGTATTCCGCGCAGCAGGAAACAGCAGAGCAAGAAAGGAGGACCGCCGTGACAGCTGAAGCACCGGGACGCCCCCGCGCCGCTGGACCGCCGCCACTGGTGCATCTGCTCCAGGAGTTCAGCCTCGAGTCCAACCGTTACGTCGATGCCGCGGGCGGCAGCAACGACATGCACCGCACCGACCTCAATGCCCTCGCCGTGATCATGCAGTACACCGCCAAGAACCGGGTGGTCACCCCGGGCGTGTTGCGCAAGGAACTCCACCTCAGCTCCCCCGCCACCACGGCCCTGATCGACAGACTGAACAAGTCCGGGCATGTGGTCCGGGAACGGCAGGGAACGGACCGCCGCCAGGTCCAGCTCCGGATGACACCCAAGGCCTATCGCGACGGCGGCGCCATGTTCCGGCCGCTGGCCCGGCATATCGGCGCCGCGATGCAGGACTTCTCGCCGGAGGAACTGGCGGTCGCCACCCGGTTCATGAGTGCCATGATCGAGGCCACCGTCCGCGCCGGAGAAGAAGCGGCCCGGGATGGCTCCCGCACACCCTCGCCGTAACCCGGGTAGCTCGCACTTGCTGCCGTTCCGGGGCGTCCAAACGACAACAAGTGCGGGTCAGTTGGGCCATTTCCAGGCGGGGACGGCGTAGCGTTCCCTTATGAGTGCCCAGCAGCCTGACGATGTCTACACCCACGGCCACCACGAGTCAGTGGTCCGCGCGCACGCCTCCCGGACGGCGGAGAATTCCGCGGCGTTCGTGCTCCCGTACCTGACGGAGGGGGTGTCGGTGCTCGACGTCGGCTGCGGGCCGGGCAGCATCACCTGCGATTTCGCCGGGCTGGTTGCCCCCGGCGAGGTCACCGGCCTGGACCGCTCACCCGAGATCATCAGCCAGGCGAGCGCCCTGGCCACGGGCCGCGGGGTGGCCAACGTCCGCTTTGTCGCCGGCAACATCTATGACCTTGATTTCGGGGACGAGACGTTCGACGTCGTGCACGCGCACCAGGTGCTGCAGCACCTCACCGATCCGGTGTCCGCGCTCACGGAGATGCGCAGGGTGGCCAAAGCCGGCGGAATCGTGGCCGTCCGCGACGCCGACTTCCATGGCATGAGCTGGTACCCCGTCGTCCCAGAGTTGGACGAATGGATGGAGCTTTACCAGCGGATCGCACGCCGGAACGGCGCCGAGCCCGACGCCGGTCGGCGGCTCGTATCCTGGGCGCAGGCAGCCGGGTTCGCCGACGCCGCGCCGACCAGCAGCAACTGGCTCTACGCGACCGCGCAGCAGCGGCGCTGGCAGGCCCGGGTTTGGGGCGAACGGGTGCTGCATTCGGCCTTCGCGGACCAGGCCCTCGAATACGGTTTCGCCACGGCGGCAGACCTGGCCCGGATCTCTGCAGGCTGGCACCGCTGGGGTTCCACGGACGACGGCTGGTTCCTGATTCCCAACGGCGAAGTGATCGCACGGGCCTGACCCGCGGGCCGTTGTCCACATAGCCGAAGTCACCCCTGACGGGTCCTGGGGCGGGTTTCCTAACATCAGGACATGATCATTCAAGCAGGCTTCGACTTCGAGGTACTCGCCCGCCCGTTCATCGTCCAAGACGGCAAACTCATGCCACACCTGGTGGTGATTTGTGTGGATACCGAAATGCGGTTCAACAGCGTTGAGGTCGTCGCCGACGATTTCTCCGGGTCGCTGGCACCTTTCCAGGACGCTGTCTTGTTTGCGCTGGACCCGGAACACACCAGATATTTTGCCATCGCACATCCTGGCAGGTTCAGCGAGTATGACGTTTCGGAGCCGATCATTGACGAGGCCCGCGCGTTGGCATCGAAGGCAGCCGAACGGGGCATGCAGCTGATCGGCCACTTTGCCATCGACGAAACGGGCTATATGTCAGCCCAAGCACGGTCCTTCTTCGACCAGTATCCAGGCTACGAGGATCTTCCCCGGACCATGTTCCACTGGGCTCATTCGAAGCTGGGTAAGTGTGGCTGAGCCCACTTCACAGCACCCCCACGGTGGCGCCAAAGTCCTGCCAAATCTCCGCGGACCAAGCTGGTAACAGCCGCAGACGTCGGCCGGCCCGGTATTACTGGCCCCGGCAGACCGTCGCTGCCAGCACCCCCACGCTCCGGGGTATTCCCCGGCTTCAGATCTCCCGCTAGGGTGCAGTCAAAGACCCTGAGGCGAGGAGAACCATGCGCAAAGTAACGGCCGGCCTGTTCAGCTCCGTGGACGGTGTCGTGGAAGACCCGTTCCGGTGGCAATTCGACAGCTTCGACGAGGAGCTGGGGGCCGGGATGGGCGAGATGATGGGCCGGATTGATGCCGGGCTCCTGGGCCGCGTCGGCTACCAGCAATGGGCCGAGTACTGGCCCGACGCCGACGCCGACTTCGGCGGGTTCATCAATCCGATGCCCAAATTCGTGGCGTCCCGGACCCTGACCGGTGAGTTGGCGTGGCAAAATTCGCAACTGATACAAGGACCGTTGGAGGATTTCGTTGCGGGACTGAAGGACGGCGACGGCGGCGACATCGGGGTCTTCAGCAGCATCTCGCTGGTCCGCCAATTGCTGTTCGCCGGGCTGCTCGACAGCCTGATGCTGATCGTTCATCCCGTGATCGCGGGCAGCGGCCGGCGGCTCTTCAACGACGGCGATCCACTGTCCCGGCTTGAGCTGCAGTCGTCCCAGCAGACCAGCAAGGGCAACATGATCCTGAACTACGGGCTCCGGGCCGGCTGACCCGTCCGGGCGGCCGCGCGCCTAGGAAGCCCAGTCGGCGTCGCCGTAGGGGCGGCCGCGAAAGTGGGCGCGGAGGTACTCCCCCACCACGGCCGCACCCAGATCCCCCGCCTCCGGCGCAACGACGCGGCCGTCAATACGGCGGGCCATCTTCTGGATGAACCGTTCCAAGCCCGGGTCCTCGCCCAGCCGGAAGAACGTGGCCTGGGTGCCGGCGCGCCCCAGCCGGTCCAGCTCGGCGACTGTGACGCGGACGGTCTCGGGATCGGGCGGCCAGTTGAACCACGAGTCGCCGCCGGCCAGCAAGTGCGCGGTGGGTTCGCCGTCGGTCACCACCAGCAGGACCGGCTGCATGGACGGGTGCTGGCGGAAGAACCGGCCGGCCAGCAGCAGGCCGTGGTGCAGGTTGGTGCCCTGTTCCCGCAGGGCCGGCAGGGCCGTGAGATCGCCGATGTCCATGGACTGCGCGTAGCGGCCGAACGTGATCAGCTGCAGCCGGTCGCCGCGGAACCGGGTGCTAACGAGATGGTGAAGGGCCAGCGCGGTGCGTTTCATCGGTACCCAGCGCCCCTCGGCGGCCATCGAGAACGACACATCCACCAGCAGGGCGACGGCGGCCTGCGTGCGGGCCTCCGTCTCGGTCACCTCGATGTCGTCCACGGCCAGACGAAGCCCACTGCGCGGGTCGCCGCCGTCTGCGATCGTGCGGCGGATCGCGTTGGTGATAGTGCGTGTGACCTCCCACGGTTCGGCGTCGCCGAACTCCCACGGGCGGCTGGAGCCGGTCTGCTCCCCGGCCGCGCCGGCAACCCGCGTTTCCCGGCGCCCCTGCCGGCCGGAGAGCTGCTTGGCGGTGTCCCGCAGCAGCGACCTGCCGAGCCTCCGCATGGCCTGCGGTGAGAGGCTGAGATCGCCGTCGGCCCCGCGGCGGAGGAAGCCGCCGTCGTGCATGGCCCGCTCGATCTCCGCGAGGGTGCGGGCCGACACTGCGGCATCCTGCCCCAGCTGGCGGGCGAGGGCGTCCAGGTCCAGGTCGTCCAGGCGTGACCCGTTGTAGGACTGCGAAAGCTGTTCGGCCAACTCGTCCAGCTCGGCGAGGTCCTGCAGCACTCCGGTGCCGTCGCCAAGCCCGAGCCCCTCCTCACCCTCGAAGCGTTCGGAGCCGCTCCAGTCCTCGCCGGGTCGCAGGGCCTGCAGGTTGGCGTCGAGTTGGCCCAGCTGTGCCATAAGCCCGGGCGAGCGGAACGCCTGCGCGGAGAGCCGCATCAGCTCCTCGCGCTGCTCCGGGGACATGGACTGCAGGAGCCGCTGGGCAGCGGCCGCGCGCTGGGCGAGCGCGTCCACCAGTTCCTCGACAGACTGCGGGTTCTCCGGAAAGAACTGGCCGTGCTTCGCCATGAACTCCTGGAAGTCGGCGTCGATATCCTCGCCGCGGCGGTGCTTGTCGAGGAGCGCATTAAGGTCCTGCAACATCTCGGCCACGGCCGCGCGGTCCTCCTCAGTGGCGCCCTCGAGCGCCTGCTTCATGCCGGCGAACCGCTGGTCCAGCACCTCGCGGCCCAGCAGATCCTTGATCCTGTCGTAGGCCTCCAGTGCCGTGCTGGACTGCCAGTCATAGGAGGCGAGATCGTTGACCGCTGCGGCCGCAGACTTCGGCAGATTCTGCAGCTGCATCTCCCGGAGGGCGCGGTCGGTGTCGTCCATTCGAACGTCGCGGGCCAGCTGTTTGCGCTCCTCCAGTACCGCAGTGTCGAGCAGTTTCTGGACTGCATTCAGGGTGCCGTCCAGATTGTGCCGGCTTAGGAGGTCCTTGCGGCGTTGCTGAATACGGCCGGCGAGGTCATCGAGCCCTTCCCGGTTCCGGCCCCCGCGCCGCAGATACTCCTGCAGGGCTTGCCCGGGCGAGTAGCCGGCCATGACGTCCTCGGCGACCGCGTCAAGGGCCTCGGCCAGGTCCACAGGCGGGGCGAGCGGATCCGGGCCGCCCGCGTACCGGCCGTACCGGGATCGATTGTGAGTGCTCATCAGAGTCTCCTCTACTTACCCGTAGATCGTTGCCTCGTCGTCGGAGTCCTTGGAGATCCGCCTGGCGAGGTAGAGGCCTTCCAGTGCCAGTTCGACGGCGGCGGCGCGCTCCCCGTCGTTGCTCGCGCCCAGCCGCTCACTGATCTCGTCGTAGAGCCGGGAACCATTCAGTGGCGGGAGGTTTCCGAGGAACTCGCGGGCGGTGACCAGCGCCCCGGTGGTCACCGTGGAGTGGCCGTCGAGGGCGGCCACGAGTTCACCCATGTCGATCCCGTGGAGGTGCGCCCGCACGGCTTCCGCGGTGGCCATGCGCAGCAGGTGGTCCAGGATGTCCTGTTCCCGCCCTTCCTCACCGGACTCGAACTCAATCTTTCCCGCGAGCACGTCCACCGCGGCGCCAAGGTCGATGATCCGGGCGACGGCTTGGTCCTCACCGCGGACGCTGGCGCGGCGCAGGGCTGCCGCGGCGACGGTTTCGGCGCCCGCGATGCCAAACCGCGCGGACACTCCCGAAGTCTGGTTGATCGCCGGGGACTGCCGCAATGCCCGGGTGTAGCGGGCCAGGATCTCCAGGATGACGGGCGGAACGCCAGCAACGAGCTGCCCCTCCTGCTCGATGACGGCCACCTCGTCGTCGAGCTCCATCGGGTAGTGCGTCCGGATCTCGGCGCCGAAGCGGTCCCGCAGCGGCGTGATGATCCGGCCGCGGTTCGTGTAGTCCTCCGGGTTGGCGGACGCGACCACCAGGACGTCGAGCGGCAGCCGCAGCACGTAGCCGCGGATCTGGATGTCGCGTTCCTCCATCACGTTGAGCATCGAAACCTGGATCCGTTCGGCGAGGTCGGGCAGCTCGTTGATGGCGATGATGCCGCGGTTGGAGCGCGGGACCAGGCCGTAGTGGATGGTTTCCGGGTCCCCGAGACGGCGGCCCTCGGCCACCCGCATCGGGTCGACGTCGCCGATCAGGTCGGCGACGGAGGTGTCCGGCGTCGCTAGTTTCTCGACGTAACGTTCCGAGCGGTGCCGCCACGCCACCCGCAGCCGGTCACCCTCGGTGAGAGCACGGGCGCGGGAGTGTTCCGTGATCGGTTCGTAGGGGTGTTCGTTCAGTTCCGAGTCCTCGATCACCGGCGACCACTCGTCAAGCAGCCCGGCCAGAGTGCGGAGGAGCCGGGTCTTGCCCTGTCCGCGTTCGCCGAGCAGGACAACGTCGTGCCCGGCGAGCAGGGCCCGCTCCAGCTGAGGGAGGACGGTACGGCTGAAGCCGAACATCCCGGGCCAGGGGTCGCGGCCGGCGGCGAGCGCGGCGAGCAGGTTGTCGCGGATTTCGCGGCGCAGGTCCTTGTGCACGTGGCCGGCTGCACGCAGTTCACCAACAGTGAAGATTTCGGGGCGATCACTCACTCCTCTACCGTAGACCTCCCCTGTACCGGGATCGAGGGATTTCTTGAGATTCCTGCGCGCTGGGCTGTGACGAACGTACGCTGGATATTGATGACTGCTGTAACTGCGCCGGAACCGCCGTCCGGTCCCCCACCTGAGCGGCCGGGAACGCTCCTGTTGCTGGTGCGCCATGGGCAGACGCCGACGACGGGAACCATGACGACGGGCTCTTTGAGTGTGACGTCGGCGACTGGACCGGCGCCGCGATCACTGAGCTGGCGGCACTGCCGCAGTGGCAGCCCGTGCAGCACAGCCCATCCGCCTTCCGCTTCCCGGGCCTGGCCCACGCCCTGGGCACCCCGCTGGACCTCTTCCAGCGCATCGTGATCAGCCCGGGCTCGGTGTCGGCCATCTCGTTTGTGGATGGCAAGGATCCCGCGGTGCTCCTGGTGAACTCGACAACGGAACCTCTCAGCGGGCTGAGGGCTTCATGAGCTGGGGGTTACGGTGTCCGAACGGGAGCTGACCCTGCTCACTGACGGCCGGATCGAGATGCTCGGACGCATCCTGCGCAGCAGTAACGAGACGTTCCTCGTCCAGGTCTCCTGTGGAGATGACTCGGCCTGGGCGGTCTACAAACCGGAGGCCGGCGAACGGCCGCTGTCCGATTTCGAGCCCGGGCTCCACCGTCGGGAACGGGCAGCTTACCTACTTAGCGAGCATCTGGGTTGGGGCCTCGTGCCGCCGACGGTAATCCGTGAGGACGCTCCCCTGGCGGTCGGATCGCTGCAGTGGTTCATCGAAAATGACTTCGGTGAACACTACTTCACCCTGTACGCGGACTCCCCCGAGACGCATCGCGTCTTGTCGCAAATGGCCCTGTTCGACTGCATCACCAACAACACCGACCGCAAGAGCGGGCACGTGCTGCGCGGCGAGGACGGTCGCGTGTGGGGCATTGATCATGGACTGTGCTTCTCGGCAGGCTTCAAACTGCGCACCGTGATCTGGGACTTCGCGGGCGACCCCATCCCCGATGCCCTGCTTGAGGACATCGCTCCGCTCGCCGAGGCCGTGCCGCCCGAGGTGGCCGAACTCCTCGACGACGCGGAGGTTGCCGCGCTCCGGCGCCGGGTGCAGCGCTTACGGCACGAGGGCGTGCTGCCGGTTGACCGCACCGGAATGCGTTACCCCTGGCCGCTGATCTGACTGGCCCCCGGTGCGCCCCTAAACTGGCTCAGTGCAACCTTCCCTTTGGCTGGCCCTGACCGGCGCCGGCGTCCTGATCAGCTTCACTCCCGGCGCGGGCGCCATCAACACCATGAGTAACTCGCTGAACTCCGGCTTCCGGCGCTCCATCTGGGGCATCCTGGGCCAGCAGGCCGCGCTGGTGGTGCACATCCTGATCGTGGCGCTCGGCGTCGGCGTTCTCGTGGCGAGTTCACCGCTGGCCTTCAACGTGATCCGTTACGCCGGCGCCGCCTACCTCGTCTACCTCGGCATCCAGCAGTTCCGGCACAAGCCCGACCTGGACCGGGAGAAAGCCGCCGCGCTGCGCAACGAGCCGGCGGCGTCCATGTTCCGCCGTGGCCTGTGGGTCAACCTGCTCAACCCGAAGGCGATCGTCTTCTTCCTCGCCTTCATGCCGCAGTTCATCCGTCCGGAGCGGCCGCTGCTGCCGCAGTACCTCGTGCTGTCGGTGACCGTGATCGTGATCGACATCCTGGTCATGTGGTTCTTCTTCGCGGCGGCGGCCACGACGTTCCAGCGCTTCACCCAGGACGCCCGCGGCCAGCGGATCCTTAACCGGACGTTCGGCGTCCTGTTCATGGCCGTCGGCATTTTGCTGGCCCTGATTCACTAGGACTCGGGGCACTGTCCGGCGAGCATTCGACGGCCATGCTGCTCCCTTCGTCAGGTCAGGCGGCCCCGGACGTGAGCTTCCGCAGCTCGGCCTTCCGGATCTTACCGCTCGCGGTCCGCGGCATTTCGGCCACGAAGACCACCGACTTTGGGATCTTGTACCGTGCCAGCCGGCCCTCCAGGTGGGCGCGCAACTGCTCTTCCGTGAGCCGGGCCCCCTCACGCAGCAGTATGACGGCGCGTGGCACTTCGCCCCACTTCTCATCCGGCACGCCGATCACTGCCACGCTTCCCACCGCGTCGAGTTCCGTGATGGCTTGTTCCACTTCGGCCGGATAGATGTTTTCCCCGCCGGAGATGATCATGTCCTTGAGCCGGTCGGCGATGAACACGAAGCCCTCCTCGTCCTTGTAGGCGAGGTCCCCGGATTTGAACCAGCCGCCGTCCGCATAGGATTCGGCGGTGGCGTCGGACCGGTCCCAGTATTCCCGGATGACGTTGGGACCCTTGATCTGGATCTCCCCCACAGTCCCCGGCGCCGCGATTCCAGCCATTGGGTCTGCGATCCGGACATCCGTAAAGAAGTGCGGAAGCCCGGCGGAACCGGCCTTATCGCGGCACCGTGCAGTGGGGAGGACTGTCGCTCCGGGCGCGGTTTCGGTCATGCCGTAGCCGTTGCCGATCTGGAGGCCGCGGGACTCATAGGCGTCCAGCACCCGCATCGGGAGTGCGGACCCCCCGCATGTGAGCTTGTTAAGTGAGCTGAGGTCTGTGGTTGCCCACGCCGGGTGTTCGCAGATGAGCTGGTACGTGGTCGGCACCCCGCTCATCGTGGTGACACTGTGTTGCTCGATCAGGGAAAGGATCCGGCTGGGATCGAACTTGGATTCGAGGATGACAGTTCCGCCTTTGAGGAGCGTTGGCAGGACCCCCATGTCCAGGGACGCCACGTGGAACATCGGCGAAATCATCAGCGCCACATCCTGCGAGGAGAAGTCGAAGTCCACGATCACGTTGATGCAGTTCCACGTGATGTTCCCGTGGGTCAGCAGGGCGCCCTTGGGGCGCCCTGTGGTGCCGGAGGTGTACAGGATCATGGCGCCGTCGTCCAGGGTCACCGGTTCATCGATGGGCTGGTCCGCGCCGGAGGCCAGCACCTCCTCGAAGTCTTCCACCGCCGCTCCGTCCGCCCCGAGGGCGGCCGGCTCGCCGCCGTCAGCCTCCGCACCGTCAATGGAATCGTCGACGGCGATGAGCCTCGCCACGGCGGTGCCCTCCGCCCCGCGGGCAGCCAGTTCGCGCAGGCTGCCGGCGTGGATCAGGGCCATGGCCCCGCTGTCCTGCAGCTGGAACCGCAGTTCCGGAGGAGCAAGCCGCGTGTTCAGCGGGACGAAGATGGCACCGAGGCTGGCGCAGCCGAACAGGGTTTCCAGGAATGACGGGTGGTTCTCACCGAGATACGCCACCCTGTCCCCCTTGCCCACCCCGCGGTCCCTAAGGGCGTTGGCCAGCCGGGCGCTGCGGTCCGCGAACTGTTTATAACTGAGTTCGCGGTCTCCGCTGATCAGGGCGGTTTTGCTGCCGGACTTCGGGCGACGACGTGGCAACCACGAGCCGATGCCAAAATTGTCCACGGCGAATCCTTTCTACTGTGAGGTTAGTCTGTCGCTGCTGGATCAGGCCTGGACCGTCTGGAGGTCGTTGTTCTTCGGCTCCCGAGTCAGGACGATGAAGACGATGGAGACCACCGACATGATTGCGAGGTATGTGGCCACCGATGCAGTGTCCTGGCCGGAGTCCTTGAAGATCTGCGCCACGATCCCCGGGGTGAAGCCGGCGCCCAGCAGGGTTGCCAGCTGGTAGCCCAGTGATGCCCCGGTATAGCGGGAGGTGGTTCCGAACTGCTCGGACACGAAGGCCGCCAAGGGCCCGAATAGGGTGGAGTGGATCATCAGGCCGATGGCGAAGGCCACGAAGATCAGCATGATGTTGTTGGAGGAGAGCAGTGCGAACATCGGGACGAGGTAGATGATGAAGAGCACCAGTCCGCCGATCATCACCGGCCGCCGGCCGAGTTTGTCGGAGAGCTTTCCGCCCATGATCACAAACACGATGGAGAGCAGGGAGGCTGCGGCAAACGCGTACAGCACACCCTGGCGGTCAGCGCCCTTGGAGACGGCATAGGTCACCGAGAACGTCGCCAGGACCACCTGGAGGGCGAAGCCTGCGGCCCCGGCCAGCATGGTGAAGATCAGGGTCTTGGGGCGTCGCAGAACTACCAGCAAAGGGATGTCCCGCTTGCTGGTGATGCCCTGCTGGCTGGCTTCCCGCTCGGCCATTGCTTTCTCGGCCTTTTCCTGTTCCAGGGCAGCCTTGAAGATGGGGCTCTCGGAAACCTTGAGCCGGACGAACATGCCCACGCCCAGCAAGACGAAGGAGAGCAGGAACGGCACCCGCCAGCCCCAGGCGAGGAACTGGTCGTTCGGCAGGGCGGAGAAGGAGCCCAAGATGAAGGTGCCGAGCACGGCCCCCGTGGGGGCCCCGGCGTTGACAAAGGATGCCGCGAAGCCGCGTTTTCCGGAGTCGGAGTGCTCCAGTGCCATCAGGGCGGCTCCGCCCCATTCGCCGCCCACGGCGATGCCCTGGAAGACGCGCAGGATCACCAGCAGTACTGCCCCCCAGGGCCCTATCACCGAGGCTCCCGGTACGAGACCGATCAGGGTGGAAGAAATGCCCATGACCAGCATGGAGATGATCAGCATGTTTTTGCGGCCCATCTTGTCACCGAAGTGGCCGAAGACGATTCCGCCGAGCGGACGGGCCACGTAGCCGACGGCAAAGGTGCCGTAGGCGGCCACGACTCCTACCCAGTCATCCATGCCGCTAAAGAACACCTTGGGGAAGACCACCGCTGCGGCTGTGGCATAGAGAAGGAAGTCGTAGTACTCGATGGTGCTGCCCAGGTAGCTGGAGGCGATGACCGTGCGTACTTCCTTGCGCCGGGCGCCTGTATCCATGGCCTGAAGCTGCGATTTCTGGGACATCATTGTTCCTTACGGCGGAGGGGCTGGCGGGTTTACTTGTAGAACCGGGCGAGGAATTCGGCCACGACGGCGGGGCGTTCCTGGCCATCGATTTCGATGGTGCAGGCGACCTTGATCTGGGCGCCGCCCTTGACCTCGGCGACCTCGGCGATGGTGGCCTGCATCCGGATCCGGGAGCCCACCTTCACCGGGGATGTGAAGCGGACCTTGTCAAGGCCGTAGTTGACCTTGGTGGTGACGCCGTCGACGTCGAACAGTTCGCCCCAGAACGGGATGATGAGCGAGAGGGTGAGGAAGCCGTGGGCGATCGGGGCGCCGAACGGGCCGTCCTTGGCGCGTTCCGGGTCCACGTGGATCCACTGGTCATCGCCGGTGGCGTCCGCGAATTTGTTGATCTGTTCCTGAGTGATTTCAACGTAGTCGGTGGCGCCGAGGTCGGTGCCGGCGAGGGTGAGCAGTTTGTCGAAGTCGACGACGAGATTGGGCATGGTGTCCTCCTGGAGGGATGGGTGGGGTAGGGAACTGTCCGGCGCCGGCGCCGGGTGCGGGTGTTGCGTCAGTCAGGTGGCTGGGTTTAGCGGGTGAAGGCGCTTTCGCCGGTGAGGGCGCGTCCGATGATCAGGGCGTTGATTTCGTGCGTGCCCTCATAGGAATAGACGGCTTCCGCGTCGGCATGGAACCGGGCGACGTCGGTCTCGAGGGTGATGCCGTTGCCGCCCACCACTTCGCGGGCCAGCGCCACCGTCTCGCGCATCAGGAGTGAGGTCTGCATCTTGGCCAGGGCCGAATCCTGGTCCCGGTAGATGCCCTTGGCCTGTTGCTCCGTCAGCCGCACCACCAGGGACAGCGCCGAGGTGACGTTGCCCAGCATCCGGGCGAGTTTCTCCTGGACCAGCTGGAAGGAACCGAGCGGCCGGCCGAACTGTTGCCGTTCCTTGACGTAGCGCAGCGCGGCTTCGAACGCGCCGGCGGCGATGCCGGTCGCGATCCAGGCGACGTCGGAGCGCATGGCCCGCAGCATGGCGGCGACGTCGCGGAAGGAGTTGACGTTGTGCAGCCGCATCGACTCGGGAACGCGGACCCCGGTCAGGGTGATGTCTGCGTTCTGCATCATCCGCAGCGCAGTCTTGCCATGGATTTTCTCGAGCGCCACGCCGGCCGCCTCGCGCTCGACCAGAAACGCCTTGACCTGGCCGTCGGCCTCGTCCCGGGCGAAGACCGCCAGGACATCGGCGCTGGCTGCTCCACCGATCCACCGCTTGGCCCCGTCCAAGATCCAGGTGTCCCCCTCACCGTCTTTTTCCCTGCGGGCGCTCGTGGACAGTCCGCCGGCGATATCCGAGCCGGACTCCGGCTCGGTCAGCGAGAACACGCCCTTGAGCGAGAAATCGATTACCTTGGGCATCCACTCGGCCTGCTGCTCCGCGGAGGCACCGACCCTGATCGCGGTCCGGAACAGGCCGGCCTGGGCCGTGTAGAAGGTGGCCAGTGAGGCGTCGGTCCGGGCGAGTTCGAAGATCCGGAAGCCCTGGTAGATCCCCCGGGCAGGCGTTTGCTCTGCCCCCGGGGCTCCGGTCAGTTCGACCGGCTCCATGAGGTCAAGGTCGATCAGCGGCTGGGCCAACTGGTCCGGGAAGTCACCGCGTTCCCAGTACTCGGCGAGCAACGGACGGGCCTGCTCGTCCAGGAAGACCCGCAGCCGGCCCAGCACCCTCCGCTCCCCGGCGGTCAGGAGGGACTCGGCGTCGTAGTAGTCGCAGACACCGTAAAGCCGCTCCTGGGCGGCGACGGCGGTCTCCAAACTCATCTCAGCCTTCCAAACCGAGCAGGCGTACGGCGTTGTGCTTGAGGATCTTGGGCCGGACCTCGTCCTTGAGTGGCAGGTCCGCGAAGGCGCCCAGCCACTTCTGCGGGGTAATCAACGGGTAGTCGGTACCGAACAGCACCTTGTCCTGCAGCACGGAGTTGGCCATCTTCACCAGCGACTCCGGGAAGTACTTCGGGGACCAGCCGGACAGGTCGATGAACACGTTTGACTTATGCGTGGCGATCGAGTTCGCCTCGTCCTGCCACGGTACCGACGGGTGGGCCATGATGATCTGCAGTTCGGGGAAGTCCGCGGCGACCGCATCCAGCAGCAGCGGGTTGGAGTAGCCCAGCTTGATGCCGTAGCCGCCGGGCAGGCCGGCCCCCATCCCGTTTTGTCCGGTGTGAAAGATTGACGGCAGGCCCAGTTCCTGGAGAGTCTCCCAGAGCGGGTAGAACTGCTCGGCGGAGGGGTCGAAGCCCTGCAAGCTGGGGTGGAACTTGAAGCCGCGGGCGCCCAGCTCCTCGGCCTGGTGCACGGCGCCGCGGATCGCTTCGGGCCCGGTGCGGGGGTCGACGCTGCCGAACGGAATCAGCACGTCGTTGTTCCGCGCGGCCCCGGCAATCAGGTCGGGGATACTGTTGGGCTCATGCTTGAGCTGGGTGCGGGCGTCCACGGTGAAGACGACGGCGGCCATGTTCAATTCGCGGTAGATGTCCGCGATCCTATCCAGCGACGGCGTCCGTTCCTCGGCCTTGAAGTACTTGGCGGAGGCCTCGGTCAGCGCCTGCGGCAGGGATTCGTGGCCATGGCCGTCCACTTCGAGGTGGACGTGCATGTCGATCGCTGACAGCTTCGCGGCGTCAATGCCTAGTTCATACCGGGCGGCGGACATCTCAGCGCGCCTCGGCAGGTTCGGGCTTGAGGTCTTCCGGCAGCGGCAGGAACTCCTCCCCTACGCTCTGCAGCTTGTCGCCGAAGAGCGCCCCGAAGTTGTCCACGAGGTCCTGGTATCCCCAGCCGCCGTCACGGTACTCAGTGGCGGCGGCCTCCGGATGGGTCCAGAGCTGCAGCCGGTCCCCGCCGGCGCCGATCGCCTGCCCCGTGACTCCGGCAGCGGCGTCGGAGGCCAGAAACGCCACCAGCCCGGCGACGTCGTCGGCGGTGCCGAAGCCGAGGTCGTGGCGGAAGAAGGACGGCATGGTTTCGCCGCGTTCGTCGGCCTCGACGGCCTTCTGGAAGTACGGGACGGTCTTGGTCATCGCGGTGGCCGCCACCGGGATGACGGCGTTGGCGGTGACGCCCGCCTTCTTCATCTCCAGTGCCCAGGTGCGGACCATGCCGACGATTCCGGCCTTCGCCGCGGCGTAGTTGGTCTGGCCGAAGTTGCCGCGCTGGCCGGTCGGTGAGCCGATGGTGATGATGCGGCCGGGGATGCCGTTCTCCTTGAAATAGCCGAACGCCGCCCGGGCGCACGTGAAGGTGCCTTTCAGGTGCACGTTGATGACGGCGTCGAAGTCGTCATCCGTCATCTTGAGCAGGCTCTTGTCCCGCAGGATCCCGGCGTTGGTGACCAGGATATCCAGCCGTCCGAACTCACTGACGGCTGCCTGGACAAGTTCCTTGGCGACCTCGGAGCTGCCCACCGGAGCGACGACGGCGGCGGCCCTGCCGCCGTCGGACTGAATGGTCCGCACCGCCTCGGCAGCGACGTCCGCGTCCACGTCGTTGACCACGACGGCGGCGCCCTGCCTGGCCAGCTCGCGGGCGTAGGCCAAACCGAGGCCGCGTCCACTTCCGGTGACAATTGCTACTTTTCCTGACAGGCTCATCGCTGCTCCTTTGCTAGCTGCTGTGGGCATTCCGCCTTGCGGCATGGGATGCTGTTCTGTATCCATGAAAGTATGGATCATTGAGAATGTCAATGATTTATTTATTGGTCTATTGGAGTGGGCATGACGACAGAAGTAGAAGAGGAGTCGGTCCTCCGGCCGGCGGACAAGCTTATGGCGGCGTCAATCAGCCGCGACGTGGGCTTCCTGCTGGCCAAGCTGCACGCCGCAGGCTCGGTCCTTAACAACCGGGCGCTGGTCGAGTTTGGACTCAAGGAGCGCTCCTACTCGGTCCTGGCGCTGGCCAACAGCGAACTGGAGCCCACGCAACGCGAAATGGCGGAGTTCCTCAGCCTGGACCCCAGTCAGATTGTCGCCCTGATTGATGAACTTGAGAAGAGCGGCCTGGTGATCCGTGCACCCGGGAAGCTGGACCGCCGGGCCAAGATTGTCTCCGCCACCCCCAAAGGATCGGCCGTCTTCCGGCGGGCCGAGGCTGCCGCGCGGGCGGCGGAATCCGCGGCCCTGGCCGGGCTCAGCGATGCCGAGGCCGGCGAGCTGAAGGGACTGCTCCGAAAGGCGCTCTGGAGCGGGCGCGTCTGAGCTCCCGGGCCGGGCGGCGGGGTCAGGGGCGTTGGGATGCCGCCGCGGACGGCTCAAGATCGGAAAGGGCGAGCGGATAGGCAACGGTTTCCGGGAACGGCAAGGTGGTTGTGACAGCGAGATCCGGTCCGACGTGCAGCAATGCACCCGGCGCCATGAGACGCCACCCAGGGCTCTGATCCATCGGTTCGGTGGCGATGAGGACGTGCGGGGAGCCGGCAAGTTCTTCACTGCGGGCGTGGATGCGTGCGCTCCGGGCCTCCAGCGGCGCCGGAACTGTAGCGGCTGCCGGGTCCCGTTCCAGGATATGCAGCTCATGGGTGGCCGGGTATCTTACCGCCCACAGATCCGTCGCCGTCGTCATAACGAGGTTCAGGCTGTAGACGGGCAGCTCCTCGGCGATCCACGTGACCGCCCTGACGATGCCGTCTGCCACGCCGCCGGCCCGGCGGCTCTCAGCGCTGATGAGCGCGAAGAGGCGTTCGCTGTCGGTTTGTCCACGCACGAGACCGGCGACCCCCAGCGCGGCCAGGCGCTGATCGAGCCGCTCGAGGCCACCGAACGCACCGTTGTGGGCAAACAGCCGCCCGTCCTGCTCAAACGGGTGCGTGTTGACCATCGTGTGCGCGCCCGTGCTGGCATACCGGACGTGGGCCAGGAACGTCGTGCTCTTCAGGTCCCTGGCCTCGCGGGCAAATGCGTGGTCCTCCCAGGCTGCGAACGGCTGCTTAGCCTTGATCCACCGATGTTGATCGGGGCGCCGACGGCGATTTAAACCGAGAATGCCCGTCTTTTCAAGGAAAATGGAGCTTGTCTAGAACC
>NZ_JBEPNK010000028.1:0-52264 GCF_040546245.1 Arthrobacter sp. UYEF3
ATGGCCAACTAAATTGAGACGGTTCCTACCCGATCTGTCTCAATTTAGATGTCCTTTTCCCACGTCACCATGGCCAACTAAATTGAGACAGGACACTCGATGCGGCATGGACCCTTGCCCGTGAGCGGGGGCTGCCCGGCTTCACGCTGCGGGAGGTTGCCGCCGTGGTGGGGATGCGGGCCCCCTCGCTTTACACCCATTTCCCGTCCCGCAACGCGATCATCGACGCAATGTTCGGGCAGGCCTGGGCTGAGTGCGCCCGGGCCCTCGGTGCGGTGGGCGCAAACCAGACCATGGCCCCGCGGGAATGGCTGCATCGATCCGCCCGCGAGTTTTTCGATTTCTGCGTCCAGGACCCGGTCCGGAACCAGCTCATGAACCAGCGATCCGTCCCCGGGTTCGTCCCCAGCCCGGAAAGCTATGCGCCGTCCGTGTCGTTCATGCAGCATTTCACCGCCAATATGGCAGTCTACGGACTCACCCGTGCCGAAGATGTCGATCTATACACCGCGATGATCGGCGGATTGATCGATGCGCAACTGGCCAACGATCCAGGTGGCGACCGCTGGCGGCGCCTGCTGGACCGGGCCGTCACAATGTACGCCGACAATGTGGGCCTTTGACCCCCGGAATGAGTCATCATGAGCACCATTACGAGTGCGGGAAGTACCGAACAGTCTCCGTGGCGCCCCGCTCTGCCGAGGGCCCAAGCCATGCGGCTGGCGGCTGAGGAATACCGGCGCGTCGCTCGGGTAGTCGAAGTTTTTGGTCCCGAACAATGGCGACGGCCCACCGATTGCCCGGCATGGAACGTCCGGGAGTTGGTGGCGCACATCGTCGGGATGGCCGCTTTGCCGTCCTCGCCTTTCGAAAGCGCCAGGCAGCTCAAGAAGGCCGGTGTGGCCGCATCGTCGTCGGGTGGCGCCTTCATTGATGCCCTGACCGCGCTGCAGGTCCGGGAACGGATGGGCAGCACCACGGACGAGCTCGTCCGGGAACTGCAGAAGATCGGACCTAAAGCGGTCCGCGGCCGCCTCCTTATTCCCGGCGTCCTGCGGCACCGGGTGATGAATCCTGCCCAGTACGTAAGCGGCCGTGAGGAATGGTGGAGCCTGGGGTTCCTGATCGACACCGTCCTCACCAGGGATCCGTGGATGCACCGGATCGATTTGGGCCGCGCGACGGGACAGACCCTCCCACCCGATGCCGGGCACGACGGCGTGATCGTCGCGGATGTGGTCAGGGAATGGGCCACGCGGCACGGCCAACCGTACCGGCTCCGGCTCACCGGAGATGCCGGTGGCAGCTTTTCCTCAGGCGTCCCGGCCCGGGACGACGCCGTGCCGACTCTTGAGCTGGACGCGCTGGAATTCTGCCGCATTCTGTCCGGGCGGAAAGACGGCGTGGGCCTGCTGTCCGTGCAGGTGGCGTTCTAAGGGTAATGACCGGGCCAGGAGCGGAGGACGACGGCCAGGACTAGTCTCATTCCATGGCGAAAGAATCCAGGAAAAACAGTCCGGCGGCATCCGTCATTTGGCTTTCGGAACCCCAGGAACACGATTACCCGGCCGCGGAACGTTATCTTGCCCTGCTTACCGACGATGTCAGCGCCGCTGCCACCGTGCAGGCTCTGCGCAGCCTCCCGGTCACCCACCAGCTGGCGAAGGACATCCTGCGCGCGTCGGGGTTGCCGCTGCTGACAAAGGAGAACCCCCACGTCGCCTCGGATCTTGCCAAGATAGCGGCCGGCAAGAAGCTCTCGCCGGTGCTGATGGTCCGCGGCGACCTCCGCTCCGGCATCGCGGCCCAGATCGCCGACGGCTACCACCGGGTCTGCGCTTCCTATCTCACCGACGAGAACACTCCCATTCCTGTGAAGCTGGCGCCCGTGGCAGCCCGCGGAACCGCCGGGGCGGGCGCAGGGTGACATTCCTGTCCCTGGCGCTGATCGCCGTCGTCGCCCTGGCCGGTCCCCTGCTCGCACTGCCGGTCCGCTGGCGCCTGCCGGTGGTCCTGGGCGAATTGCTGGCAGGCATCGTGATCGGGCGGACGGGGTTCGCTCTGGTCGATCCGGCGGATCCCAGTTTCAGCCTGCTGGCGAACATCGGTTTTGCGCTGATGATGTTTGTGGCCGGAAGCCGCGTGCCGGTGAGGGATCCCCAGATCCGCTCTGCTCTCGGCAAAGGCTTCAGCCGGGCCGTGATCGCTGCCATCGCGGCTGTGGTCATCGGCACCGGCATGGGCCTGGCGTTTGGCACCGGACACGGTCCGCTCTACGTGGTGCTGCTGGCCTCCTCATCGGCCGCGCTGGTCCTCCCGATTGTCGATTCCCTGCGCCTGGGCGGGCCGCAGGTGGTGGCCATGACCGCCCAGGTGGCGTTGGCTGACATCGCCTGCATTGTCGCGCTGCCGCTGGCGGTGGACCCCCCGAACGCCGGCCGCGCAGCCCTCGGAGCGCTCGCTGTGGGGGCATGCGCCGTGGCGCTCTTCTTCGCGCTGCGCTCGCTGGAGCGCAGCGGTACCCGCCGGCGCATGCACCGGCTCTCGGAGGACCGCAAGTTTGCCTTGGAGCTGCGCATTCAGCTGGTTCTGCTCTTCGCGCTGGCCGGGGTCGCCAGCTTCGGCCACGTCTCGGTAATGCTGGCCGGGTTCTCGCTCGGCCTGGCGGTGGCAGCCGTCGGCGAACCGCGGCGGCTGGCACGGCAGCTCTTCGGCGTCAGCGACGGCTTCCTGGGCCCGATTTTTTTCGTGTGGCTGGGTGCCTCCTTGAACCTCCGTGACCTCGCCGGGCATCCGGACATGATCTTCCTGGGCTTATCTTTGGGGCTCGGGACGGTGCTGCTCCACGCCGGGTTAAGGGCCTTTGGGGTCCCCCTGCCGCTGGGCGTCATCTCGGCTGCCCAGCTGGGCGTCCCCGTGGCAGCAGCCAGCATTGGCAACCAACTCCATGTGCTGCAACCTGGGGAAGATGCCGCGCTGCTCCTGGGCGCTTTGGTCACCATCGCCGCTAGCGCCGCTGCAGGCTCGAGGGCCGCCAAGTCGTTCGCCGTGCCGGTAGCGGCCAAAGGCGCCAAGCACTGAGTTCGGAAATCAGTGCGGGGCGCCCACCATGCAGCGTCGTGGTGAGGAAGTCACTCAGCTCAAGAAGCACCGGCCCGAAACTCGCGGGCGCGCTGCTGCTGCTCATCGGCCTGACGGGCCTGCTGCAGCAACTCCTCGAGCCGGATGGCGGCAGCCGCGGCAAGGGCCGTACGGTTGGCACTAGCCGGCATGATGTTGCCGAATTTGGCTCCAACCGATGCTGCCAGCATCAGCGGACAACAGACCGGCAGCATCTTGCTGATTGCGGGGCCCAGTGCCATTTTTCCGCGCCGGCAGCCGGCGCGTAGGCTCAGGCCATGCGGAAGATCATCCTGGCACTGCAGGTATCACTCGACGGGTTCGTGGAGGGTCACAACCGGGACATTGGTTGGCACATGGTGGACGAGGAACTCCACAGCCATTTCAACGAAAGATCCCGCAGCATGGACGCGTTTCTGGAGGGCCGCGTCACCTATGAGCTGATGGACGCCTTCTGGCCGACGGCGGACCACGACCCGTCCAGCACGCCGTCCATGGTCGAGTTCGCCGGAATTTGGCGGGAGATGCCCAAGGTTGTCTATTCCAGGACCCTCGAGGGTGCCGGCGCGAATTCCACAGTGGTGCGCGACGTCGTCGTCGATGACGTCCTGGCATTGAAGGCCCAATCCGGTGGTGACCTGGCCCTTGGCGGGGCCGACCTGGCCGACTCCTTCCGCCGGCTCGGGCTCATCGACGAGTATTGGATCTACGTTCATCCGGTGCTGATTGGCCGCGGGACACCCTTGTTCAAACCCGCGGACAGCACCACCCCGCTCACGCTCGTCGAGACCCGGACGTTTGGCAACGGGGTTGTGTTGCTGCGGTACTCCAGCCCGACAAAGGCCACTGGCCGGCTGTCTTAACGACAGCCGGCCAGTGGCCAGTGAAGAGGGGTTCTTCAGCCCTGATTACGCTTTAGGCGCGGACGAACGTCACGCCGCCGGTGGCGGTCAGCCAGGACAGCGGGTGCACGATGGTCTGGTTGGTTCCGTTCATGCCGCCGCTGATTACCTGGCCGTTGCCGGCATAGATGCCGACGTGGCCGGCCTGGACGATCATGTCGCCGGGCTGCGGGGTTGCCACTACGGTCCCGTGGCCCAGGAACTGCTGGGGACCGAGGTCGCCCACCGGGTGACCGGCCGCGCCGAGGGCCTTCTCCACCATGGCGGTGCAGTCCTGGATGATGCCGATCTGGGCGTAGGCGGACGCGAGCATGGCGGCATTGACGCCACCGGCCGCCGCCGCGGGGGCCGGTGCCTTCGCCGGGGCCGCCTGTACGGTGATCTTGGGAGCGGTGATCCTGGGTGCGGCCGGAGCCTGCACCGCGACCGGCGCAACGGCGACGGTCGCGGCAACGGCGACTGCCGGGACTGCGGCTGGCTGCTCGGTTACGGGAGCCGGCGACGTTGCGACGGCAGAACGGTCGAAGCTGACCTGCACGGCGGAATCGGCCGTGACCGGCGTCGAGACTTTGCTGGTGACGTCAACGTTCGATGCGGGGCCTGCGTCGAGCTGTACCGGTGCAGCGGCGGCGTTGGCCGCCATGCCGCTGGTGAGGACGAGTCCGGAGGCTGCAAGGATTACTGCGGCCTGGCGGCCGATGGTGCCTGACTTCACGGAAAATGCTGAGGACCGACCGGCGGTGGCGTCGGAGCGATGGCGCGCAGCAGTAGTGCTTGAGAACATGTATGTAGCCTCTCCCAATGCCTGCGAGGTGAGCTGTCGGATTCGGATGGGAGGCACCCGGCCGCGGGCCCGTCAGAACGGGCGCTGTGCGGCTTCACCCCAAGACCTGTCAAAATTGCAGGTCGAATGTGGTTTCCCCGTCCCTGCCAGAAGGTTGCATTCGGATCCCGGGCCGCGGCAGAGTTAGGCAATCGGCTCGGGAGCGCCCGTATCGGATACAACAGGCACCCAACAACGGTAACGGAGTTGGGCGGCAATGTCACATTCAGGTAACGCAGGCGTGTCGTTGCGGGGAATATCCCTAGTTCGCCGATATGCGGCACGCATAGGATAAAGGCATTAAGCGCACACCGAGTGGAGGTCCTCATGAACAGCCCCTGTGTCGCAATCTGCCAGTTGACCGATCAGCCGCAGGGGGACTTTGACGTCAATACCGAGCTGCTGGTTCTCGAGGAGAGGGAAATCCATGTGGCCACCTGGGACGCCGAACCGCGCGACGGCGGCTTCGATATCCACGTCCTTAACGACCGGGTGGATTCGCTCGGTTTTATGGTGGTGACCGGCTGGCAGTTCCTGGACGGCAGGGCGTACGCCGTGGTGGAACGCCGTCCCGCCATCTAACCCGGCCGGGAGCGCTTTGGGGACGCCAGGCCACTGGCAGCATCAATCGCCTCGCGCACCAGTGCAGCCGAACGCCGAAGCCGCGGGTCCGGATCCTTCCGCCACCGCTCCAGGACCGCCTCGGAACGGCTCCTGCGGGCGCCGTCGAGGCCAGCGATGAGCGGTCCGACGACGTCGACCGCCAGTGGATCCGCCAGCTCGCGGAACCCTGAGCCGCGCACGAAGCCCTCGATCCGGGTCAGGTCCGAGTTGTCCAGCATGGCCACACAGGACTGCAGGAGCACGACGGCGGCGAGGCGCCGTTCGAAGACGGGGACCGCCCACAATTCCGAGCTGAGCGCGGTCAGTTCGTCGCGGCCCAGGATCCGGTAGCGGCGGAGCGCGTCCCGGACCGTGCCGCGGACCGCGCCGACCGAAGCGCCGTAGCACTTCAGTTCCGGACCAAAACGGGCCTGCGCTTCCTCGGCCCGCTGCCATGAGCTTTCATTCTGCAGCGCCCCGTCAATGAAGTCGCCGGCATCGCTCATGGGTCCATTTTGTCGTGTCTGCGCCGCCGTCGCCTCACGGCGGGGCTCGTCCCGGTCAACCCGCCACCGTGAACTTCCCCCGCGCGATGCTCTCCGCGGAGTGGGCCGGATCCCCATCGTAGGGCTCGTTGGAAACGTCGAGCACCGGATAGTCGGCCAGGTTGAGGCCGCCAGGGATGACAAAGGCACCCGGTCCCTGGCCCAGGACCCCCAGGCTGACCATCTTGGACAGATCCGCGGATGCCATCCAGACCTCGCGGAAACCCGTGAGCTTCTCCTCGGGAAGGCTGATAATCAACTGCCGGGTTCCGTCCGGGAGCCTCTCCACGAGCGCAGTGCCGCTGGCGGAGTGCCCCGCCAGCGGACCCAGTGCTGCTTCAGCGACGACTGCCGCCGTGGGCGGTGGTGTCGGGGCTGACACCGGCGGCTCGGCGGAGCCAAGAAAGGTCAATGCCGTCCACGCGCCGGCGGCGCCCAGCGCGACCCCCGCCGCCAAGCCCAGGACCCACGACCGTCCGCGCGGGCTGTGCCGCGGCCTGCGCCTGCCAGGCTGCCGGGTATCGGGTGTGAGCGGCCTCGGTTCAGCGTGGAGCCCCCCGCGGGCCGTGCCCTCGTAGGGGCGCCCGGCGATGACCGCGGGCGGGCGCAGCAGCGGATCCCCGGCCAGGGCCGGGGACAGCCCCAGTGCCTGATGGATAGCGGCCCAGTTATGGCTGCCCGGCGCCTCCAGCTGCACGTGTTCCGGATTGATCGTCGCTGCAAACACGGTATTTTGCAGCGCGTTGAGCATCGCCCGGCACTCATTGCAGCTGTCCAGGTGGACCGACTCCGCCTCGCTGGCGGGCCGTTCACCCAGCGCCAGCAGATCGAGGAGATCATCGTCAGGATGATCCATGTTCCACCTCCAACCGGGACCGCAGCCGGGCAAGGCTACGACGGATATGGCTCTTGACCGTGCCAAGCGGAAGGTTGAGCCGGGACGAGATCTGGTCGTGGGTCAGATCCTCGTAGAACGCCAGCCGCATGATGGCTGTCTGGGGGTTGCCCAGCCGCTCGAGTTCGTCGTCCAGTGTCAGGCGGTCCGCCAGCGTGTCGGCGGTCGGCCTGCCCGGGCTGGCTGCGGGATCGTTGACCAACTGCAGGGCGGCCCCTTCAACGTCCCGTCGACGGGAGCGGGCAGACAAGGCGTCGGTAATGGCATTCCGGGTGATTCCGATCAGCCAGGCGGGCAACCGTGCGGCGTCCGGGCGGTAACTGGTTCGCGACTTCCAAGCGCGGATGAAGACCTCCTGAGTAACGTCGTCGGCGGCACTATGCTCGCGCAACGCCCTCAAGGCCAGCGTATGGACAAGAGGCGCGAGCATTCGGTAGGCATCAGCGAGCGCTCGCTCCTCCCCCGCGGCGAAGGCCTGGTCAATGTCAACGTTCCATTCACGATCGGCAGTCTCCATCGGTGCTCCTTAGAGCGGGAAATGAGACCCGTGGAACGTCATTATTCCCCGGCGCCGGCAGCACTGCAATGGCGGAGAGGTCGGGGGGCGGCTGGCGGGGCCGCAATCGTCGCGGCCCCGCCACCCGTCGGGCGCCCACTCAGCAGCAGCACCCGGGCCGCTCAGTCGTCATGCCGTGACAGCTTCACCACCTGCACGGCAATGCCGAGATTGTGGTCGGCCAGGCTGCCCCAAGCGTAAACTATCGTGTTAGTCCCCTCGCTGATTTTTACATCCGCCGGTCCGATCAGCGCCTCGGTGCTGCCGGCCGCCGTCACGGAGGCGGAGATGGTACCGGCGTCGAGCGTTAGCTTCTCCTGGCCGGGGTTTTCAAGGCCCTCGATCACTGGGGTTCCGCCGGCGAGGACGTCGACGGCGGGTGCCGCGGCGACGTGCCGCACCGTCAGCCTGCCTTCGCCGTCACCGACCGCGGACGTGTCGTTCTTGAAGAGTGTGGCCGTGGGCTCACCGTCAGCCGTCAGGTGCGCCACGGCTGTATAGTCCCGGCCTGCTTTCAGATCCACTTCCACGGGCCCGATCACAGGATTGTCGGCGCTGGTGGCGTCCGCCCCGGTGATGGCAATCTCGTGGTCTCCCGCAGGGACGTCCAGCGGACCTGCCAAGGTTCCCGGCTTGAAATGATCCAGCGTCAGCTTTCCATCGACCCAGACGTCCACGGTGAGTCCGGGCACGCCGTGTAACACGGAGAGTTTTGCTGTGTCGTGCTCGTGGCGTTGTTCGCTTGCCTGCGCCGGGGCTGCAAAAGCAAGCCCCGCCAGCAGCGTTAGGGCTCCGGCGGCGGCAGAAAATGATTTACGCATCTTGAACTCCTCATTGAGGCCCGGATACGGGCGTTTTTTGCTTACACCCTTACTACCGGCCGGGGGTGCTGCCCGGATGCGGCGGCGAGCAATTATTTTGTTCCGCCTGCCGCAGACCAACTGCCGGTCCGAGCGTGATCGGACCGCGGCTGCGGTTTTGCGAACAAAGGTCACGATCGCGTAACGTTGACGGCTGGTCCCGGGCGCAGGCCCGCCTGCGGGGCCTCGGATGCTCCGTCGGGCCCCTGCCGGGCTGGCACCAATTCAATATCCCGAAGGGATCACTTGTTCAAAAAAATTGCCGTTACCGTTTCCCTCGGCGCTTTATCGCTGACCGGATGCAGCGCTGCGTCAACGCAGGGCACCGCCGGACCCGACGGGGCAGGCAGCCCGGCGTCGTTCTCCGCCGACCCGTCGACGCCCCCAACGGCCGCCGTCGTTACGGCCCCTGCCAGCGCGTCCGCAACAACAGCAACAGCAACAGCAACAGCAACAGCCTCGAATGCTCCGCCCGCCGGACCGGTGGTCCCGCACACGACGGTGGCCCCCGCGGCGCCGTCTGTCCCTCCCGACCCGGCAGTCGACGGTGTCCAGGCCGCGGCCACCCTCGGTTGGGGCACTGTGCTGGCGGGCGACGAATTCTCCTACGCAGGCGCGCCGGACGCCACCAAGTAAGATGCCCTTGACGGTCCGGGCCAGGCCGGGAAGGGCGTCCGCAGCCCGCAGGCCTGGTCAGTGTCCAGTGGGGTGGCAACGGTGAAGGGCGATGCGGCCGGCACCACCGGCGGCATGTCAGCAAAATTTGGCCAGCAGAGGTACGGACGCTGGGAGACCCGCATGAAGACGAACGCCCGCGACGCCCACTACCACCCGGTGCTGCTCCTGTGGCCGAATTTCAACACCTCGCCGAATTGTGCCGAGGTCGACTTCGCCGAAGGCACCACGGACACCGCTGCCATGAACTTCTACCTGCACTACGAATGCAGCGGCGGGGATGTCCAGATCACAGCTGCCACGCTGATCGACACCACGCAGTGGCACAACTATGCGGTGGAGTGGACTCCGGCCGGCATCACCGGCTACATCGACGGAGTAAAGACGTTCACCGATTCGGTTCCGGCGCATCAGCCGACCGTTGGCATGCACCAGAGGATGCAGCTCGACTGGTTCCCTGCCGGAACTGGGACCAGCCCGGTTCAGATGGACGTGGATTGGGTCCGCGTCTACCAATAGGACGACTTGCCTGGGAGGACTGCGCCGGGCACGCAAGGGCTGCTGCTTCGGGCCGGGGTGCTTTGCGCACGGCACGCAAGACGCGGGAGATGATCCAGCATGCAAGTGACGGCCTGGACCTTTCCGATCCGCACGTCCGGAGACGGAGTTGGCTCCTTGCCTGCACCGCCGGCGTCCTCGCCGTAGCCGGCTGCACGTCGGGTTTGCCCTCCCCGGCCATCCCGGTTCCCCGTCCGGTGACGCCGGATCCGCCAGCGCATCCGCCCCGGCCATGACAGCGGAGAACGTGTTTTCTGATGAAGATTTGATGGCCCTGACCGGCGCGTGGACACGCGACGCCGTCGCCTTAGTCTTAGCCAGGAGTGCGCCCCGGGTCGACGTGGCAGCCGCGGATTCTGCCTACACCGAAGAGCAATCCGGCAGGTGCCTCACATTCGTTCAGGCCGCCACCCCGGAGCACTCCCCCGGCGGGAGCCACGATTGCCTTGCCGGCCCTGCTGGGCAGCGTCTCGTTCGGGCTGGGCCGCAGGCACCCGCCGGCGCTTCCGCTTCCGCTTCTGCCGACGAATTCGCAACCGTCCCGCGGCCGCTGGTCCGACTGGCGAAAAAGCTGGTCGCGGAGACGTCCGCCAGCCTGAGGCCCGGACCGGCCCCAACACCCGCGCCAACCGCCAGTGAACGGCTAGCATGCTCACAGGGTGTAGTCGCACTCCACCTGACCGACTTCCCACCTGCCCGACTGCCCACCTGACCGACTGCCCACCCGACCGACTGCCGAGGACCGACGCCATGTCAGAGAACGCCACGACTCACTCCACTGCCAGCGCCCGTGTCTCCCCCGCCGTCGTCCGCTGGGGAATCCTGGGCACCGGTTTCATTGCCGGGCTGCAGACCTCGGACCTGGTGGAGCACGGCTTCAACGTCCAGGCGGTGGGCTCCCGGAACGCCGCTACGGCACAGGAGTTCGCCGACAGGTTCCAGCTCCCCTCCGCCCATGGCAGCTACGAAGCACTTGTGAATGACCCTGACGTGGATGTTGTCTACATTTCCTCGCCGCACCCGTTCCACTACGACAACGCGCTGCTGGCCCTCAACGCCGGAAAGCATGCGCTGGTGGAAAAGCCGTTCGCCATGAATGCGCGGCAGGCCCGGGAAATGGCGGACCTCGCCGAGTCGAAGGGCCTGGTTGTCCTTGAGGCGATGTGGACTCGGTACCTGCCGCACATGGTCCGGATCCGCGAGCTGATCGGGGCCGATGCCCTGGGTGAGGTCCGCACGGTGATCGCGGACCACAACCAGAACCTGCCCAAGGATCCGGGGCATCGGCTCAACGATCCCGCGCTGGGCGGCGGAGCGCTCCTGGACCTGGGGATCTACCCGGTGTCCTTCGCCTTCGACGTCTTCGGGGCGCCCGCAAGGATCCGGGCCGCGGCCAGCAAGACGGCCACCGGCGTCGACCGCCAAACGGCGATGATCTTTGAGTACGCGGACGGGCAGCAGGCCGTACTGCACTGCGCCCTTGATACCGCCGGGCCCAACCGGGCGGCGGTGATCGGGACCGCTGGCAGTATCGCGATAGATCCGGTCTGGTACACGCCCACGGCGTTCACCCGGTACGACGACGGCGGACACGTCGTCGAGCGCTTCGACCAGCCGGTCACCGGCCGCGGCATGCAGTATCAGGCGTGGGAGGTCGAGCGGCTGATCGCGGCCGGAGCGATCGCCAATGAGGTCCTGCCGCCCCACGGCAGCGTCCAGGTGATGACGGCGATTGACGCCGTCCGGGGCGAGATCGGCGTCCACTACGCCAGCGACGTTCTGCCCTGAGCCCCGTGCGGTGCAGCCTCCGCTTTCACGCTGCCCGGCGGGAACGCGCCTGCAGGGTATGGAAGAGCAGTGCGCTGAACACTACGAGGCAGACCACCGCGCCGATCGCGAGCGTCGCAGTGATTCCGGCACCGGTCGGGTGAAGATCGGGCGCCATGTTTCCCGCGAGCACCGCGCCCGAGGCAGCGGTGCCGAAGGAGCTTCCTACCGTCCGCAGCACCTGGTTGAAGCTCACCGAGCTGCCCAGCTCTTCAGTGGCCACGCTCCGGGCGATCAGCGCCGGCATGGCCGCATAGCTTGTTCCCATGCCCACGCCGAGGACCAGCATCCCGATCAGGATTTGCCCGAGTTCGAAGTGGGCAATCCAGAGCAGCAGCGCGGCTGCCGCCATGACGCCGGCGCCAATCGGCAGCAGCGTAGCCAGCCGGATCCGGCGCGCCACGCGGCGCACCAGTCGGTTGGCGCCGAAGCTTCCCACCGACAGCGGAAACATCACAAAACCGGCCCAGAACACCGGCAGTGCGATCCCGTAGCCGGTGGACCCTGGCGCCTGGGCGATGAGGCTGGAAATCGAGAGGCCGATGTACATCGCCGCACCCAGTCCGACTGCCGTGCCATTGGCCAGCAGCACGTCCCCGTTCCGGAGGACCCGAAGGTTCACCAGCGGGTGTCGCATCCGCAGCTCGGCGCGGACCCAAGCGACCAGGACGCCGGCCGCGACGATGAAGGCGCCGACGGTCCACGGTGAGCTCCACCCCCAGTTCGGTCCTTCGCTGACGCCCAGGAGCAGGGCGCCGAGGCCGAGGCCAAGCAGGCCCGCACCGTTGTAATCGAAGGGCAGCCGAAGGGCCCGATCGTCCGGTCCTGCCGGCACAACGCGGAAGACCACGACGATGGCCGTGACCACGAAGAGTGCCGCAAACCAGAAAGCGAACCGGAAGTCGAAGAGGCCGGCGATGATGCCGGTCAGCGGGTAGCCGATGCCGATCCCGGTTGACACGGTGACCGACAGGCTCGAGATGGAGAACCGCACCTTGTCAGCTGCGACATAGCGGCGGGCGAGGGCGATGGTGACCGGGACGATCCCGTAACTCAGTCCCTGCAGGGCCCGTCCAATCAGGAACACGGTGAAATTTGGTGCGGCTGCCGCGATCACGGACCCGAGGAGGATGATCGACAGTGCTGAGAGGAGGAGCCGCTTTTTGTGCGGTCCGTCGCTGAGCCGGCCCATCACGGGAGTCGCGATCGCGCCGACCAGGAGGTTCAGGGTGAGCATCCACTGCGCCGCGCTGACCGACACGTCCATCTCGCGGGAGATGGTGGGCACCAACAGCATGCCCAACGAGCTCACGATCGCCGTGGAGAGCGCCGCGTAGACCAGGGCCGGTACGGTGCTCGGGTGTGCCGCCGGTTCAGTCAACGGTGGCCTCCGCCCCAAGTTTCCGCAGGATCGGGATGGCCGCTTCGAGGGTATTCCGGTCCTCCGGCGTCAAGCGCTCCGTGATGGCCCGGTCTAGCCAGCCGTGCCCGGCCGAGGATTCCTGGGCAAGCTTCTGCCGCCCGGCGTCGGTGATCTCAATCCAGATCCGTCGCCGGTCCGTGGCGTCCGGCACGCGAACAACGAAGCCCAGCCGTTCCAGCTCCCGCGCGGCCAGCGAAATGGCCTGCGGGCTGACATAAACGACTGTTGCCAGTTCGGACGTCGTCGCCGGGCCATGCTCCGCTACGTGCCGGAGCACGCCCACCTTCCCGGGCGAGATGGTCCGTTCGGTGTTCAGCCGCCGAAGCAGGGGCTGCAAGGCCTTCAAGAAAGAGCGAGCCGGGTCCTGTCCCGGCATGGGTTCATGCGTCATTCTCCAATTGTACAAGCAACTTGATCAAGTTGCTTGTACAATTTGGGGATGATTACGGGCGGCGGTCCAGTTGCAGGGCGTCGCGGATTTCGGTGAGCAGGGCGATCTGCGGATCCTCGGCCGCCTCTTCCTTCACGTCCCGGTTGATGCCCAGGCGTCGGTTGCGGCGTTCGATCATGTGGTTCAGCGGCAGGACGATCACGAAGTAGATGGCGGCGGCCACCAGCAGGAAATTGACGATGGCGGTGAGCAGGACACCGAACTTGATGTCGTTGCCGTTGAGGGTCACGACGGCGAAGCGGTCGAAGTTCGGCGATCCAACAAGCGCCGCGATGAACGGCATCAGCACGCTCTGGACTAGGGCGGTAACTACGGCGCCAAAGGCGGCGCCAATCACGACGGCGACGGCAAGGTCCATGACGTTGCCCTTCATGATGAATTTCTTGAATCCGGTCAACATACGAATTAAATTACCCCACGGCGATGGGCACTCGGTGACTTCTAAGCGAAATTGTCGGGGTGTCGCCGGCGTCTTTCCGGTCCAAAGGAAGGTTGAGTTGCTCGGCGCCCAGCCGGGCCGCCGCCCAAGCCAACGGTGCCGGCGCCCAAGCCAACGGTGCCGGCGCCCCATTCTGTCCACGGTGGCGTGACCGCGCGTCCGCTGCTTCCGTGGAGCTGCAGCGGACACGTTAGCAGGCTCAGCTCGGGCCGCTGCTACATCGATGTCGTCACCCGGCGGGTGGTTTAAACCGACCGCGCGGCACAAGTAGCCGCGGGCCTGAAACCGCTCCGCGGACTATCGCAGCTCCGCCTGTGAACGCTCCGCACGCACCGGCTCTGACGTGCCGGGGCGTCAGAGTGCCGCTGGCAGACCCGGGGTCGCGCTTTATTTGTTGGGTGTGAGGTCCAGGTGGACAGCTGCCAGCCGACCACCCGGCGGGAGAAAACATCCAAAACAAAGGCCGCGTAAACCCAGCCGGAGAACGTTCGAATGTAGGTAATGCCTGCGACCCAAAGGCAGTTCGGAGCCGGTGCGCTGAATTGTCGCCGAGCCAGATCCGCCGGCCGCTCCGCCAGGGGTCCTGGCAGGGTTGTGCGGGGCCCCTTGGCACGGCGGACACCGTGCAACCCGGTACGGTGCATCAGCCGCTCCACGGTGCACCGGGCCACTTTGTAGCCCTCACGGTTCAGTGCCGCATAAACTTTCCTGGCCACATAAACGCTGTAGTTCTCCCGGTGCACCCGGGTGATTTTCTCCGCCGTCACGGCGTCGGTTATTGACCGTTTGGACTACGGGCGTGCCTTGGCAGCGTAGTAGGTCGATGGGGCAATCGGCAGCTCTCTGCAGATCGGCTCGACCCCGTATTCTTCCTTGTCATTATCGATGTAGGTGATCATCGTCGGGAGGGGCGGTCGAGCTCCGCTGCGAAGAAAACCGATGCTGATTTCAAGATCGCATCGGCCCGGCGCAACTCAACAACTTCACGCTCAAGCCCGGCCATACGAGTCGCGTCATCGGTGGTGGTGCCAGGGCGCACGCCCTGATCGATCTCCACGATACGCACCCAGCCACGGATGGTGTCTGCCGGGATGCCCAGCTGCGCACCAATCCGGGTGCACGCACTCCGCCGGCCGCTGGGATCCTTCTGCGCGTCCATAACGAGGCGGACCGCCCGCTGGCGAAGCTCGTCAGGATACTTTTTTTGGTGCTGGCATGGTGCTCATCCTTTCAAGGACTCAACACCCTCCATTAATTCCCGGGCCGATTCAATATCGTCGGGGGTGTACAGGCGGTATCCGCCTGGGCTGCGCGGCCGGGGTCCGGATCAGCCCGCGTCGCTCGTAGAGCCGGATCGCTTTGGCCGGTGTCTTGGGCAGCCTGGCCGGTGGTGAGCATGGTTCCCATTTTTCCTCCTTGTATTGACGTTATCCCCGGGTCAAGGTTTAGCGTGGGACGTGCGAGGAGGTGGAAGAAAATGGCTCTACAACTAGGTGAGGTTTACCGTTGTCCGGATGCGTCGTGCGCCTGTGAGATCACGGTGACGAAGGGTGCGGCGGAAGGCCACGGCGGGGACAAGAACCCAACATGCTGCTGCGGGCACAGCATGGAGAAAGTCAGCTGAGCGGACAAATGGCAGACGGGCGGCCAGGCATCCGGGCGGTTTTCGCGTGCCCGGCGTACCGGCGGCTCTGGGCGGCGCGCACGGCCTCAGCCGCCGGCGAGGTTTTCGCGACCGTGGCGCTGAGCCTGCTGGTGCTGGATCTGACGGGATCCGGTTTGGGCGTGGCCGGTGTTGTCGCTGCCGAAATCGTCCCGGTTCTTCTGCTCGGTCCGGCGGCCGGGATCGTCGTGGACCCGTGGAGCCAGGTGCCAGGTGCCAGGTGCCAGGTGCCAGCGATGGTCTACGCGGATCTGGCGAGGATGGTGTGTGCTCTGTCCCTGCCGATGGCGCTCAGGTCCCGTTCCAGAACGGCCTTGACCATTTCCGGCAGAAACCCGCCTTCGCCGGTCAGACGCAGCGAGCCGTCATCGACGCGGCCCATCAGATCATCGAGCAGACCGGCTTCAACCATCCCGCTGACAACATCCCGGGCGGATCCTGGTTCCTGTGATTCACTGCCAAGCGAACTCTGCTGCTGATCTTGTCCTTCGATAATAGTCATGATCATTTCTCCAGTTCATTCTGAAACCTGATACACGATCTAATTGACACCTCCCCCAGGCTCCCCCGGAAACCCGACCGAACGAGTGAGCCCGGTGGGTCCGTCAAAGGGTAGTGCCTTCTGGGAGCCGAACAGAAGGAATACGCCGCCTCCGTAACGACTCATGTCAAGATGCTCGCGAAAGTGTTGTGCTTGCCTCATCTGTTTCTGCTCGCGTGGAGGAGGCATCCAGGGCCCGAGTTTTCGCCGCAGCGAGAGGCGATCAGTTGGGTTTGGATGGTGGTGATGCCTCGGGTGAGGTCGGCCGGGTTGGTGGTCTCCATCAGTTCCGCGAGTTCGGCGGCTTTGGTGCCGGTCAGGATTCCGGAATCGATGACGCGCTGGTACGGGGTCCGTGGCTTGTCGTAGATGCGGGTCTTCTTCCCGTGGTTGTTCGAGCGCCAGCCGGTTGCTTTCGTCGCGGCGGTGAAGAGGTTCAGCCGGACCCGCACGAGGGCGTAAAGGGTGTTGAGGAGCTTCTGTTCGGCGGCCGAGTCGTAGTAGCGGTAATGGAATGCGTGGCGGCGTACCACGTCGCCGTTCTTCTGCTCGACGTGGGCGTTGTGGTTGGACTTGTACGGCCGCGCGCGGGTGAAGTAGATGTCCTGGTCGCCGGCCCATTTGATCAGGGCATGGTTGATGAATTCCCCGCCGTTATCGGTGTCCAGCCCGACCATTGGCAACGGCAGACGTACCACAATCTCATCCATGGCTTCAAGCACCCATTTGTGCGCGCCGTTACGGACCGCGATGTTCTCGGTCCAGCGTGTGAACACGTCCGTGGCGGTCAAGGTCCTGGCGAATTCCCCGGCCAGGGTGGGGCCGCAGTGGACGACGATGTCCGCTTCGATGAAGCCGGGGGCCTGTTCGTGTTCATCCCCGGCCTTGCGGACCGTGATCGAGTTCCGCAGCAGCGGGTCGGCCCTGGTCGCGGACAGGCCCTTGAGTCTGTCGGCGTCCCTGGTGGGCTGGAGCACCCGGTCGATCGTGGCCCCGGAGATCTTCAGCAACTGCGCCCTGACCGCCGGGGTGAGCCTCTGTGCGTCCAGTTCCCCGAAGGCCTCCAGCTTGGGCAGCCACAACTCCTTGGTCGCGGCCGGATACTTGCCCGAGGGCATCCCGGCCAGCCGCCACACACCGATCAGGACCTTCAACGTGTCATAGCCGTAGGTCCGCCCCCGCGGCTTCCGTACGACCGATTTCGCCGGGCCTTTGCGTTTACGGGCCGTAGACAGGGCCCGGCGGGCCCTGGACCACCCCGTGACCGCCACGAGCTCGTCCAGAATCAGCCCCTTGGCTTTCTTGGACGCCTTCGCATAATCGGGCGCGCACTTCCTCGTGATTTCCCTACGCGTTGCCATCGACAGGTCCATCCCTCATCGTCACCGCCGTGCCTGTAACGGCCCGTAGTTTCGCGAGCGTTTCTTAAATGAGGCATGCACCCCGTTTCGCGAGCACTATAGGTGAGTCTCGTCGCCCTCTGTCATTCTCTGATCGCTAGGGGTACCCTGAGCATGCCCGGCTTCCAGATACCTGGCGCTTCCGCCGTGGCCTACAGAGGAAGGCTGCATCGATGGAGATGAACCTCAGGGACCACTGGCACCGGCTGAGTGCCGCCACACGGCAATGGCTTACCGATAACCCCGGTTGCCTGATCCTGCCGCGCACACTGGCCGCCACCATTTGTGAGGAAACCGGTCTAAGCCCCGACCGTGATCAGCACGGCGAAACCGCCCTCTCACAGGAGGACCGCGACTTTATCCTGGCCCAGGCCAGTCCGGTCACGACTACCGGACCCATGCATCGTTTCTTCGACGCAAACCAGTCTTGAGCAGGCGCGTCTGGCCTAGTACCGTCCCGGCTGTTCACCTCGGCGTCGCGGCCGAGCAGCCGCCGCCGGTTGTGCCTAGCCCCGACCCGATCCGGGGGATGGTCCGCGGAGCGTGAGACACATCGGCACCGGCTGCCGAACCCGCATCCACGCGGCCCTGAAATCCTCTTCCGGATACCACCCGGACGCCGTAGGTTGCTGTTTATACAGCACTGGCTCCCGCGGGCGCTGTCTGCGGCCCGGGCAGCGCGCCCATCACAGGGAGGAATCCATGAGCGACATCATGCGGCACATGCCTTTCGACGTACCCGAACCGGTCCGCCGTTTCTTGCAGGGGGACATCGGGTCCTCGCTGCGCGTGGAAGAATATCAGGACGGATCCACCATGGTCATCAGGGCCGACGTGCCCGGCATTGATCCCGAGACGGACGTCGACATAACCGTCTCGGGAACCACCCTCACCATCGAAGCCCGTCGTGAAGAAAAATCCGAACACAAGGACAAGCACAACTACCGGTCCGAATTCCACTTTTGGGGCGTTCACGCGCAGCTTTGAGCTGCCCCCGGGGACGGCGCCACGGGCCTGGGGACCACAACCACCACAAGCGAAACCACCGCACCGGCGCCGGCCTTCACCGCACCGCCGGATCCCGACCGACCGGTCACGCCGCCGACGGGATCCTCCATCTGACCCGGCATTCCGGACCTGACCCGCACCGGTGACGCGCGCCGCCATGGTGTAGAGGCTCGAAACGCCGGGCGTGGGATTCTGACGTGCGTCGGTTGGAAGGGCTTCCAGTTCATCCGGTGCGTGGTCGCCGGTAAACGGGTTGCAGCCTCTGAAGGAGCCATCGCCGATAGCAGGACGCCCATGTTGCTAGCCTGCGGGTACGAATAATTCCAGAGCGATTCCGTCTGGATCCTTGAAACTCAGAGGCCGTTCCGTAGGTGGCGTCGACCAACCCGCTGCGCTCGACGCCAATTTCTTCGAGATGGTCGCGCCACTCGAGCAAGCCCGTTCGATCATGCACCGCGAATCCGATGTGGTCGAGGCCGGGGGGTGGGGTGTGAAAACCTATGGCAGACGGTACTGACGTGAGACGACCGCCGCTTTAGCGGGGTTGCACGGGCCGCCGACAGGTGAGCGGGGTGGGCGGTGGAGCCGTCCTCAGAGGGCGCCTGGCGAATACGCTGTGCAGGGTCTTGGGTATCCGTCGGCCTTGGAATGTCTGGAAAGGTTTACCCATGAATAGCATGATCCGGCCACACAACACCCGTATGGGCTGGATCGGTGCTGCGGTCCTATCCGCGGTGCTGCTGGCCGGGTGCGCCGCCGGCCCAGGAGCCGGCGGCATGCCGGCCGCCGCTAACCCCGCGGACCTTCCGTCAGCGACCGCACCTGCCGCGGCAGGGGGTGGTTCCCCGACCCCGTCGCTATCTTCTGAGGTTCCGGGCCCGACATTAGCGGGTTCACCCTCGGCATCGGCGAGGATGATATGCGGGGACGAAACCCGGGCCAATGTCACACTGATGCTGTCCCTGCCCGATCAGCCCCGGACCACCGACGCCTGGACGGACAAGCTCTACACCTGCACGTATGCGCTCCCGGCCGGGTCGCTTGTGCTTTCGGTGAAGGAAGCGCCGGACCCTGCCGGCGCACGCGCTCACTTTGACGCACTGCAGCGCAGAACCGCCTCGGCCCAGCCCATCGAGGGAATGGCGAATCTGGGTTTCCCCGCTTTCCAGACCACCGCCGGGGCCGTGGCTTTCGTCAAGGACAACTTCGTCCTCACGGTCGACGCGACGGCCCTGCCGGTAACCCTGGGCCCGCATGGCGTTACCCCCAGCGCCCTCGCGTACGAGGTGGCCACCGCGGTACTGGCCTGCTGGTCCGACACCTAAGCAGGGGTCATCTGCGGGACCGACTTTATGGCGGAAAGTTCTCCCGGGCCGTCCCAGCCGTGGGCCCCGGTAGCGACGAATAGCCGCCTTGAGGGGTACCAGCCGACCCCCTCAATGGCATTAGTCACAACAGTCACTCCAGTGACAGGGGTCACTTTAGAGGTTAGTCTGAGACCACGTGCCTGCCCGCCACGGGGACGCACGATCACAACCGGAGGAAATCCGTCATGAAGAATTCCGCTTTCCTGATCGCCCCGGCCCTTGCCTTGGGCGCCCTCGCACTCTCCACCAGCCCGGCCCTCGCCGCGGACACCACCACGTACCAGGCGAACCTTGCCGCGATTAACGGCAGCAACGCCTCGGGTACGTTCATGCTCACTCTCAACGGTGACCAGGCCACCGTCACCGAAAAGGTCTCCGGACTTGCTGCGACCTTCGGTGGCAATCCCTACCCGCACGTCCAGCACATCCACATCGGCGCCAAGGGGACCTGCCCGGACATGTCCGCGGACACCAACAAGGACGGCGTGATCAGCACCACCGAAGGCGCCCCGTCCTACGGCGGGATCGGCACCACACTCTCCACCAGCGGGGATACCAGCCCGGCAGCCGGCACCGACCTGAAGGTGGCCGGCATGGGCGCCTCGTACACATACAACCGCACCTTCACCCTGGACGCGAAAACCGCTGATTCCCTCAAGGCCGGTACCGCCGTCGTAGTGGTGCACGGACTGGACCCGGCAACCTTGTCAGAGGCAGCGCAGAAGGCTCCGAGCGATTTGGTTCCCTCGCTGCCGCTGGCGGCTACCTCGCCTGCTCTCTGCGGCTCGGTGAAGGCTATGCCTGCCGGAGCGCCGGGCACCGGCATCACCACCCCGGCTCCTGCCGGACCTGACCTGGGTCTCCTGGCCGCCGGCGGCGGCCTCCTCCTGGCAGCCGGCGGAGCCTACGCCGCCCGCCGCCGGATGAGCGCCACCGCCTAAAGACGCAGGAACCTGATGGAATCTGAGAACAGCAGCCGCCGCGGACGCCTCATCGCGTCCGCGGCGGCCGCCCTGCTCCTCGCTGGCGGGATCACCACCATCGGCCTCGGACTCCACGCCGAACCCCCCACACCCGGGGCAAACGACACCACGTCCACCACCGCCCCGGCCGCCCCCGCCTCGCGTGCTGCCGCGGCGGCTGCGCCGGAGCCGGCATCCGCGACTGGACCACCGGCGCGGACGCTTCCCCCCGCGCCGGACGCACCGTTGCCGGCGTCCATACCGGTCAGCGTTGAGGTGCCCTCCATCGGCGTCAGCTCAACCGTGTTGCAACTGGGCAAACAAGCCAACGGCGAAGTAGAGATCCCGCCCGGAGAGCCCGGATCCCCTGCCGGCTGGTATCAAGACTCGCCCACCCCGGGCCAGAGCGGCTCCGCGGTCATGCTCGGCCACGTGAATTCGACAAAGAACCCAGTCGGGGTCTTTTACCGCCTCCAGCAGCTCACCCCGGGCCAGGTCATCACCGTCACCCGCGCCGACCACACCGCCGCCGTCTTCACAGTCGATAAAGTCGACATCTACCACAAGGCAAGTTTCCCGACCGTGGAGGTCTACCAGAACGCGGACCGGCCCGAGCTCCGCCTGATCACCTGCGGCGGCTACGACCCGGCCACCAGGGAATACCTGGACAACACCGTCGTCTACGCCCACCTGACTTCCAGCCACCCCGCCTAATAAACCCCAGAGCTGGCCCCTAAACGCCAAGGCAGGCCGGGCAGCCGGATCTCCAGCGCTACCCCGTCAGCTCCCATAACCCGTCAGCTCTGTGAAAAGGGAACACCATGAAGACGACCCCCACCCCGCGCCGCCTCGTTCTTGCCCTGATCTGTGCAGCCACCCTTCTGGGTGCCAGCGCCTGCGGGACCACCGGCACGGGGACCGGCTCAGCGGCAGCCACTCCATCGGCCACGGCCACGGCATCGCAGCCGGCCGCCACAGCGACCGGCCCCACCACAACCATGGACCCCGGCATGCGCGCCTCCCCAACGGGGTCCCCGACGGGATCCACGGGCACCGCAGCCGAAGCGACCATCCACATCAAGTCCTTCGCCTACACCGGCCCCGGCAGCGTCCCGGCCGGGGCAACGGTGACCGTGATGAACTCGGACTCCGAGGCACACACCCTCACCGCCGACGACGGATCCTTCGACGCCGTCGTCAAACCCGGCACCAGCGCCACATTCACCGCCCCGGCCAAACCAGGCACCTACACCTACCACTGCACCTACCACTCCAACATGCACGGAACCCTGAACGTCAAATGACCACCGCCAAAAGCTCCGGCCAGGACCCCGTCATGGAACCATCCGGACCGACCCGCCACCATGGCCGCTCAGCCGCGAACGTGATACTGCGGATCCTTGCAGCAGCCACCCTGACCGTGGACGCCGTTGTCCACGCCCGGCTTGCCCCGGGCTACCAGTCCGCCGCCTCCGAAGGCCTCGGCGAAGGCAACCTCTTCCTTGCAGAAGCCGCGGCGGCCGCCCTGGTTGGGCTCTACGTCCTGATCCGCGGCAGCCGGGCCGCCTGGGTCCTGGCCCTGTTCACCGCCGGAGGCGGCCTGGCTGTCCTGCTCCTCTACCGCTACATCGACATCCCCGCCATCGGGCCCTTCCCCGCCATGTACGAACCCGTCTGGTTCTTCGATAAAACCCTCACCGCCCTCGCCCAAGCAGCCGCGGTCCTCCTCGCCGCCGCCGCCCTGACCCTCCACCGGCGAACGCGGGTCGCTCCGCTCCACACCACGTCTGCCCGCGCCGTCCGGGATGACCCGTGACGCCTGAAGCCCACACCGGGTGGGCCGGCGCCTGCCATCCGCCGCCAGCGACGGCCGCCGGTCCTGTCGAGGGGCCTCGGCGTGGGTATCGGTATCGTTCTGGGTGCCGCCAGATTCGTCCCCGCCACAGCCGCGCGGACTCCGGTCCTGGACGGCCGGCGCACCCGGACAGCAGGCAAGTAACAACGCCGCCGCGCTGCGGCAGGACGCGAGACGTTCCGCCGCAACCCGGGGGTAACGCTCCTGAAAGGACCCGCCCCATGAAAACGACTCACCGTTACCGTTCGGCAGCCCGACTCGCGCGATGCCTGCTGGCCCTGAGCACCGCAGCATTCCTGCTGTTCCCCGGGGCGGCGGCGCAGGCTCACGATGTCCTCGAGGCCACGGACCCTGCCAACAGCTCCGCCGTCCGCGCCGTTCCCGAGAAGATCGACCTGACCTTCCATCACACGCCCACTGCCATCGGTTCCGTCGTCCGCGTAGAAGATGCCACCGGCACCGACCAAGCCGATGGGCCCGTGACCACCATCGACAACCAAGTCACCCAGAAGGTCAAAACCGGCGCCCCGCAAGGCAAGTACACGGTGGTCTGGCGGGTCGTTTCCGCCGACAGCCATCCCCTCGAAGGAACGTTCACGTTCACTGCCGGCGCCACGAACCCTACCGCCGCGGCAACGCCGCCGACGCTTCCGGTTGCGACAGGCACCAGCGCGGGCCTCCCGGCGGGCCTGCTCACGGCGGGAGCGGTCGCGGTCCTCGTGGTAATTGCGTTCGTTGTGCTGGCACTCTCCGTGCGGCGCCGGCTCTACGCGCCGGAACCGGGCCCCTAAAGGGGCACGACACCGAAGGCTCTCGTTTCCGGTGACGAACCGGACTGGTTTGAAGATGGCGGGGAGGGGCGCCACTTCGCCCGCTGCCTTCTCAGCAAAGGATCCCTTACCAAGACGAGGCGGCCAGCCCGCCGGTCTGGGACTTCCAAGCCGGGATGGCGGTTGCATCGCAGCTTGAAGTGGCGGTTTTGCCGTTACGTTGGGGACGCGGCTCTCGATTCGCTAATCCTTTGCCGTAGCCCAGTGGTCAACGATTCAACTCGAGCAGGGACCGAGATCAGCACCGGATTTCTGGCCTCTTTCAGCGGATTCCCCAGGGATAGACCCGTAGCGCACCGTTTGCCTCCGTCCACCAAAGGCCTCCTTGTTCCACGGGCAGGCCCGTTCGGCTGTCAGTTCAGGAGTTGTTTGCACTGGACCCGCGATAGTACGGGGCTGGTGCAGGCAGTTGCCGACACGGGAGCGATGGAAAGTCGTCTGCATCGGCCAGGTCCGTCCACGTATTCCCCTGTGACAATGAGGTAGTCGGTACTCGTGTTACTCATGAGCCGAAATTCTAGGCCGGTTTCTGCGCGGGCCCCGGAACGGGAGGGTCAGGTTGGGGGCCTGTTCCGGGAATCCGGGCCCGCGCGACGTACTTCCTTCGTGAGCAAGTAGCAGTCCGATGGTCTCTCCGCCGCAAAACCAGCACACCCGCACTTGGGCCGCCTGGCCCAGGCTCTCGGGCAGGCCGTACACCGGCCCCAAGAGGCACGCAGCCCGTTTAGGGCCGGTCAAGTCGTGGTGGGAGATGACCCCTTTAACGGACGCAGGGAGGCACCATCTTGGTGATCTGTCACGTCCCGGGTTTGGTGGAGTTTGTGTAGACCAGTTCAATCGTTTGATAGCCGGCAGATTCGAGCAGAGAGTCGTTCCGGCTTCTACCGGCGGCATATATAGCCGGTCTTTCCGTGGAGACGCTGGTTGTTTTACCCATCGTTGTTCTCCCGCGACGCAGAGTTCAAGGTCGTTGATGCCGGTCCACGAACCTTCGCCATCGCCTTCAGCAAGCGGTTCCGGCAGCTGAAAACTAGTTACGGGAACGGCCGGATACGCCGGTTGGTGAGATAGTCCCGTCCCGGCGGGCAGAGGGTGCGGCAAGGGGAGACCGATGGGGCGGGTTCAGGACCGTGCGGCGCGTGCTCGGTCGATCTGCCCGGTGTGCCGGGCCAGTGCCGGGAGCTGGGTCGGGACGGGACCGCCGGTTGTGGAAGGTGTGGGTGTGCCGAGAGCGCGGTAGTCCCAGCCGGCGGCGCGGTAGGCCGCGGCGTCCAGTGCGTGTCTGCCGTCGACGATATTGCGCAGTTGCACGAGTTCGCCGAGCACGGCGGGGTCGGCGCGTCTGAACTCGTCCCATTCAGTGAGCAGTGCCACGATTTCGGCTCCTGCGACGGCTTTCTCGAGTGTTGGCGCGTATGCAAGTTCCGGGTAGGTTTTGCTGGCATTGCCCATGGCTTTAGGGTCATAGACGGTGACGCGGGCCCCGCCCTGGTGGAGCATGCGGGCAACGTCCAGGGCGGGGGCGTCGCGGATGTCGTCGGAATCGGGTTTGAAAGCGGCGCCGAGGACGGTGATGCGCACGGCGGTCAGGTCTCCGAAGGCCATTTCGGTGATGAGGTCCACGGTGCGTTGGCGGCGGCGTTGGTTGATGGCGTCGACTTCGCGCAGGAACCCGACGGCCTGTCCGACGCCGAGTTCTTTGGCCCTGTGGGCGAATGCGCGGATGTCTTTGGGAAGGCAGCCGCCGCCGAAGCCTAAGCCGGGTTTGAGGAAGCGGCCGCCGATCCGGTTGTCATAGGAGAGGGCGCTTGCAAGGTGGTTGACGTCGGCTCCGGTGGCTTCGCAGATTTCGGCCATCGCATTGATGTACGAGATCTTGGTGGCGAGGAAGGAATTCGCGGCGACTTTGACGAGTTCGGCGGTGGCCAGGTCGGTCACAATCACGGGTGTGCCCCCGTCAATGATCGGTGTGTAGCAGGCGGTGAGCTGCTCGCGGGCCCAGTCGGAGGGGACGCCGAAGACCAGCCTGTCGGGGTGGAGGGTGTCTTCGATGGCGTGTCCTTCGCGCAGGAATTCGGGGTTCCATGCCAGCTCGGCCAGTTTCCCGGCCGGTGCTGTGGCCTGAACCAAGGCGGTGAGGCGCTGCGCGGTGCCGATGGGTACCGTGGACTTCCCGGCGATCAGGCATTTATGGGTCAGGTGCGGGGCAAGCCGACGGACGCCCGCATATACGAAGGTGAGGTCCGCTGCCGGGGAATCCGGGGCTTGCGGGGTTCCGATGCACAGGAAATGCACATCCGCCCCGGCTGCGGCGGCGAAGTCGGTGGTGAACGTCAGCCGGCCGCTGTCCAAAGCGGTCCTGAGGAGTTCTTCCAGGCCCGGTTCGAAGAAAGGCAGGTGTCCTTGGCTAAGTGAGCTGATCTTGCCTGCGTCGACGTCGATGCCGGTGACGGTCAGACCCAGGGACGCCATGCAGACGGCGTGGGTGGCACCGAGGTAGCCGGTGCCGATGACCGTGATGTTGGCGTGCTGACGGGGCCCGGGCGGGAGGGATCCGTTGTCGGCGCTGGTGGCGTTGTGCATGGTCATCCTTTCGGCGTGTGCCCGGACGGAATGTGGAGACCTGCCGGGTCAGAGGTTTGTGCATTTGATGTTGCTGAGCTGCCCGGCGCCGATGATTTTGTTCGAGCAAGCCACGATATTGTTCATTGGCGGGGTGGCAGCGATCGCGGTTCCCCGGCCGCTGATGGTGGCCGTGTTGCCCCTGAAAAGGTTGTGGTCCCCCCAACCGAGGAGGATGTTATGGGTCTGGAAACCGTCCCGGGGACTGTCGGTTCCGGTATTGGAGTCGATGGTCCAGGCATTGCCTTTGACGTTGATCCAGGCATCCGCTGCGCTCATGCCGTTGCCGTTGAACGTGTTCCCGGAGATCACTCCGCCGATAGTGCCTTCCTTGATGTCCACGCTTTCGGCGGTGGTGGCGGTGACAGTGTTTCGGGCGATCAGGTTGAAGTTGCTTTCATCGGGGCGGCAGCCGGTGACGGCGCACCAGTTGCTGACCGCGGTGCCGACGTAGATGCCTTCGCCGTATTCGGGGGTGGTTTTGCCGGTGTTGTTCACGGTGTTGGCGATGAGGAGGTTTCGGGTGCTGTTCCGGCGCAGGTGGATGCCTTCCTGGCCCAGTCCGGTAACGGTGAGCCGTTGCAGGACGGCGCCTGTGACGCTGTCGGCGACGATACCTTTCTGGCCGTTGCGCACGGTCAGCCCGGAGATGACCCAGTAGTCCGCATGATCAAGATGCAGGACATACCCGCTGTCCGTGCCGCCTCCGTCCAGGACCGTGCCGGGGCTACCGCACAGGTAGATGCGCCGCTCCGGCGTCCCGGGCCGGTTGGCGGCGAAATGTCCGAAGTAGGTGCCGTCGGCCAAAGAAATGACGTCGCCGGGGTTAGCCCGTCCGAGCGCGGCAGAAAGCTCATCCGCGCCGCGGACGGTGCTTGTCGGGCGCGGGCAGTCCCTGGTTTCGGCTGCCGGGATCGGACCCTGCCCCGGGCGGGCGTTCACGGCGGCGGCGCTCATGGGGGCGCCGTCGGACCCGGGGTCAGCGGATGCGGCACCGGTGGGCCGGTCTTCCCCCGGACCGGGGGCCCGGGGGAAGGTGTACTCCGGGTGGTGCAGGGCCGACGAGAGCAGCCCGACGAGAACAAACGTGATGATCATGGCCCCCGCCAGCCCGTATGCGGCCAGGCGCCGCCGGCCGCGCTGGAGTCTCATCTGCGCGCCCCGGGGGAACTGGCGGAACCCGGGGACACCGCATGCCTGCGTTGCTGCCGCGGGATGGTAGCAGGGCTCTGGCCGGTGGTGAAGTTCGACAAGGGCGCTTGCGCCGCGTAGGGATGAACAATCTGTCGCCGGGCGTGCCGGCCGGTGACGGCTGTCAGGAGCAGGATCAGGCCCAGCAGGGTCCAGATGACGGTCAGGGGCTGGAAAAAGTTGGCGACCCGGGACCAGAACGGTGCGGTTTTGTCCCATCCCTGGGTGTCGTTCCCGCCCCGGGTGACGCTGCCGTGGCTCTCGCGCAGGTTAAGTGCACTGGGTCCTGTGCCGCTGATGGTGTTGCCGTGCAGCTGCACAGAGGAGTTGCCATTGATGGTGATCCCGTGGAAGGTCAGCCCTGTCATGGTGTTCCGGGTCACGGTTCCGGGAGTGTTGCGCAGGTAGATCGCCGTGGTTCCGCCGGTGATGGTGTTGCTCTGAACCAGGGTGTCAGGGGCGCCGTCGGTGACGGAGATGGACCGGGTTCTCTGGTTTTCGAACCGGTTCCCCTCGATTTTTGCGTCGGCCACCGCCCGGGAGAGGTCGATGCCGCGGTCATTGCCGGTGATGCTATTGGCGAAGAGGCCGACGTTCCGGCCGCCGATGACCTCGATGCCGTACCGGTCGTTGCCGTTTGCACGGCTGCCAGTGACGGTGTGGCCGGAGGAAACCGTCCCGGGGTCCCCGCCGGCAGAAGGTCCTTCGGCCAGCGGCAGCCCCTTCATGAAGATCCCGCTTCGACCGTTGAAGTCCGCGCCGGTGTTCGTCAGTGTGATCCTTGCCGTGGCCCGGGCCAGGACGAACCCGTTGCCGGCGTTGTGCGAGGACGTGGTGTCGGTAATGCGAGTGTTGGTGACGTACCGGTGCAGGACAATGCCGTCCACGAGGCTGTTCCGGACCGCGACGTTCCGGATTTCCACGTCCCGGGCCTTCGTGGTGAAGATCCCGAACGCGTTTCCGGTGACGGTGCTGTCCCGGATGGACCCGGTGGCGTAGTTATCCGTCAGCACCCCCGGATCGGCCTCCAGCAACCTGATGTCGGAAGGGGCGGGTGCGGGGGGGCCATTCTTGGGTGGGGCCGCGGCCGGAGGGAGCGCCGGGGTGCGGGCCGCGGTGGTGGGCCGGTCGGTGCCGGTCCAGGCGATGCCCCCGGTCCGGCCGGACCAGAATCCCAGGGACTCGATGCGGGCGCCGCTGATCGTCATCGCCCCTCCGATGGAGCGCACGTAGGCTCGCCCGTCGGAGGTGAGGGTATCGGTAGTCCCCGTGGACGGGTCCCAGCTGCTCACACGGGCCGGTGCCCCAGCGGTGCCGCTGATTTCCAGCTTCCCGCCGTCGTTGATGATAGAGACAAAACCGGCAGGTGTGCTCTCCAGGTGCAGGGTCAGGCCGCCGGGGCCGCCCAGGGACAAGTCAGCGCCGGCTAAGACGATGATGCTCTCGCTGAGCAGGTAGGAGCCGTCGGCTTCGTGCACGAAGGATCCCGGGGCCAGTTCCGTCAGGTCCTGGGCCGTGTAAGGGGAGGGTCGGGGGGTGAGGACCAGGGTTCGGGGAGCCCCGGTGGAGACGCGGTACGGGGAAAGTAGTTTCTCACCCCGGAGTCGGGCGGCAACGGCGGCCGCCCGGACCCGGATCAGCCGCTGGTCTTCGGCCGCGGCCAGGAGGGGTTCGTTGAGCGCGTCCCCTGCATAGCTTCGGGTGCCGGCGGCTGTGCCGGAGGGCGCCACCGGCTGCCCTGTGGAGGAGAGCCGGCTGCTGTCCTGTCCGGGACTACCGTTGATGGAAGTGGAAACCGGAAGGACGATCAGAGACAGTGCCAAAGCGCTCATGACCGCAGCCTGGCGGCGGCGCATCAACGGCCCTCCCGGCCGGCCAGGGTGGCGGCTGTCTGTCCGTCGCCTCCGGAACGGTTATCCCCCCGCGTCAGCCAGCCTTGCTTGTTCATCGTCAGGAAGGCGTATGCCTTCACTGGAAGGGCCACGGCGATCACGACCACGGTCATCAGTGGCAGCAGTAGCAGGTCCCTGGGGTGCCGGCGCAAATGCGAGAGGCCGCGGATTCCCCGGCCCAGCAGCACCCAGGCCAAGGCCAGAACAACGCCCACAGGGGTGAAGTCCAGGCGCCCCCACAACAGGTACGTCATCGACACACCCATGGTCACCGGTGTCAGCAGGATCTGCAGGACCGTTACTTTCGTGACGAAGGGCACCTTCCACAGCCAGCGCTTGTAGACCGCGGTCAGGTAGCAACGGTAGGAATTCCGGCTCCACCGCAAGCGCTGCTTCATGAAACCGCGCAGGGTATTCGGGAACATGGACAGCGCCCTGGCCGAGGACTGGTGGACCGTCTTGTAGCCGGAGGCCAGCACCAGCCACGTAAGCCTGCCGTCATCACCGGAAATACAGCGCCGCCCAAGGAAAAACTCATTCTCCAGATGCGGAAGCAACGGCAACACGACAGCGCGCCGGTAGGCCGCGGTCCGCCCCGACAGGCACGCCACCGCACCAGCCCGGCCCATCGCCGGAACGTAATCGTTGTAGCGCAGGTTGACCATCCAGTCCGCTATCCGCCGCCACACGCTCGACCGGGCCTGGTACACGTTCTGCTGCGTCCCCACCCCGCCGACCCACGGGTCCTCGAAGGGCATCTGCACCGCGGCAAGGAGCCCGGGCTCCCAGGAGGTGTCGGAATCGACGAAGATCAGCAGATCACACCGGGCCGCCCGGACCCCGCATCCCAGAGCCGAGCGTTTCCCGGCATGGCGGAATAGCACAGCATGCACCATCGGATTCCCCAGGTCGGTGATCCGCGTGTAGGCCTCAATGTCCTTCAGATCCAAGACAATGATGATCTCTGTCGGTTCCTGGGCCAGCCAGGAATCCAGACAGCGCATCAGGATGTCCGGATCCTCATGGAAAGACGGGACGATGACCGAGGTGGAGGCGGAGAAATTACTGATGATCGGCCGGGCCCGTCGCGAGAGGATAACCCGGTACAACCACAGGCCCCACACAACCGTCCCCGCCAGCGCAAAAGGCAGATACCGGTGCCAGGACGCGAGGTCCACCCCGGCAAAAACCGGCTCGGCTGCCGCCCGCAAAACCGCGAAACCGGCGACCGTCATGACCGCCCGCACTCCTGCGTGCCGCACCGACAAGGCGCCGCGGACGGCAGGGAACACAGCGACGCAGTCCAAACCATGCGGAGACCCTTCCTGCAACCATCAATCCAGAAGCAACGGCTGCGCGCCATGTTAGGGCGTCACCGCTCCGGCCGTCACGAGTACCAAATACTCGGCCAAAACCGCCGGCACTGAGTAGAGCCCCCCGCTTCCACCCGGAAACCGGCCCGATGGTCTGGCCGCCGACCGGGCGACCGGGCGACCGCCAGAGGTGCAGGGCAAATGCTCCCGTGACCGCTTCGAAAAATCGGCCGCCCCGCCACACGGCGATGACCCGGCCGCTGATCAATCTCTATACTGCCTGTCAATTCGTGGCAGTGCCGAGTGGCCAAAGGGGACGTGTAACTGACGGTGTAACCGGCTCGACACGCCAGGCAGTAGGCCTGGCAGGAATCACCTGGTTACGACGGTGACACTGCGTGCCGCGTCGGGCATCTGCGGAGCACCGCCTCCCACCTGGCGTTACCGGAGACTGCCGTAACGTACGTGAAATGGTTTCGCGGCCACTCGTTCATGATGCGGATCACAACGAATCTGCAGTGTCATCATCATGGGCCAGCCTGCAGCAATTTGCGGTGGCTATTCCGTCTGGGGATCCGGCGGGAGTACCCTCCGGAATGTCATGGTCTCAAAAAACGCACTCATGACAGGAGCACACCGATGTTCGACCAAAAATTCATCACCGAAGCACTAAACCGGAGCGCCGAAAATCCTTTGGACCGGCGCATTCTGTTCCGGGCCGCCGGGATCGCGGGAATCGGCGGTGCCGCGGCCCTGCTTACCAGCGCACCGGCCCAGGCGTCCAAGGACAAAGATAAGATGCACGGCGCACCAAGCGACGGGGCGATCCTGAACTTTGCCCTGAACCTGGAATACCTCGAAGCGGAGTTCTACCTCCGTGCCGTCACGGGCCGCGGCCTGGATGAAGGGCTCACGGACGGCAAGGGACGCATGGGCGGCGTCACCGGCGGCGCGAAGGTCCCCTTCAAGCCCGGCAGCCTAATCGAAAAATACGCCAAGGAAATCGCCGCCGACGAAAAATCCCACGTCAAATTCCTCCGCACCGCGCTGGGAGGCGCGGCTGTGTCCCGACCGCAAATCGACCTGGAGGCCAGCTTCACTGCCGCCGCCATGGCCGCTGGCCTGATCAAGAAAGGCCAAAAATTCAACCCCTTCGCCGATGAAACCAGCTTCCTCCTGGGCGCGTTCATTTTCGAGGACGTAGGGGTCACCGCCTACAAAGGAGCAGCCCCGCTGATCGACAACAAAACCTACCTTGAGGCCGCTGCCGGCATCCTCGCCGTCGAGGCCTACCACGCCGGCATCATCAGAACCACCCTCTACGCCCTCGGGCTGCAGGGGCCCGCCCAGGCCATCTCCGATGCCCGGGACAGCCTCGACGGACCCACCGACCTCGACCAGGGCATCGGCACCAAAGAAACCGCCAACCTCGTCCCCACCGACGCCAACGGCATCGCTTTCAGCCGCAGTCCCGGACAGGTTCTGAACATCGCCTACCTCACCCCCGAGGAAGCAACCGAGGGCGGATTCTTCCCCGACGGCGTCAACGGCGAGATCAACACCAGCGCCAACAACGCCTGACCCACCCAACACCCACCAAGAGAAACACCGGAATCACCGGAGGCGGCACCCGGAAAGGGTGTCGCCTCCCCTGCACGGGGGGAACGGACCCCGCCTCGGCGGCCCCGATGACACACCCCGCGATGAAAGACAACTTGCCGGACTGGCCGGTTACCGTTTGCAACGGTGTGGCACAGGCTCCCCACAGCCACCCGACGCTTCGGATAGCCGGCGCGAGGGCCTGGCAGGAAGCCCCTGCCGCCGGCCCGGACACCGCGGGTTTACAGGTTCTGTAGGTCGGGGCCTGGAGTGGCCTGGTCGGCCGTGGCTTCGGTCTCGGCGGCGGCCGTGGCGGCGCGCTTCTCGCGCCGCCGGTCGTTAAGTACGCACAGTCCGATCGCGGTGAAGAAAAGCAACAGCATCGGCACGGCGAGGTAGAACATGCTCGTCGCGTCCGCGCCGGGCGCTGCCATCGCGGCGAAGAGGCAGACCAGGAACACGGTGATCCGCCAGCTCTTGAGCAGTTGCGCGCCTTTGACCAGGCCGGCTAAATTCAGCCCGAACAACACCACGGGCAGCAGGAAGGCAATGCCGAAGGCGAGCAGCAGGCGTAACACGAAGGACAGGTACACCTGGGCGCTGATGAAGTTGGAGCCGCCCGAGGGCGTGAAGTCGGTCAGCACCCGCACCGCGTTCGGCAGCACCAGCCACGCGATCAGCACGCCCCCGACGCTGATCTACAACCTAGATGAAAGTCTGAACACTATGAGTCGCTCACCCACGGTTCCCGTGGAGAAGAGGATCCGGGCCCTGCGAATCGGGGTCATCGCCTCCATCGCGCACCGGACGCCTCCGCGGGACTATGGGCCTTGGGAGCAGGTGGCGTCGACGTTGACCGAGGGCCTAGTGGCACAAGGTCATGACGTCACGCTTTTCGCGACTGGCGATTCGATCACGTCAGCGCACCTGCACGCCGAGGCGCCGAGCGGCTATGAGGAGGACCCGAATATCGACGCCAAGGTGTATGAAGGCTTGCACATCGCAGCCGCCTTCGAGCGCGCTGACGAGTTCGACGTCCTGTCGAACCAGTTCGACTTCCTGCCGCTGACTTACAGCCGCCTGGTGGCCACACCCGTAGTGACGACCATCCACGGATTCTCCTCCGACCGTATCCTCCCGGTGTACCGCGCGTACGACGACGTGGCTCGCTATGTCGCCATCAGCGACGCCGACCGGCACCCCGACTTGACCTACGAGGCGACGATTTACCACGGCATCGACCTGGCCAGCTTCACCTTCCGGCCCGACCCCGGCGGTTACCTGCTCTTCCTCGGTCGCATCCACCAAGATAAGGGGGCGCACCGGGCCATCGAGGTAGCACGCCAGTCGGGGCTGCCGCTGATCCTGGCGGGCATCGTGCAGGACCAGGCGTACTTTCGCGATCAGATCCAGCCCCACTTGGGCAAGCCTGGCGTCACCTACGTGGGTCCGGTCGGACCGGCTGAGCGTGACACGCTGCTCGGGGGAGCCCTGGCGCTCCTGCACCTGATCGACTTCGCCGAACCATTCGGCCTGTCGGTGGTTGAGGCCCTCGCTACCGGCACCCCGGTGATCGCGCACCCTCTGGGCTCGCTGCCCGAGCTTGTTCGTCACTGTGAAACCGGTTTCCTGGTCGCTGACGTGCCCGCGGCGGTCGCGGCCGTCGGCATGGTCCAGGGGCTGCATCGCAGGGACTGTCGGAATGACGTCGAGAAGCGCTTCACGGCGGACCGCATGGTTGTCGACTACGCCGATCTGTTCGCCCGGGTCATTTCCACGGGCCGTCCACGGTGAGCCGGTCCAACAGCAGTGGAATGTCCACGAAGGCAAAGCGGACCGACGAGTCGCTGACCCCGTAGGGCAGCAGCAACTGTTCCCCACAGACGAGCGCTCCGCACGAGTAGACGACGTTGGGAACGTACCCGTCCCGTTCGCTCGGTGCCGGGCGAATAAGAGGCTCGCGCAACGCACCGATGACCCGGCTCGGGTCATGCAGGTCGAGCAGGATGGCCCCGAGGGAGTACTCGTGCATCGGACCGACACCGTGGGTGAGGACCAGCCACCCGGAGTCGGTCTCGACGGGCGAACCAGCATTGCCGAGCTGGATAAGCTCCCACGGTTGTTCCGGGGTCTGCAGCGTCGTCGGGCTGCCCCACGCCCGGCCGTCCGGAGACGTGGCAATCGCGCTGCTCTCGCGGTCCCAACGCGACAGGGCGATGAAGCGGCCGCCCACCTTGCGAGGGAACAGTGCCATCCCTTTGTTCCTCGCCGCGGGACCCGAGAGCTGCCTAATCTGGAAGCGTTGGAAGTCCGCCGTCTCGATGAGCTGCGGTGCCACATGTTTCCCGTCGAAGGCCGTATAGGTCGCGTAATATGTGGCGCTGCCGTCGTCATCGATGAAGCGCACGAAACGGGCGTCCTCGATGCCCCCGGACTCCGATGGGGCGTGTGGCCATAGAACCCGCTCCGGCAGCGGGGACGTTGCGTCGAACTCGATGTCATAGTTACACGTCGCGATGTGCCGTGCCAGGTGGCCTGTGCGAGCGGCGCCGTGCCAGGTTTCGGGCTGGCCCGCCAGGGCTGACAGCGCCGATTCCAACGCCGCATTGTCGAAGTGGGATGGGAGCCGGCGCCTCAGGAACGAAGAGCTTTCCTCGTCGGCGGCCGCCTCCAAAAGCTTGCCCAGAAACAGCTCGCGCTCGTACGTCGTCGGTTGGTGGTGCCCGGCATCGAGGAACCGTCCGGGATCATCGAGCCGGAGATTGCGGCCCGGACCCACCACCCCCGTGCGGAACTCAAGGCTTGAGATATGGCCCTCGCCGACGGCCCGCAGGCTCAGCACGAACCGGACGGCTCCCCGCTCAAGGCCCGACTGATCTGGGTGCGCCACGGCCGAGGGGTTGAACAGCGCAGCGGCCTCAACCGAGTATTCTTTTGTGAAGCAGGCACCGATGAGCAACCGCCGCTCGTTCGATAGGGCTGTAGCGTCCGTCACCCGGTGCGCGACCCGCTCGTAGTGGGCCTGCAGGATCGCTCGCAGGTCCCGGTGCCGTCCAGTGAAGCGAGCCGTCACCGCCTCGAGAGTGGTGTCCACCGCCTCCTCCGGCAGCGCGAGGATACGGCTCAGCACACCGGAGGTGCGGGACCTGCGGTCCCGGACGAGTTCCTGACCAGGAACGAAAAGCTGGGCCAACACGCGGGACGGGTCGGGATCGAGGCGCACCTCGGCGCGGGCGATTAGCTGCCGGATGGCGGAGCTCATCGGCTCGCCCCGAGAACCCGACACCCGTGCTGCAGGGTTGAGAGCACGGCCAGCGTCGACTCGGCACCTTGGTTCTCGTTGCGCCCTCGGTGTTCCAGGCCATCGCAGCCGCCGCCACTGACCGGGTCGTATAGGGGCGTGCCTGCATCGTTGGCACCGAGGAACCAGGTCACGGCAAGCTCGAGCCCGTCAGCCCATTGGGGTTCGCCGGTGATGGAGTACGCCCGGGCGCAGGCGTCGGCGATGGCCGCGACCTCGATCGGCTGCTGATCGAACGCCGGGGCTGCCTCGCCCGGTCCGCGACCCCCAACAGGTGTCACGGACAGGTACCCGCCGCGTGTCTCAACGTCGAGCAGCCACCCCAAGAGCAGAAAGCCGTCTGCTCGCAGCGACTCGTCGTCTAGTGCGGCTCCGGCAGCCAGCAGGGCTTCGGGCAACACCGCGTTCGCGTACGCGAGGCGGTCCTCGGGCCATGGCCAGAGCGGGGACGCGCGCGGCCGGCCGATCCGGTGGGCGGCACCGGCCAGCAGCGCGCGCGCGCCAGGGTGGTCGGGGAGAACCCGCAGCACCTCCGCAGCGCCGAGAGCGGCGAAGGCCATGGGACGCCGCCAGGGTGACCGCCACCGGGCACCGAGGGTGAAGGCGTCGAGGGCCGTGTCGCGTAACTGAGACGTCGGGAATGCGGCTGCGGCCGCTCCCAACCCCCAGAGGGCGCGTCCCCAACAGTCCTCGACCGTGGGTTGGTCCTGCCAGCGACGATCGAGGCCGAGCCGATTGTGGAAGCGCCCGTCGCCGGCTTGCGCCGCGAGCACGAACGACAAGTACACCTCTGCCAGCCCTTGCAGTTCGCAGCTGCCGGAAGGAGCGAGCTCACGGCATACCACCACCAGGGCGCGCGCCACGTCGTCGACGCAATAGCCGCAGTTGCGGCGGGCCACGACGCCCTCGGCGTGCTCGAACAGGCCCGTGTCGTCGGTGAGTCTGCCCAGGTGCGCGAACGAGGGCGTGGGGATCTTCACGAGGCGGCAACGAGGCTCGCGGCGGCCGACCGGTAGCGCTGCGCGACTGCACTCCAGACCAGGGAGGGGGCCTGGCTCGCAGCGCTGGCAGCCATCTCTTCGGCGAGTCCGGGCTCGGTCAGCACGCGACGCAGGGACAGAGCCAGCGCGCCCGGGTCCCGCTGCGGGACGATCAGGCCGGAACCGCCCGCCAACAGCTCCACCGCGTGAGGGAAAGCCGTCGAGACGACGGGCCGGCCGGCGGCCACCGCCTCGATAAGGACGCCCGAGGTGACCTGGTCGGGCGAGTCGTACGGCAGCAGCACCACGTCAGCGCACTCGACGAGGTTGGCCAACGCGGGAAGCTCGAGGTAGCTGGCGTCGAACTCCACAATGTCGGCGACCCCACGCTCGCGTGCGCGCACCGCGAGGCTGCGCCGGTACTCCTCACCGTCGCGCTTGAGCACTTTGGGGTGGGTCTTGCCTATGACCAGGTAGCGTGGCCGCAAATCGCGCAGGCCCTGCATGGCGTCGATCGCCCACTCGATGCCCTTCCCCGGACCGAGCAGACCCCACGTGAGGATCAACGGCCGGGGGCCGGCGGAGCGGGTCCCCCGCATGCTGCGGTGGTCGATGGCCCCATGGGGGATCACCACGATGCGGGCCAGGTCCACGCCGTAGTACTCCACCAGCCGGTCTCGAGCGGTCTCTGCCATCGTCACGACGACGTCGGCAGCGGTGACGAGCCGTTCCAGGATCCAACGCTGTTGAGAAGTGGGGTTCTCCAGCACGGTGTGCAGGACCACCATTGTCGGCACGGTGAGGGCCTCGACGACCTCAAGCACGTCGGCGCCGTCGAACCCGCCGTAGATGCCGTACTCATGCTGCACGACCACGACGTCGTAACCGTTCAGGGTGTGCACGGCGGCGGCGGCGCTAGCACGGGAACCGTTCACCAGGTCGGCGACGACCTCCGCTGCGGGCGGGCCCCCGTCGGGGTCATCCAGAACCCTGACAACCCCGACGTGTCCTGGCAACCGGCTCAGGTGCTCGTAGAGGGCAGCCGTGAACGTCGCCAGCCCGCACTGCGTCGGAGGATAGGTGCTCAACAAGGCGATGGTGGGCGTCGACGGCGATGTCAGTGTTTGGAATCGAGAACCATGTCGGTGCGCAGACCTCATGTCAGGCTGCGCGAATTGGAATTTTTCGTGTTCCAGCGTCATGGGTAACGCTCCCGTCTTGACCGCGAACCGGCCCAGCGTCTCTCGTCGTTGGCGACGCGATCTTGGGTTGTCCGCAAGCGAAATAGCTCCGATACCCCCGCACTCTACGCGACTCAATGGCGCCCGCCCAGAAGAACACCCGAGGACCAGTAGCCGGCCCACGTTTCGTCGGGAAATGCCACGATCCGCGGCTTGGTATGCGTCGAGCGGGGCGGACTTCCCGCCCAACCGGCGGACTGCCGGTTGGGCCGGTTGACCTCCACGATTTCAAAGCCTTCTGTCGCCAGGACGCGAGAGCCAGCCCGGCACCGTAACTGCCGGCGCCTTCGATTCCGACGGCGATGGCTGGCCCGAACTGGGTGAATGTACTCAACGATGGCCCGGTAGCCGGGTCCGGTGGCCGCGAATTTCTCGTCGGCCAGATGTTTCCCGTGCTGATTAATCAGGGCGACATCGTGGGTGTCGGCATCAGTATCGACACAGGCGATGACTTTGATGATCTCATTTGCCCTCGCTGCGTCCGCCGCCGCGCTGGCTGCTCTCGCCGACACTGAAGCGGGCGCGGACTGCGACGTCGACGAGCCCTCCGACGCAGACCCGCTGCGGGACTTTGATCCGTTGCGTGCCAGGGCGGACGTGTGTCTGGACGTCCTGGCCGGGCTGGCGCGGTGGGAGGCCCGGGCTGGCGCGGTGGGAGGCCGGGGCTGCCGCGTTGAAGGTGCGGGTGACCGCGGATTACGTGCAGGCCGCCGAGGCGTTGGCGGCACCGGCAGTCTCCGCGCAGGAACGCACCGGCCAGGAAATGGCCGTGGTCGCCGAAGTCGCCTGCATCCCGACCGTCAGCGAACGGACCGCCGGCGCCCTGATCTCCGACGCGCTGGCCCTGGTAACGGCGCTGCCGCTGACCCTGACGGCACTCCAGGCCGGCACAATGTCCTGGCAGCACGCCCGGATCATGGTCGATGAAACCGCAAATCTGGATGGGGCCGGGGCGGGCGAGCTCGTGCCGGGCCGGTTCCGGGCCAGGGCCCGCACCTGGCGCGAACGCCACCACCCCGTCAGCATCGAAACCCGCCACACCAGGAGCGCCGGTGACCGGCGGGTCGAGTTCGCCCCGGACCGGGACGGCATGGCCTGGCTCTCCGCGTACCTGGGACGTGCCTACTCCAGCGAACACCAGGACTGGGAACCACCCCGTTGGCCGCAGCGTTTTCTGGCTGCCGCCACAGGAACGGTCCCTGGCCGGCCAGTGGACCCCGGCAACGAGCCAGAACCGGAACCGCCCCCGGATCTAGGCCCGCCAGCCGGCCCAGGACCGGAACCTGAACTGCCCGAGGACCCCGTCCCCGATTGGTACCTGTTCACGGCCGCGCACCCACTGCCCGACGCGGACACGGACGATCCTTGGGGAGAGCCACTGGATGCCCCTTTCCCGGCAGGCTCCCGGTTCCTGGACGCCTGATCGACTGGTTGCTGGTGCACGACCGGGCAGGAAACGTACTGGCCTGTCAGACAAGCTGGCTCAGCTCGCCACTTGTTAACTGAGACGAGAGCCAGCGTTACGCCGGCAGCAGGATACGTAGGCCGGCACCTCGGAACAGCCGCCAGGCCGGACCTCTTGCCCCCCTCCTGCCGCTGCGGGTAGGAGTGAGTCATGGATACGCAACGAAACGTCCTCCGCGGACGCGTGGCTGTTGTGACGGGCTCAACCCGCGGTCTGGGGTTTGCCATGGCCCGGTTGCTGGGGAATCGGGGCGCGACGGTGGTGCTCGCGTCCAGGTCGGGCGCCGACGTCGCGGCCGCCGTCGAGCGGCTGCGTGCCGAAGGGATTGCAGTTTCCGGTCGTCGCTGCGACACCGGTGAACTGGCCGACGTCGAGGCCCTGTGCGACGAGGCCGTCAGCCGCGGGACGCTGGACATCTGGGTCAACAACGCCGGAGCCTCCGGCGTCTTTGGGCCGACGGCGTCCACTCCGATCGACGATTTCACGCAAGTGGTGCGCACGAACATCCTCGGCAGCTTCCACGGCTCGAGGGTCGCGTTGCCGGTGTTCCTCGGGCAGGGCCACGGTGATCTCGTCAACGTCTACGGCCACGGCGACCGGGGGCCCGTTCCGCTGCAGAACGCGTATGCGTCGAGCAAACGCTGGGTCCGCCAATTCACCGAGACGTTGCGGCGGGAGACCAGAGGCACCGGGGTCCGCGTGCATGGCATGAAGCCGGGCCTGGTGATGACGGATCTGCTGGGGCACGTTACGTCCCAGCCCGGGTACGAGCATCGGCTCGGCGGTCTGCAGATCGTTGCCGGACTCTGGGGGCAGACTCCGGACGACGCCGCGCGCCCTCTCCTGGACCTGGTGACCACGGACGCAGCGGAGTTTCGCTATCTGACGAAAACGACCATGGTGACCAGAGGGGTGCGCAACGTGCTGGCCGGCCGCCTGCGTCGCGCCAACCGTATGCCCCTGAACGTCACCGTTCAGGGCCGCTCGCCCGGGGCCCGGGCCGACTGATTCGTCTCGGACGGCCATCTTGGTTAGAGTAGAAGTGCGTAGGGGAGTATTCCGAAGCGCTGCATACGTCAACACGTCAGGCACCGATGCCTGGCCGGGTGCAGCGGCCAGCCGGACGGCGGGCGGAGAGACTTACAAGGCTCACTGCTACCCACCTTACGAAAGCAGGCACACACCTTGAGTGTTCCTCCCCTGATCTGGGGCATCACGATTGTGGCCATTCTGGCCCTTCTGGCCTTCGACTACTTCTTCCATATCCGCAAGGCCCACGTTCCCACACTGAAGGAAGCGGCCATCTGGTCCGGCCTCTACGTGGGTATCGCAGTCATCTTCGGCATCCTGGTCCTGATCTTCGGCGGGCAGGCCATGGGCTCGGAGTATTTCGCCGGGTACATCACCGAGAAGGCCCTTTCGGTGGACAACCTCTTTGTCTTCCTGATCATCATTGCCAGCTTCCGGGTTCCCCGTGAGGACCAGCAGAAGGTCCTGCTGTTCGGCATCGTGTTCTCGCTGCTTGCCCGTACTGGCTTCATATTCCTCGGCGCGGCACTCATCAACTCCTTCGCCTGGGTCTTCTACGCCTTCGGCCTGATCCTGCTGATCACAGCCGGCAACCTGCTCAAGCCCGAAACCGAGCACGGGGGCGAAGCGGACAACTTCATCATCCGCCTGGCCCGCAGGTTCTTCCACACCTCCGATCACTACGACGGCGACAAGCTGTTCACCATGGAGAACGGCAAAAAGGTCCTGACCCCGATGTTGTTGGTGATGGTTGCCATCGGCGGCACGGACCTCCTGTTCGCCCTGGATTCAATTCCGGCCATCTTCGGCCTCACCCAGAACGTCTACGTTGTCTTCACCGCCACGGCCTTTTCCCTGATGGGCCTGCGCCAGCTCTACTTCCTGATCGACGGACTGATGGACCGGCTGATCTACCTCTCCTACGGCCTGGCGGCGATCCTCGCCTTCATCGGCGTCAAACTGATGCTGCACGCCCTGCACGAGAACAACCTGCCGTTCGTCAACGGCGGCCAACCGGTCCCTGTTTTCGAGATCACCACAGGCCTGTCCCTGACCGTCATCATCGGCGCCCTCGTCATCACCGTGCTGGCATCACTGCTGAGCAAGGCTGGGAAGGCACAAACCGCGATCAACAACGCCCGCCGACACGCAGTCAGCTATCTGGACCTCGAATACACGGCGGATCCGGCCGAGCGCGAGCGGATCTACAATGCCCTGCTGGACGAAGAACGGCAGATCGAACAGATGAACCCGAAGTACCGCAACAAGGCCAAGGACGTGGACACCATCCGCACCGAGGTGGCAGAGGCGCACCGGCAGCACGAAGAGTACCTGGCCCGATAGTGACGGGATGCGGCGGTGGCGCAGCTGGCGCCGTCGCCGCTTTGGACACGACGGCGGGGGCTGGCGTCGGCTGCTTGCAGGTCAGCCGATGCGCTCGGCTAAGGCCACCATGATTTCCTCCGGACCGCACACGCAGGCCAAGCGCCAGGTGTGCCCATACTGGCCGCTGCCACCTGCCAGATGGGCTCCCACGTCATCGGTTCGGAGCTTCCCCTCGTTCCGCCGGGTCGCTAGGCTTCGCAGATACGCCGTCGGCGTCCACGGGTCGGGGGCTGGACCGGGGATGCCGGCTGGACTTCGTCCGAACAGGAAGGAATGCCCCTTGCAGGATTCCAGCGTTGAGACAACGGCACGGTCCTACATCGAGGCTGTTGGCTCCCACAATATTGACGCTCTCAACGATCTGTTCGATGACGACCTTGCGGCCACCTTCGCCGGGACCACTCTCGACAAGGCCGGCTGGATCACGGCGCTCGAGCGCCTACTTCCGGTGTTGATCAGGAACGACGTCCGGGAGGTCTTCACCGCGGAGAACCGAGCCTGCGTCGTGTATGACTTCGTTACCGATACGGCTGCCGGTGCTGTCCGGTGCATCGAACTGCTCGCCATCAGCGGGGACAAAATCCGTGAGATCGAACTCGTCCTGGATCGGGCCGCCTTCGCCCCGGTCAATGCCGCGCTGAACGCGCCGGCGCCGCCGTCCCCATAACGCCTGGCGATATGAACAACGACGACGGCACTGGACTGATCCCGTTACCCGGCGCCGGGCGGGAGCCCGCAGCGGTCGGATGCAGCGGTCAGTATTTGCCTTTAATCACGAAGTAGGAGCCGCGAATAACGCCCGCCAGCTTCGATTTTTGCCGGGCGAATTTGAAGCGCGTCTCCAACTCTTCCGGGATCGCCATGCCTTCGGCAAGCTTGAAACCGACCGCCCGCTTTCCGCCGTCCTCGATGCTGTACATGACATTGATCGACAGCCCCGACTCGTAGAAAACGTAAGCCATCCGCAGACCGTCAACTTCGAAGGCGGACGCTTCGAGCGGGCGGGAGCCGATGACGATGTCACGTTCGTCCCGGAGGATCCGGCTGACCCGGTCGACGACCTCCGGAACCTCGGTAGCGGGGCTCACCGTGAAGACGTGCTCGTACTTGTTCCGGTAATAGCGGGCCTCGTTGGCGCGCAACCCGGCCAGGGCGTCGGCGACCGGAGACGATTCCACTCCGACATTGGAAACATTCTCGAAGTCAACGATGTACGGCATGCACCCTCCTGGTAAGACGTGTTGGGACCAATGTTAGCGCCACGACGCGCCAGCCCTGCCGGCGTCCCGGCATTGTTCCCCAGCTTCGTCCTCTCCGTCAGCGTGACTGTTCATGCACTTCGTCGCGTTGCCAGCCGACAAGCCCGCTCCAACTGATCTGCGCTTTTTACAGCGCACCTCGTGGGCTATCGTGGTGCCATGCCGAGCCAACTGGCGGGTGTTGCCATCGACGCGATCAGACCCAGGCTGGTCGCGGACTTCTGGTGCGCCGTCCTCGGCTGGCATTTTGTCAAGGAGGATACGGACATCGTCAGCATTGCCCCGCGGGATGCCACCTCCCCGTCCATCGATGTGATCGCTGTGCCCGAGACCAAGACCATCAAGAACCGGCTGCATTTCGACCTGCGGGCTGACGGCGTGTCTACGGCCGAGGAGATTGAGCGCCTGCTCGCCCTGGGTGCGGTGCGTACAGATGTGGGCCAGGGTCCGGACGTCAGTTGGGTGGTTCTGGCTGATCCCGAGGGCAACGAGTTCTGCCTGCTGTCCCGCTCCGTCCAGGCCCTGGAACAGGAAGAAGCCGAACGGGCCTACCCACTTCAGCAGCGCGAGGCTCCCCCGTCCAGGCGAACCGATGAAGGAAAAATTCCGTGGCACGCATCTTCATCACCGGCTCCGCCTCCGGGCTGGGCTTCGGCGCGGCACGTGCCCTACTCAGTGACGGGCACGACGTCGTCCTGCACGCCCGCAGGCCCGAAAGCGCCGGCGCCCTCCTCGAGGCCTTCGGCGAGCTAGCCGCTCGGGCGGCGGGCGTCGTCGTCGGCGATCTCAGCAGCGCGGCGGAAACGCGCTCGGTGGCTGAACAGGTGAACAGCATCGGCCGGATGGACGCCGTCATCCACAACGCCGGCACATACCTTGAGCCGACACGCGGCACCACGCCGGAGGGACACGCAAGGACACTCGCCGTGAACACCTTGGCGCCGTACCTGCTCACGGCACTCATCGACAGGCCGGACCGCCTTATCTATCTCAGCAGCGGCCTGCACCGAAGCGGCAGCAGCTCACTGGAAGACCTCGACTGGGCCGAGCGGCGCTGGAACGCCGGCCAGGCGTACGCCGAGAGCAAGCTCTACGTCACCGCGTTTGCCCTGGCAGCGGCGCGCCGCTGGCCTTCGGTGCTGAGCAACGCCGTCGACCCCGGCTGGGTCCCCACCAGAATGGGCGGCCCCGGAGCGCCCGACGACCTGGAAATGGGGCACCTCACGCAGACCTGGCTGGCCGCCAGCGATGATCCATCGGCCCTCACCAGCGGCGGATACTGGCACCACCGGAAGCTCCACCCGCCCGCTCCTGACGCCTTCGACTCCGTCTTCCAGGAGCGGCTGCTGGGAGAACTCGCTGAGCTGACCCGGATTCCGCTGTTCTGATTCAGTAGGTGTAGAAGCCCTCGCCCGTGGCGACGCCGAGCTTGCCCCGGTCAATGTAGTTGTCCTTCAGGTACGCGGCGAATGCCTGCGATCCGGCGTCCGGTGAGGACGAGGCGATGTTGTACGCGGTGGTCAGGCCGACGACGTCGTAGATCTGGAACGGCCCGATCGGCGCTCCGGTAGCGATCCGCCAGGTCTTGTCGATCGTTTCCGGGCTGGCGACGCCCTGTAGCAGCAGCCCGGCGGCTGCGTTCAGGAGCGGGACGAGCAGCGAGTTCAGGACGTAGCCGGCCTTCTCCTTCTTGATCTCGATCGGCTCCAGACCGCTGTTGCGGGCAAACTCGACGACCGCGTCGAACACTTCCGGGTCAGTTTCGGCCGTCCGGGCGCGGCAAGGGGTTGAGCGGACCATACGAGGACTTGGCGATTCTGTATCCCAGGACCGGCCCGTCCACGAAGGCCAGGCCAGTGGCCGCGCAGACCTCCGTCAAGCGGAGAACCTGTCCTCGGTCATCGCGATAGCCGCACCCATGACGTCCTTGGCGCGCATGTCCCGTATCGCCTCGATCGGGGAGACCTCACCCAGCCACGGGTTGGCACCGACAAACCACAACCTGGCCACATGCTCACCCTCTACACCCGCCACAGCCGTCCAGGCACGGTGCGCCAATTGAAGCCTGGCCTGCGCCTCAGCCCGCGGTTCGGGTCCGTCCGTGCGGGCCCAGCGGTAGCTGATCTTCGGATCCTTGCTACCCGCCAGTGCAGCAACCAACGTCGCCCCAAGAGCACCGTTCAGCTGCCGGACAACCTCGCGGATACCCAGCCGTGCGGTGCCGCTGTGAGCTGCGCCCACATCAATCGAGATCCTCATAATGCTCCCTCGCGTAGTTCACCAACTCTATAGGGAACACTACGGAAGTTCCACTAAAAAGCCACTGAAAGCATACCTGCGGGCACGTGTTACCCGGTGGCCGTGCACTAGTCGCAATGTCCGCTCTCAATGACTTTGGCCACGCCGACGTGGGGTTTTGCCATGCAAAGTGAGGCGGATCGTGGCGTTGTCGTCTCTCTTGGGCTGGCAAATCCGCATGCATCTCAGTCGGTCGCCAGGCGTGTTCCCATTGAACGCAAGGAGAGTTGAGCACTCGTGTGGCCAATTACGATGACACGGGCCCTGCTCAGAAGGTCTCGGCCAGTGCCTGGTTCACCGCGGGAATGTCCAGGAAGGCAGGGTCGAAGGGCTCATCAGGTCCGGTTATTTCGGCCGCCCATGCGGAGTGTTCGGCGTAGTCGGGATGGGACGGGTCGGCCAGGGTGTCCATGATTTGCTCGTATCCGGGGAAACCTCGCGAATCTTCCAGCGGGCCGCGCCGCGCACCGTCGGTCAACCGGGCCGGCGGGGTGTCTTCGTCTGCGGGGCGGCGGGAGACCAGCTCGAGCCGGTGAAGCCAGCTGTCGCCAAAGTCGTACTCATAGAACGCGGCGCCGGCACCTGGCGCGAGCAGCTGCTCCAGAGAGCAGCCCTCCTCGGGTCGGTCCGCCGGTTCGGCGCACTCCTGTCCGGGAAGCCACTGCACAACGTCCGGAACTTCGCCGTCGATCGGCCGCAGCGGCGCGAAGGGGTCACCGGTCGTGAACCTGTGCAGGTGGACGTCCTACCAGCCAAAGGCAATTTGCAGAACCTGGTGCACCTGATCCAGAGCCATGGCGCCCTGGAGCTCCAGCTGGCGCCAAATCCCAGGCACACTGTCGATCAGGTCGATACGAATCTCCAGGATTGATCCCGGGCCAGCCCCTGTGCCGGCTTCAAGTTTGTCCATGCAAGCCATTCTTTCAGGCCCCTGCTGCATACTCTTGCGGCGTCGCTACCTCCCCTCTCGTCAACGCTTCTCCTGTGTGATTTAGGGTGTGATTAGCCCATTGATACCGTACGGGCTTTATGCCATCATGAAGACATGACAGCAGTTGCAGGAGCTCGGGGCGGGCTGAAAGCGCACCAAGATTCCATTCGGCTTCCCGACGCTGAACTGGTGCGGTACCTGCGTGAGATCCTTGGTGCGAAGTTAGTCGCCTATATCGGCTCGGTGAGGGAAACCCGAGCCGTGCGCCAGTGGGCCGACGGCGAACGAAAACCCTCAGCCGAGGTGATGACGCGATTGCGCCATGCCTACCATGTGGCCGCTTTATTGGCTGAGCGCGATTCCCGCGCGGTCGTCCAAGCGTGGTTCCAAGGCATGAATCCCCAGCTGGAGGATGTGCCGCCGGCTCGGCTGCTCCGGGAAGGCCAGGTCGAGGGTGCAGCGCAGGCCGTTCTTGCCGCCGCCCGGGCGTTCGCGGCAGCAGGCTGACGGGTGAGTTCTGGACTGCTGACATCATCGGCTGCAGACACCCGGGTATGGCGGATTGGGTTCCGTCCTGACCCGTGGGCATGGAGCGGCTGGGAATGGGCAACCAACGGCAGGTTTCCAGGCCGGTGGGATGATCTTCACGGAAACTTCCGTACCGTGTACGCGGGATCCAGCCTGCGAGCATGCCTTCTCGAGGTGCTGGCCGGGTTCCGCCGCGACGCCAGGCTTGCCATGGAACTCGACGAAATCGTTGAAGACAATGAAGACGCAGTTCTGCACCCCACCGTCCCGCCGGGACAGGTTCCGCTGGAATGGCTCGACGCCCGCGCTGCGACCTCGGCCGAGTTGTCCGGCGCCTACTGTGCCGTGACGGACTCCAAGTCCATCGCAGTCCTGTATCCACACTTCATCGGCATGGCCTTCAGTCTCGGTCTGGCCGACCTTGACGCCGCAGCGTTGAAGGACGCCCGACCACGGGAACTGACCCAGGCAATCGCCGCCTGGATCTACGAGAACACAGACCTCGACGGCGTTACGTTCGCCTCCCGCCACGGGGACGACCTGCGGCTATGGGCGATTTTCGAACGACCAGGCGACGGTCTTGTCAGCTCAAAGCTTCGGCATAGCAGGTCCGAGGAGCTTCATCCTGACAGTAACGCGATCAAGCACGCGTTTCAGTTGCTCGGTCTAACCTGGAAGATCGACTAGGCCACTCCCCTGCCCTGCCGGCCCCTTGACGAAAGATCCGTTATCGGCGTCCGAAAAATGGGCAAGGGACCGCCTCGGAAATAGCATTTCGGCCGCTACCACGACTCGTTGAGCTCGCGTCTGAGCCATCATGGTCGGGCAGGGTCTTGTGGCAACGCTCGACAAAGTATTTGACAGCACCGCTGCCCGGCACTCTTTCCGTCCTAAGCCCCTGTCCTCGTACGTCATGATCATTTCTCCCCTTCGCCGGAGGCCGCGATTGCAACAGCCCGGCGCCCCTCGTCTTTGCCAAGCGAGGGCAGGCACTTTGTGTAGCAGAGTCATCTGGCTAGCCGGAGTGCTGTGTCCACGAATGCTTTGGCAGGAGGGGTTAAGCGGCTGCCGTGGGCCAGCCAAATTGGGATATTGACCGGCGGATCAAGGCTCCGCAGTGAGCCTCCCGCAGCTTCGACAAAAGTTCGCCAGCCCGCCGGCAGGAAGCCAAGCCCGACCCCCTTCAACACCATGGGTAAAACGGCCTCCCGATGGCTTGCTTCAGCGACAACATGAAGGTTCTCGACCCGTCCTGAGATGTCCTCAAATAGGGTGCGCAAGGTTGTGCCTGGCGGAGCGACAATAAACGACTGATTCCGTAGCGCGTTCGGGTCGATACGCTGCTGAGAGGCCAACGAGGAGCCGGGTGGCAGGGCCAGCATCAACTCCTCCATGTGGATGCGGTGAAAAAGGACGCCGCCAGCCACTGGTGTCTCTGGCTGACCGAACAGCGCGACTTCGCAACGCCCGTCAATCACGGCTTCAAGCGCGGCAGCTGAACTTGTGCACCCGACGCCGACCGTGAACACGCCCGGATGCCGGTGCTGGAGCTCGGCAACTATAGTGGTCATGGGCTCGATGGCCGGGGCCGGGCTTAGTGCAATGTTTACGGTACCCGCCACGACATTCACCTCTGAATTCGCGGCAGCTTTAAAGGCTTCCATGTCATGGAGGATCATGCGCGCTCGACGCATGAGGTTCTCAGCGGCCGGAGTGACCACAATGCCGGACGGCTTTCGATGGAGAAGCGTCGTTCCCAGTTCATCTTCCAGCAGTCGGATTGAGCGGGAGAGGGCTGGCTGGGAGACGTGCAGTGCGCGTGAGGCCCTTGTGAAGCCCCTGTGTTCAACCACCGCAACGAAGAACTCCAGTTGTCGACGTTCCATAGTGAGGCACCCTACCCCATAAGCCGACGTTATAGGCCTATCCGTAAAAAGTCTTTGACCGTGCTCTAGGCGCAGGGTTCAAATGAGACATAGCCCACATCGCACCCTTGTTTGGGCAGGGAGTCCTCAAAGTTCTGGGGAGATTTCCTCCGTGTCGCACAAGGTCACTGAAAAGCCCTTGGAAAGGTAAAAGACAGCTCATGAGCATTTTGCATACCGAAAGCCTGGCTTCTGCCACGACTTGGCCCTCCGGACAGGTCGGAGAGGTGAGCCTGAGCCCACGCACTCCAGTTGTTGCAGGCTCCTTTGGCTCCTGGACCTTCCGATACGAGACTGGACCCTACGGCGTTGACGACGGGGGCGCGCTGAAGTTCCTTCTTCCTATTCCCAGCGACCGAGGTATCCCCCAGTTCCAGGACCCCACGGCCCCGAATTACGTAACGGTTCGGAATTCGGGACCAGCCCGGGTCACGGCGAGGTGGCAGACCAAAGCGGGCGTCAGGCCTTGGGTTAAGGGCATTGTTGTCGATGTAACCGACGGAGCCCTTGCCCCTGGCGACGTCGTGGAACTTGTCTGGGGAGACACCAGCGCCGGAAGTCCTGGAGCTTCCATGCAAAGCTACGTTGAAGAGGCTTCACCTGTCCGTGTTCTGGTGGATGCCTTCGCGACCAATGTCTACTACGACGTGCCTGGCACCACCACCGTGGAAGTAATAGCCGGCCCTGCGAACGCTCTGCTCGCGACAGTGAAGCCAGTGCCCAGAGACACCGGGTCAGCTCGGATGTCAGTGCGGGCGATTGACAGGTTCGGCAACGTCGCGACGAACTACACGGGCTCAGCCACAGTTTCCCGTCAAGGGGAAACGATCGCCGTTATGGACTTCTCCCCGGAAGATAAGGGCATCAGGACCCTTGACGTGGCGGTGCCTTTCGGCAAAGGGTCGGTACGCTTTGACGTGCTCGACGCCAATGGGCTCGCCGCGATATCTAACCCGATCGTTATGGGCGCATCAAAGTCTTCCTTGTATTGGGGAGACACGCAGGGACAGACCGGGGAGACAGTTGGAGCCGGCTCTTTGCGCGAGTTCTTTGAATATGCCCGGGACGCGGTTCAGCTTGATTTTGTGACCCATAGCGCCAACGACTTCCAGGTCGAACGGGAAGCCTACGCCGGCGTTCTCAAGATGACAGACCAGTACACGCAGGACGGCACCTTCGTGGCCTTCGGTGGCTTCGAGTGGTCGGGAAACACGCCGACCGGTGGTGATCACAACGTTCTCTATGCCGATAACTCTGCTGCTCCCCTTCTTCGGTCAAGCCACGCCCTTCTGGATGACCTCTCAGACGTAGACACCGACTGCAGGACGATCACGGACGTGTACTCAACGCTCCGTGCGGAGGGAATTGACGCGATCACCGTTGCCCACGTCGGAGGCCGGGTAGCAAATCTGGATTTGATCGAAACTGATATCACACCGGTTTTGGAGATGACATCCGTCCATGGCTGGTTTGAATGGTTCGCGTTGGACGCTCTCAGGCGCGGCCTCACTGTCGGGCTGATAGCCGCCTCAGATGATCACTCCGGCCGCCCTGGAGGCAGCTTTCCCAGCCTGCCGGTGTTCGGGGTGAGAAGCGGACTGGCGGCAGTTCGCGCCAACGAGCTAAGCCGCCGCGGAATTATGGATGCACTTCGCCGTCGCGATTGCTACGCAACCACAGGCGAACGAATTGTCCTGGAAGTCACGGCCGGGGAACACACGATGGGCGATCTTTGGGAGGCCACTTCCGCCCCGGTGATCAAAGTCGATGCTGCAGGGACCGCACCCATCGAATCCATCGAAATTATTGACGCCGACCAGGTCCTGGCCGCATGGAAGCCGGCCCATGAGCTCTCGCACCGCCGACTCAGGGTCTCCTGGCGGGGAGCGCGGGATAAGAACCGTACCCGCGTGCAGGACTGGAACGGCCAGCTCCAGGTATCCGGGGCAAAAATCGAGAATGCGAGGACGTGGGCTTTCGATCATCCCGATCAGGGGATCATCGCTGCTGATGGTGAGGTGGTCAAGTGGGTCAGTAGCACCAATGGAGACCACGACGGCATCATTCTGGACCTGGACCAAAAGCCCAAGGCAGTGCATTTCAATGCCGGTGGAGTCGACCTCTCCGTAGATCTGAGCGACCTTGGAGACAGCCCTCTGGAGATCCCCGTCGAAACTGGTGTCGACCGCGCTGTCACGTTTCAATGGCTTCCTGTCCAAGACCAGCCCTTGGACGCCTCCGTTACCTTTGACGCACTGCCCTTCCGCGCCGGCCGCAATGTCTACCTGGTGAAGGTCCGGCAGTCGGACGGTCACGTTGCCTGGGCAAGCCCCATGTTCGTCATCAATTCTTCTGATGCCTAAGACATCCTTGAGAGAGGCAGACCCCATGAACTCAAACCACGCCCGATGGCGGACCTCCCGCCGCGCCCTCGCAGGTTGCGCTTCGTTGATACTCGCCCTGTCCGGCTGTGCATTGACAAATACTGGCCCTGCGGAAAATCCTGGGTCTTCGACGGCATCAGCCGGAGTCGCAGCGGTGAAAGAAATTGCGGACCTACTGCCGGAGAAGTACAAGACGAGCGGCAAAATCACGGTCGGAAGCACGACCGGGCTTGCCCCGATGATGTTCATAGGTAATGACGGGAAAACAATCACGGGCGTCGAGGCAGACCTCATGCACGCCGTCGGCCAGGTCCTGGGCGTCAAGGTCGACTTGAAAGACGTAAAACCAGAAGCATTCATGACGGGCCTTCTGGCGCAACGGTTTGACGCAGCAGCAGGAAGCATCACTTACACAAAGGAACGCAAGGCACAAGCTGACTTCGTCGTGTACGCCCACTACGGTCAGGCGCTGGCCAAGGCGGCAGACAACCAGGAGAACATCACCTTCGACACACTGTGCGGAAAAACGGTGGCAGTCCTCAACGGCTCCGTACAGCAGACCAAATTCCTGCCCCAGCTCTCCGACAAATGTGTCGGGGCAGGCAATGCCGCAATCAAAGGCGACGCCTTCCCCGATGCGAACTCCCTCTTCCTCGCAGTCCAAAGCAACCGCGCCGATGCAGCCTTCCTCAACGAAGTAAGCGTTCTCTACCAAGTTGACCAGTCCAAAGGAAAAATGCAGCTCGCGGACACAGGGCTCGGATCCGACCCGAAAGGCATCGTGATCGGCCGCGACACCGGTCTCCAAAAAGCGCTGACAGCAGCAGTAAAGCACCTGAACGACACAGGCAAGATGAAAGAAATTTTCGCGAAGTGGGGACTGGAAAAGATCCTGACCGGCGACGTCCAGCTAAACCCGGCCGAGGTCTAAACCATGACAAAGACAAATATTAAAGACACCCCTACGGCAGAAGCCCCTGAGGCATCAAGGATCGACAAGGTCGTACCCCTTCGGCATCCGGTCCGGACCACTTTGTCCGTGATTTTCGTTGCCTTTGTGGCCTTGGGACTGATCAACGTTGCTGCCAATCCACGGTTCGAGTGGGACGTTGTTGGTCACTACATGTTCTCCTCTCAGATACTCCTCGGTTTGGAGCGCACCCTCGAACTGACGGCAGTAGCCGCCGCGATAGCAGCGGTTCTGGGCTGCGCCCTTGCGCTTATGCGCCTGTCGCACAACCGGTTACTCAATGTCATCAGCGCGGGCTACGTCTGGTTTTTCCGTGCCACGCCACTCCTGGTCCAGATTCTTTTCTGGTACAATCTGGGGGCGCTTTACGCCCAAATCTCCATCGGCATACCGGGCGGCCCGGGTATTGTCCTCGGTGATGCAAATGAACTGATCACTCCACTGACCGCCGCCATTCTTGCGTTGGCTCTGCATGAAGCCGCCTACACGGCCGAGGTATGCCGTGCAGGCATCATCTCTGTCAACAAGGGGCAAGGAGAAGCTGCGCGCGCACTAGGTGCGTGGGTCAGTAGTGAGGGTGCCGGTTTTTAAAACGCCGGCGGATTGACCGGGTCCGGATAGGGGTGGCTGGGAGAATCGGGGGTATG
>NZ_JBEPNK010000029.1:0-42216 GCF_040546245.1 Arthrobacter sp. UYEF3
AACTCTTCAGTTACCGGGCCCAAATCGCCTGAATACCCGGGGACGGTGCCCCGGGATCGAACCTGCAGAACCGAACCGCGGCCCGCAGGAGCCCTTCCAGGTCTCCTACCGCAAAAATGCCAGAAGGCCCGCCCCCTTTCCAGAAAAACGAGACCGCCCCCGGGCCGTCACGGCTCAAACCTGCGGAACCGTCAAACCACTACGACCCACGCACCTAGGGATGGCTTGTGAATTCGTGTAGCTCCGGCCGCAGGGCTGTTTGGACTGTGTCGGGTAACGTTCGTTCGCAAGACACTCCTGGTCATGTTCTAAATGGCGCGGAAACACAGGGCTCATTTTGTAATACTTGCCGTGTACTCGCCTATGTAACGTTCTACCCGGTTAGTGATACGTTTTCCGATATGCGAATCGGATACGGACGGGTTTCAACCCGGGATCAGCACCCCGAGGCTCAACACGATGCCCTGTCCGCGGCCGGCTGCCAGCAGGTCTTCCTCGACACGGCCTCCGGAAAGCTCGTCCGCAGACCCGAACTCGACAAGGCCCTGCTCTCGGCCAACCGGGCAGGCGATCAGCTCGTCGTCACCAAGCTCGACCGGCTCGGCCGGTCGTTGGAAAACCTCATCGATTTGTCCAACACGCTGAAGGAGCGCGGTGTTGACCTCGTCGTCCTTGACCAGGGCATCGACACATCCACCGCCACCGGGCGGATGTTCTTCCAGATCCTCGGCTCGATCGCCGAGTTTGAGCATGCGCTGATGTCTGAACGGACGATGGACGGTCTGGCCGCCGCCAGGGCACGGGGGCGCACGGGCGGCCAGAAGCCCAAGCTCACTCCCCGGCAGGTGAAGGTCGCCCGGGAAATGTACGAAGAAACCGGCGCCGACGGCAGGCGGGTTCACACTGTGGCGGCAATCGCGGCAGAGTTCGGTGTCACGAGACCCACAATCTACCGTCATTTCGAGACCCAGAAGGGGTAGCCGGGCTTCTCTGTCCCGGTTACTCCTGGTCGGGTCCGTTTCCGGCTTCACTGCTGTCAGGGTCACGGAATGCCCGCCATGATCCGCCGAGGTCGGGGAGCTGGAACGAGTAGTGCCCGTGCACGTTGATGTGCCGGCGCAGGTATGCCGATAGCCGGGCCTCGTCTTCCTCGGCGATCGAGTGGCCCTGTGCCCGGAGCGTCTCCAGGGCCCGGTCGAGATAGACCGTGTTCCAAAGTGTCACGCAGTTCAGTACGAGGCCTAAAGCGCCGAGCTGGTCTTCCTGTCCCTCGCGGTAGGCCCGGTGCAGTTCGCCTTTGCGCCCGTGGAAGATGTGCCGGGCCAGGGCGTGGCGGCCCTCTTGAAGGTTTCGCATGCCCTTCATCTCCCGCCGGTATTCGGGGTCATCGACGAACGTCAGGACGTGGAGCGTTTTGAAGATCCGTCCGTAATGAGCGAGAGCTTCGCCAAGGTCGGTGGGACGGCCGTCGCGCTGGAGAATGCGGATGACGTCGTGAGCGGAGACTTCCCGGGTATGGACGGAGGCAACCACGCGCAGGATATCGGGCCAGTGGCGACGGATCTTGCCCACCTCGATCCTGCCGCGGGCGGCTTTGTCCAGAGCGCCATAGTCGACGCCGCCGTTGATACGCCACAGCTTTGCATCCGGCAGATCGGCCAATACAGGCCTGTAGTCAAAGCCGAGGAGAGTAACGAGACCGAACACGATATCCGAGTACGACCCCTGGTCGGTGATCAGCACCTCAGGGCGCTGACCGCTCTCGGGACTGATGACCAGATCCACGAAGTGGAGGGTATCTTTGGGTGTTCCGGAGACAACCTTGCCGGACAACCCCACGGACTGGTCAGAAATCATGTTCAGCCAGGTCACACCTTTCTTGCGGTGGAAGTATTTCGGGTTGGGCCGGGCATCGATTGTCCGCACGGGCACGAGGAACCGCATCCCGTCGACGGCGGCGACCATCCCCCCGCCCCAGGCCTGAGGGAGGGTAAGCCCGGCCTGGGCGTCGATGAGTACGGTGTTCGCTGCGGCGTAGGTCTCCGGACGCAGGTAATGCTGGTCGACATGCGCCAGCCGGCCGGCGGTCAGGGCAGCCGCCTCGCCGATCACCGGGGAGAGCCCGACGTTCAGCGCGTGCGCGGTCAGCAGGGCCGCGACCGAAACATGGAGATCAGCAAGTCTTGTCCTGGCCCCGGACACGGCCGTGAACGAGGCCGCGAACGCCGGTTGCCATGCCATCACTTCCAGGATCTGCTCGGACAGGTCAACCTGCGGGATCATGCCGGCCAGGCGTCTGCGCAGGTCGAGCAGGCTCGGACGATCGACCAAGGCCTCGTCCTTGCCGAGGTGCAGCCTGCCTCCCGTGTCAACGGTGATATCGGTATTGGTGACCATGCCGCCTGAGGTTGCACGCCACGCCGCGTCCAAGTCCTCCGCATGTTCGGCCAGCAGAGCGTCCGGACTTTCCGGGAGCAGCAGCGCCCCCAGAGCAGGCCCCTTGGCGGCCTCCCACGCAGGACCCGACAGTAGCTTGGCCCGGGGATCGCAGAACCGTTCGGAGGTCAACGCGAAGATGTCGCGGTGCCTGAGACCGGCGTGGAAGAGCTCCAGCACGCAGAACACATAGGCATTGCGGTCAATCGTGCCCTCTGGCCGGTCCTTGGCGAAGACCAGCTTCTGCCACCAGCCTGACGGGACGAGCTGCACATCAACCTTGCGGGCATCGAGGTATCCCTTGGGAACCCGTGCCGTCTCCTTCCCCTCGAGCAGCTGTCCGAGATCCTCCATGGCCCGCAGGACCCGCTGCGCGTCGGTGGTGGCGCCGAACCGGATGCTTCGGCACAGCATTTTCACGAAACCTCGCACGGAGTTATACCGCTCCAGGACCGTTGCCCGCCATGCCCCGTCCGGCCCGGCCTGCGGTGGCGGCGCGATCAGTTCCAGTCCCGCTACAGCCGCCCGGATCTTCGCCCTGGATCCCACTGCCTTTTCGATCATTTCCCACACCATGCCCAGTGGAATGTCCTCGCCCAGCTCTTCGGCCTCGAACAACACCTCCACCACGGACTTGACCAGCGCGGCGTCTCTGGCCACACGGGGGTAGCGCCTCACCGTCTCCTTGTCCGCGGACTTCGCCGCCCGGCCGAACAGCTCATTGACCATGAGCGCATCGAAGAGTTCCAGGGCGTCATCGGTAGCTTTCGTTTCGAGCCATGTCAGCGTGGCCAGCAAGGTCGCGGTCCGCATGCTGTCCGGATGCCGGGCAAGTTTCGGCGCTTTTTCGTTCATTCCGGACCGTGCCAACTGCAACAGTCGCCGCTTGGAAACGCCCGTGCCCGCGATATCGATCTCGCCCAGACGAAGGGCCGCGATTTCGGACACCCGGTCCAGCGCCTTCACCATCGACCGACCCGATGGGTCTCTGCGTGGCGGATGACGCCACAAATCCAGTTGGGACCGCCGCCCCTGTCCAGGGGCCAGAAGTACCCTGTCGAGTGCCGCTGCCTGCTCGGTTGTCACGACCGCGGCGAGAGCATCATGTAACCGGGATTCGGCCTTCTTCCTGACGCCGGCCACCTGGTCTCGGAGGGTGCTTACTCCCGGCAACAGGACGCGACGCCCGCGCAGCCAGGCCACCGCCGCGAAAAACAGCGTCTTCGGCCCCACATCGCTGGTCCACGCCTGCCGGTCCACCCACTCCAATAGCTCCGTCTCCATCGAGGCGTAAGTGACGAAACCGTAGACCTCGGCGATCTCCCACTGGTGCTCGAACCGAGTCTGCTTCCGTTCCACGTAGCGCTTCACACACGACGGATCGGCCACGCCCACCTGCACCGCAACAAAATCGACGACAGCGGTTGGTACATCCAAGGGATCATCCAGGAAAGCACCCAGATGACGAACGGTCACAAGCTGGAGTCCGAACCCGAGCCGGTTGTGGTCGCCCCTCCGCTTCGCCACCAGCTCGCGATCCAAATCATCGAGGAAGAAAAACCGATCCAGCACCGACTGTTCCGGAGCATCATGCGCATACCGCCCGTACGCCGCCTTCTCGGCAGCCGTTAAATATTCACCAGCCATATTCTCTCAACGATCGACGCTAGCAATCGTTGCGATCCCTTTGATCCTTAGCGCTACTTTTCCGCGGAATGGTCCTCGACCCCCTCGTCGATTTCCTCACGCCGGACCTCGCGCCGGCCCCGCAGCCCGTCCAGTCCCGCCAAGGCGCCCAGCACCTGCTGCCCACCGGGAGGGTAGCACCCCACGGAACCGTCGTGGCGAGCACACCGTACGGCACGGCTCGGCCAACCGCCGCAACGACTGTGCCTTCGCGCCCAGCCCGTGCCGGGCCAACGCCCGCACCCGCACCCGCACCGCCGGCACTACCGACAAATTAACCGCCCCGGCCCCGACCGCCCGGATCGCCGCGAGACGGTCCAACGCCTTCTCCAGCTCCGGACCCGAGACCCGCGTCGGGCCCGCCCGGAGCAACTCCAGCCGCGAGACCTGCTCACCCTGGTCCGTGCCGAGCAGACCCCGCAGCGCGGGAGGAAGCCCGGGCCCGGTCCGCTCGGCCGCTGCTGCAACCAGCCCATGCATCCGTGCCTGAGCCTGCTCGCGAGAGAACTGCACCACGCGGACAAGCGTCGTCACACCGGGCAGCAGTACCCGCTCACGGCGAAGCCATGCCGTTGCGTGCTCGAACAACACGGTCGGGCTCTCTCCCTGCGTCCAGGCGCGCGAGAACAAGAACTCCGCCAACTCCCCGGCCGCAGCCCCGGCGTACTCGCGGTACCCGTACACGGCGCGGATCTGACGGACACGGGCGTTTGCCGTCTCGACACACTCCGTGTAGCGCTTCACCACAGAAGGGTCCAAAATGCCGAGCTGCGCAGCAAGGTAACCAACCGCGCTCCACGGAACGTCCAGCGGATCCGTAAGGGACGTCCCCAGAAAACGGGCCGTCCCAAGCTGTAGCGCGAACCCCAGCCGACTGTGATCCCACGCCGCTTCGCTATCAGATCCCGATCGGCATCATCGAGGTAAAAGAACCGCTCCAGATCGGCCCGCGACAGCTCTCCCACGAACCGCCCGAACCCGGCGGCCTTCGCATCACTCAGGAACTCCACCGGCACACGCTACACACTACCCACCAGCGCGAACACCGACGCAGCGAACCTTAGCGCTCAATTTCACGCCGTATTCCCAATACCCCTCGATGTGTAGGGCTGTCCCGGAGGGGCGGCCTTCGGGACTGCCCCTAGGGCTTGTCCTTGCCCCGGCGCTTGAGGTAGCGCTCAAATTCCCGCGCAATCGACTCGCCGCTGGCCTCGGGCAGGTCCGCGGTGTCCTTGGCTTCCTCCAGTTGGCGTACATAGGCCGCGATCTCGGGGTCCTCGGTGGCGAGTTCGTCCACGCCGCGTTCCCAGGCGTCGGCTTCCTCCGCCAGCTCCTGCGTGTCCAGCGGAACCTGCAGCAGTTCCTCGATCCGGTGCAGCAGGGCCAGCTGTGCCTTCGGCGAGGGTGCCTGGGCCACATAGTGCGGAACGGCGGCCCAGAGCGAGATCGTGGGCAGCCCGGCCAGCAGGGCCACTTCTCCGAGCACCCCCACGATCCCCACGGGTCCCTCATACTGGGAGGCCTCCAGGTCCATTCGCTCACGCAGCGCGGAGTCGTCGGTGGAGGCGCTGACCGGGAGGGGGCGGCTGTGCGGCACATCCGCCAGCAGGGCGCCGACCAGGATCACGTAGTCCACCTTCAGCGCCTCGGCGTGGACCAGCAGCTCAGCCGTGTAGGCGCGCCATTTATAGGACGGCTCCGTGCCCTGAACAAAGATCACGTCCACATTCGAGCCCGGGACGCTGGCCTTGAAGATCCGGGTGGACGGCCACTTAATCTTCCGTTCGCCGGCGGCTGTGCGCCGGATGGTGGGGCGGGTGAACTGGAAGTCGTAGTACTCGTCGGCGTCGATCGAACCGGCCTTTTTGCCGCCCCACAGCTTGTTGAGGTACCGCAACGCGTCGCTCGCCGCTTCGCCGGCGTCGTTCCACCCTTCGAAGGCCGCAAGCATCACCGTGATGCGCTGGCCCTCGGGAACGGGCTGCAACAACCGCTCCGGCTCAGGCGTGACGCCCGTGTCCGTGGTGTCTGGCTCGAAGCTATTCATGTCTTCACCCTACTTCCAAGTCACGGGGGAACGCAGGGAGGCAGGCGCCGCAGCACACCGAAAATTCGCCGACGGCTTAGCCCAGGACAACGCCCCGAGGCCACACCGTAGACTGGAAGGCATGCGATCCCCAGCCTCCCAGCCCCTGCTCAAAGCCGCGCTCTGGGACATGGACGGCACGATCGTGGACACCGAACGATACTGGATTGAAGCCGAACACGCCCTGGTGGCCGCTTACGGCGGCGAGTGGTCGCACGGCAAAGCCATGCAGCTCGTGGGGCAGTCCCTCGTCTACTCGGCAGGCATACTCCAGGACGCGGGGGTGGAGCTGGAGGTCCGTGACATCATCGACACCCTCACCGGGCATGTCGTCAGCCAGGTCCGGGAATCCGTCCCGTGGCGTCCCGGCGCCAGGGAACTGCTGGAGGAGCTGCACACCGCCGGCGTACGCTGCGCCCTGGTGACCATGTCCGAGGCCCCCCTGGCCCGCGAAATCGTCGCCAGCCTGCCCAAACCCTATTTCGAATTCCTCGTCACCGGAGACACGGTGACGCAGGGAAAACCGCACCCCGAGGCCTACCTGAAGGCCGTTGAACTCCTCCAGCAGCAAGACCCCGAGCTGGAATACCGGCACTGTGTTGCCCTCGAAGACTCGGCACCCGGGGTCGCGGCGGCGGTGGCCTCCGGCGTCGTCACGGTGGCCATTCCACATCTTGTCCCGCTCCCCGACGATCCGCGCCGCGCCACCTGGGACACTCTGGCCGGACGCACCGTCGCCGACCTGCAGGAACTCGTCTCCCGCCGGCACGAATGCATCGGGGCCGGCCTTGACTGAGCGGCAAAAGACCCAGCAGAGCACCGAGGAGCGGCCCTTCTCACTGCGCGGCGGAATCCCGCTGGGCAAGATCGCCGGCATTCCGGTGGTGCTGGCCTATTCGTGGTTCGCCATCGCGGCGTTCACGGTCATCGTCTACGGGCCGGTGCTGGCGCATAACAACCCGCGGCTGGGCGTCACTGCCTACTTCGTGGCGTTCGCCTACTCGGTGCTGCTCCTGATGTCGGTGCTGGTCCACGAACTTGCCCACGCGCTGACCGCGCGGATGTACCGCTGGCCCACCCGCAAGATCGTCCTCAACCTCTGGGGCGGCCACACACAGTTCGAAGATTTCACCGCCTCACCGGGCCGTTCGGTGCTGGTCGCACTGGCCGGGCCCGCCGCGAACCTGGTCCTCGCCGGCGGCGGCTGGCTGCTGCTCACCGGTGGGCAGCTGACCGGCGTCGCGGACACCCTGGCGAACATCTTCGTCTGGGCCAACCTGCTGATCGGGATCTTCAACGTCCTGCCCGGGCTGCCGCTGGACGGCGGCAGGCTGGTGGAATCCGCGGTCTGGAAGGTCACCGGCAACCGCGAGAAAGGCACCATCGCGGCAGGCTGGACCGGCAGGATCATCGTGATCGGCATCGCCGTCTGGTTCGTCGCGGTGCCCTTACTTAGCGGCAACCGGCCGGACACCTCGCTCATGCTTATCACCGTACTGGTAGGCGGCTTCCTCTGGATGGGCGCCTCGGCCTCCATCCAGCAGGCCCGCTACCGGACCCGGTTGCACCTGGTCGATGCGGCCGCCCTCTCGGAACCGGCCATCGGCCTGCCCGCGACCGCGACCGTCGCTGACGTGCTGCGGTACTCGACGGCCGGAAGCCCCGCCGTCGTGCTTTACAGTCCGGACGAACGGCCCGCAGCCGTCGTCGACGCCGCTGCCGCGGCGCAAGTTCCCGCCGCGCTGGCGCCAGCGACCCCGGCCTCCGCTGTCGCCTACCCGCTGGCAGCAGGCGCCTACGTCAAAGCGACCGACCGCGGCGCCGAGCTGCTGGCGTACCTTGCCCAGCTCGAGGGCTCGGACTACGCGGTGGTCGACGACGCCGGAACCGTCACGGGGCTGCTGCGCCAGCTGACCGTCCTGAACGCCCTCACCGGCAAACGGCCGCAACGCACCGCTGGCGCCCGCGCAGCGAACGAGGGCCGGAATTAGGACCAGAACCGGTAGAGTTACCTGCCGGTCGTGAATTATCCGGCCCAGGACCACGGGCCGGCGTCCGCCGCCACAACCGCGGCCGCCCAGCTTTACAGGAGCGAGGAACTTTCCATGAGCAGCCAAACTGCCGCCAGCGACACCCCCGTAGGGGACAACACGGCCGCACCCAGCACCTTGGCGCAAGCCAAGGAAACACCCACTGCAACAGCTGCCGCACCCGTCACTGCGCCGGTAGGCGCAACCCGGCGCCGCGGACCCTTCCGGGAGGGTGAGCGGGTGCAGCTCACCGACGAGCGGGGCCGGATGAACACCATCAGCCTCGAGGCCGGCGGGGCCTTCCACACGCACCGCGGCTTCCTGAACCACGACGAAATTATCGGCAAGCCGGACGGCTCGGTCGTGGTCAACAACGTCGGCCAGCAATACCAGACGCTGCGCCCCCTGCTCTCTGACTTCGTGCTCTCGATGCCACGTGGCGCCGCCGTGGTGTACCCCAAGGATGCCGGCCAGATCGTCACCATGGCGGACATATTCCCGGGCGCCCGGGTGGTCGAGGCAGGCGTCGGTTCCGGCGCGCTGTCCATCTCGCTGCTGCGCGCGGTCGGGGACAACGGCTACCTGCACTCATTCGAACGGCGCGAAGAATTCGCGGACATCGCCCGCGGCAACGTCGAAACGATCTTCGGCGGCCCGCACCCGGCCTGGCAGATCACCCTCGGTGATTTCCAGGAGCAAGTGGTCCGCACGGAAGAGCCTGGTTCCGTGGACCGCGTGGTCCTGGACATGCTCGCCCCCTGGGAATGCCTGGACGCCGTCGCCACCGTACTGGCACCCGGTGGCGTTTGGATCAATTATGTCGCGACCGTGACGCAGCTTTCCCGCACCGCCGAGGCAATCCGCGCCGACGGCCGCTTCACCGAGCCGGACGCCTGGGAGTCTATGGTGCGCGGCTGGCACCTGGAGGGACTCGCTGTCCGCCCCGATCACCGGATGGTGGCGCACACCGGATTCCTGCTGGTCAGCCGCCGGCTGGCCGACGGCGTCACCGGCATCTCAGTGAAGCGCCGGCCCTCCAAGACTGAATTCGACGCCGAGGACGTCAACGCGTGGACCCCGGGAGCCGTCGGCGAGCGGGCGGTCTCGGACAAGAAGCTGCGGCGGGCGGCCCGCGACGCGATCGCCGGCACCAACGTCAAGGACACCCCCGAGGTTACGAACTAGTCCGAATTTCGGAAGTCTCCAGCGGCACGCCACGTCTTGGGGCTATGGTCTTATCAGAGGTACTGAAGGGGCTGATGCACGATGGAGACTTCGAACACCAACCACGGCCGCAAACCGGCGGAGAACGAGGCACGTGCGGCTACCGTCGGCGGCCAGACCGAGCCGGCGGCCGCCGACGTAGACCGCTATGCGGACAGTGAGGTATCCGTCGCCGAACGCCAGGTCAACATTCTGCGCGACAAACTCCGTCATATTGACCGCCAACTCGCGGCCGCTACGCAGAACAACTCCAAGCTGGTCGGGATGCTGGAAACGGCCAAGGCGGAGATACTGCGGCTGAAGAACGCCCTGGACCAGGAAGGCCAGCCGCCGTACAGCTTCGGCACCATCCTGCAGCTCAACCCGAAGCGGCACCCCACGCCCGGCGACAGCGGGCAGGCCGCCACCGAAGAGTCCGTGGACATCTTCAACGCCGGCCGCAAGATGCGGGTGGGGATCAGCCCGCTCGTGAACATTAGCCAGCTCGCCGTCGGACAGGAAGTCCTGCTCAACGAGGCCTTGCTGGTGGTGGCCGGGCTCGGCTATGAGCGGGCCGGTGATCTGGTCACGTTAAAGGAGATGCTGGGGCCGGACCGCGCCCTCGTGGTGGGCCGCGCGGATGAAGAGCGGGTCATCCGGCTCTCCGGTGCCCTGCTTGCGCAGAAGCTACGGGTCGGGGACGCGCTCTCGATCGACACCCGGACGGGCTACGCGCTGGAAAAGATACCCCGCTCCGAAGTGGAGAACCTTGTCCTCGAGGAAGTCCCGGACATCACCTACCAGGACATCGGCGGCCTCGGACCGCAGATCGAACAGATCCGCGACGCCGTTGAGCTTCCGTTCCTGCACCCCGACCTGTACCGGGAGCACGGCCTCAAAGCGCCCAAGGGCATCCTGTTGTACGGTCCGCCGGGCTGCGGCAAGACCCTGATCGCCAAGGCCGTGGCCAACTCGCTGGCCGCCCGCGCCGCCGAGCGGACCGGCAAGACGGACATGAAGAGCTACTTCCTGAACATCAAGGGACCCGAACTGCTGGACAAGTATGTCGGCGAAACCGAACGCCACATCCGGCTGATCTTCGCCCGCGCACGGGAAAAGGCCTCCGAGGGCAGCCCGGTGGTGGTGTTCTTCGACGAAATGGATTCGCTGTTCCGCACCCGCGGCACTGGCATCTCCTCCGACGTCGAGACCACCATCGTGCCGCAGCTCCTCAGCGAAATCGACGGCGTGGAGCGGCTGGACAACGTGATCGTGATCGGTGCCTCCAACCGGGAGGACATGATCGACCCCGCCATCCTGCGGCCCGGCCGCCTCGACGTCAAGGTCAAGATCCAGCGTCCCGACGCCGAAGCCGCGGCGGACATTTTCAACAAATACATCACCACGGACCTGCCGTTCCACGGCTCTGACCTCGCCGAGCACGACGGCGACATCCAGGCCACAGTGGACGCGATGGTCCAGCGCACCGTCGAGGCGATGTACTCGACCGACAAGTCCAACGAGTACCTGGAGGTCACCTACGCCAACGGCGACACCGAGATGCTTTACTTCAAGGACTTCAATTCCGGCGCCGTGGTGCAGAACGTCGTGGACCGGGCCAAGAAGTCGGCCATCAAGGATCTGCTCACGACCGGGCAGAAGGGGCTGCGCATCGACCACCTGCTCCGCGCCGTCGTTGACGAGTTCCGCGAGCACGAGGACATGCCCAACACCACCAACCCCGACGACTGGGCACGGATCTCGGGCAAGAAGGGCGAACGCATCACGTATATCCGGACCATCGTCCAGGGCAAGGCCGGTCAGGAACCCGGGAAGTCCATCGAAACAATGCCCAACACGGGCCAGTACCTATGACGGCCCGCGCCTCCACGGTTTCCGGAGGTCTGCCCGCCGGCGGCGCAATGCGGGTGATGGGCGCCGAAACCGAATACGGCATCCACGCGCCCTCCGCCCCGGGCGCCAACGCCACCATGATGTCGGCCCGGGTCATCCAGGCCTACGCCCAGGTGACCCGGCAGCGCGCAGCCGGCGGCGCCGAAACGCGCTGGGACTACACCGACGAAGAGCCCCTGCACGACGCCCGCGGCTGGACCCTGGAGCGGAACGAGGCTACCCCTGATCAGCTCACCGACCGGCCGCCGGTCCTGGACGCGGAGGCGATCGCCCTCGCCTACGGCCGCGCGGAACTGGACCACGACGGCGAGGACGAATCCGGTTCGTTGCTGATGAACATGGTGCTGGGCAACGGCGCCCGGCTCTACGTCGACCACGCCCACCCGGAATACTCCAGCCCGGAAGTCACGAATCCGCGCGACGCCGTCATCTGGGACGCAGCCGGCGACCTCGTGGCCCTCGCCGCTGTCCGCCGGCTGGCCGGGGATCCGGAGCTGCCGCCAATCAACTTGTACAAGAACAACACGGACAACAAGTCGGTTTCCTACGGCTCCCACGAGAACTACCTGATGCCCCGTTCGGTCCCGTTCGGTGAGATTGCCCGGGGCCTGACGCCGTTCTTCGTCAGCCGTCAGATCATGTGCGGCGCAGGCCGCCTCGGCCTCGGCCAGGACAGCTCCCGGCCGGGCTTCCAGATCAGCCAGCGGGCCGACTTCTTCGAAACCGAAGTCGGACTCGAAACGACGATCCGCCGCCCCATCATCAACACCCGGGACGAGCCGCACGCCGCCGCGGACAAGTACCGCCGGCTGCACGTCATCATAGGCGACGCGAACCTCAGCCAGGCCGCTAACTTCCTGAAGTTTGGCAGCACCGCCATGGTGTTGAGCCTGATTGAGGCCGGCCTGGCGCCCAGGCTGGACGTCCACGAACCGGTCGGCGCCCTGCAGGCGGTCAGCCATGACACCTCACTGACCACCACCCTGCGCCTGCTCGACGGGCGCCGCGTCACCGCCCTGGATCTGCAGTGGATCTACTTCGAAGCCGCCGCGAAGCTCGCGCAGGACACCGGGGTGGCCGACGCTGTCGATGGCGACGGGCACACCCATGCGGTGCTGGAGCGCTGGTCCGCGACCCTGACCGAGCTGGACAGTGACCGGGCGGGAGCGGCGTCGACGGTGGAATGGCTGGCCAAGCTCTCACTGCTGGAGGGCTATCGGCAGCGCGACGGGCTCGGATGGTCGGATGCGCGGCTGGGTCTGGTGGATCTGCAGTGGGCGGACATCCGCCCCGAAAAGGGCCTCTACCACCGGCTGCTGGCCCGCGGCCGGATGCAGCGGATCGTCGACGACGAGGCCATCGCCCGCGCCGTGACCGAACCGCCGTCGGACACCCGGGCTTTCTTCCGCGGACGCTGTGTCAGCCGATTCGGCACGGACCTGGTGGGGGCGAGCTGGGACTCCGTGATCTTCGATCTGCCCGGCCGCGGCAAGCTGCAACGTGTCCCCACCCGCGAACCGCTACGCGGAACGGAGGCCCTGACCGGCGGCTTGTTCGCCCGGCACCGCGAGGCCGGACCGTTCCTGGCCGAGCTCCTAGGACCGCCCCCCGGTTCCTAGTCGCAAAGACCCCCGCACGGCACCCCGGCGTGGCAATATGGCTTACAGGATGTCCCGTGCACCATGGGACAGACAGCGAGAAGGAGAAAACGATGGCAGGCCAGGAGCAGCAGCAGCCGCAGTCCCGCGACACCGAGGTGGACGAGGACATCCCCGCCGCCCCCGCGCCGCCGGAGGGCCAAGCCTCAGCAGCGACCCAGGGCGTGGACGATCTGCTCGATGAGATTGACGGTGTGCTGGAGTCCAACGCCGAGGAATTCGTCCGGGCCTTCGTCCAAAAGGGCGGCCAGTAGGCCGAAGGCCTTGGCCGGGCGTGGAACTACCGGAGGAGAAGCGGAACTGAGGAGACACAGGGCTGAGGGCCGGAAGTCGTTGAGCCACTACGTTGAGGGAGTGCATCAGTGCGGGAAACATCAGCCAACCAAGTAGCAGCGAACGCGACATCCTCATTCACCGAGCACCTGCAGCGTTCCCGACCGGAACTGCTGCCGTACAACGCCTTGGAGAACGTCTTGCACAGCGGGTTGAATCCCGGCGTGCCGGCAGGCGGCGCCGCGGTGCAGGTCCAGGCACCGCATGCGACCACCATCGTGGCCGTGACCTACGCCGGGGGAGTGCTGATGGCGGGCGACCGCCGCGCAACCATGGGCAACGTGATTGCCAGCCGGCACATCGAAAAGGTGTTTCCCGCTGACCAGTATTCCGTGCTGGGCATTGCCGGAACCGCCGGCATCGCCCTGGACATCACCCGGCTGTTCCAGGTTGAACTGGAGCACTACGAAAAAATCGAAGGCACACAGCTCAGCCTCGACGGCAAGGCCAACCGGCTCGGCGCCATGATCCGGGGCAACCTGCCCATGGCGATGCAGGGTCTCGCCGTCATCCCGCTGTTCGCCGGCTTTGACCGGCCCGCCGGCGTCGGCCGCCTGTTCTCCTACGACGTGACCGGCGGCCGTTACGAGGAGCAGGAACACCACACCGTCGGTTCGGGTTCGATGTTTGCCCGCGGCGCGCTGAAGAAGCTCTGGCGACCCAACCTCGCCGAGGCCGAAGCCGTCCAGGTGGCCGTCGAAGCGCTGTACGACGCGGCCGACGACGACTCCGCCACGGGCGGCCCGGACCCGGTCCGGCAGCTCTGGCCCGTGGTCTACGCCGTCAGCCGGTCCGGCGCCGTCCGTATCCAGGAGCGTCAACTGGCGGCCGTATCCGGCGCCATCATCGAATCACGGGCCGTGGCCCAGCGGGAGGCCTAAGATGACCCAGCAGTTCTACGTCTCACCGGAACAGCTGATGAAGGACCGGGCCGACTTCGCGCGGAAGGGGATAGCCCGGGGACGATCCGTGGTGGTCATCAGCTGCCGTGACGGGATTGCCCTGGTGGCGGAAAACCCCTCGCCGTCGCTGCACAAAATCGGCGAAATCTACGACAAAATCGCCTTCGCCGCCGTCGGGAAATACAACGAGTTCGAGAGCCTGCGGCAGGCCGGGGTCCGGTACGCCGACGTCCGGGGCTACTCCTACGACCGGGAGGACGTCACCGCCCGCGGGCTCGCCAGCGTCTACGCGCAGAGCCTCGGCGCCGTGTTCACGGCAGAGCAGAAGCCCTTTGAGGTGGAACTGGCCGTGGCCGAGGTCGGGACCGGCCCGGAAAAGGACCATCTGTACCGGCTGACGTTCGACGGGTCCATCGCCGACGAACAGGAGTTCATCGTGATGGGCGGCCAGGCCGACAAGGTGTCCGAGGCCGTCGCGGCCGGCTGGCTCGGCGAACTGGACTTTGCCGGCGCCATCCGGCTGGCCCTGGCCGGACTGGTCGCGGACAAGGAGGCTGACTCGCTGCCGGCGTCGGCCGTGGAAGTCGCCGTGCTGGACCGCGGCTCCGAAAGCGGTCGCGGCACCCGCCGCGCTTTCCGCCGCCTCGACGACGCCGATGTTGTGGCCCTGCTGGCTGAGGAGAACTGAGATGGACAAACGCATTTTCGGGATTGAGACCGAATTCGGAATCTCCTATTCCAGCCCGGAGTCCCGCCCGCTGGCGCCGGAGGAAGTGGCCCGCTACCTCTTCCGCAAGGTGGTCAGCTGGGGCCGGTCCTCCAACGTGTTCCTCACCAACGGCTCCCGGCTCTACCTCGACGTCGGCTCGCACCCCGAGTACGCTACCGCCGAGTGCGACGATCTGGCGCAGCTCGTTGCGCATGACCGGGCCGGCGAGCTGATCCTCGACGACCTCGTCGACGAGGCGCAGGATCGTCTTGCGGCCGAAGGTTTCAACGGAACCGTTTACCTGTTCAAGAACAACACCGACTCGGCCGGGAACTCCTACGGCAGCCACGAAAACTATCTAATACCGCGCCGCGGCGAGTTTTCCCGGCTGGCTGAAATCCTGATCCCCTTCCTGGTGACCCGCCAGTTGATCGCCGGCGCGGGGAAGATCCTGAAGACCCCGCATGGCGCCACCTTCGCGTTCTCACAGCGGGCGGACCACATCTGGGAGGGCGTCTCCTCCGCAACGACGCGGTCGCGGCCCATCATTAACACCCGCGACGAGCCGCACGCGGACGCCGAATTCTACCGGCGGCTGCACGTGATCGTGGGGGACTCGAACATGTCCGAGACCACGGCACTGCTGAAGGTCGGGAGCGTCGACTTGATCCTGCGGATGATCGAGGCGGGCGTGATCATGCGCGACATGAGGATGGAGAACCCGATCCGCAGCATCCGCGAGATCTCCCACGACCTGACCGGACGAGCGGTGGTGCGCCTGGCCAACGGACGGCAGCTCACGGCCCTGGAGATCCAGCGCGAGTACTTGGCCAAGGTGACCGAGTTCGTGGCGGACCGCGGCGCCCACAACCCCCACGTCCCGATGATTTTGGACCTCTGGGAACGCACCCTGGACGCAATTGAAAGCGGCAACACGGGCACCATCGACACCGAAGTCGACTGGGCCATCAAGAAGAAGCTGATGGACAACTACCGGGAGCGTCACGGCCTGGAACTCGACGCGCCGCGGATCGCCCAGCTGGATCTGACGTACCACGACATTTCCCGCAGCCGGGGGCTGTTCTATCTGCTCCAGTCCCGCGGCGCAGCGCGGCGCGTGGTGGACGACACTGCCGTCAAGGACGCCGTCGACGCCCCGCCGCAGACCACCCGGGCCAAACTGCGCGGCGACTTCGTCCGGCGGGCACAGGAATTGGGCCGCGACTACACCGTGGACTGGGTCCATTTGAAGCTCAACGACCGCGCACACCAGACCATCCTTTGCAAGGATCCCTTCCGCAGTGTGGACGAGCGCGTGGACGCACTGCTGGACTCTATGGGCTGATACCCAGCTTTCCGCGTTATTCTGGGGAAGGTGCCGTTTCACGGCTACCGCATGCTTTGCCGCTGGCACCTGTCCGGTGAAGAGCCCACCCTGCCCCGACGAAAGTTCTTAAGTGCGCCGAATATTAGCAATTCTTATCCCCGGACTGCTGCTGCTCACCGCTTGCGGCGGCCAGCCTGCCGCCCCGGAACCCACCAGCCAGTCCGCCGGCGAGACGGCGAAACTGGACTCGCTGAAACTCACCGACAACGGCGACAAGAAGGCCCCCGGCGTTGAGTTCACCAAGCCGCTGGACGTCACGCAGCCGACCGTCAAGGTCGTCGATGAAGGCAATGGCGACCGGGTCAAGGCGAACCAGGTCGCGGACATTTCGATCGTCGCTTTCAACGGCAAGGACGGCTCCACCGTCGAGGACACCTTCCCAAAGGATCCCGAGAAGCTTGAGCTGAACGATGCGCTCAAGTCCGGCAGCGCGATCATCTACAACGCCTTCGTCGGCGCCAAGGTCGGCTCGCATCTTGCCCTGGCAGTCCCCGGCCAGGCCGCCAGCGCGGAGGGCGGCGAGGCCAAGCCCTCGCAGCTGCTCGTCATCAAGATTCTTGCCGCCAAGGACGCGGCTCCCGTCCTCGACAAGCCCGAGGGCGACCCCGTGACCCCGCCGGCCGGCCTGCCGACCGTGAAGGAAAACGACAAGGGCGTTCCGGAGATCTCGGTCGCAGGCGTCGCCGCACCCACCGCCCTCATCTCGCAGGACCTGATCAAGGGAAAGGGCCAGGCCGTCAAGGCGACCGATACCATCACAGTGAACTACGTCGGCGTGGCGCTGGCCGGAGGCAAGGTCTTCGACTCCAGCTTCGACAGCGGCAAGAAGGCGACCTTCCCGCTCACCGGCGTAATCAAGGGCTGGACTCAGGGCCTCGACGGCAAGACCGTCGGCTCGCGCGTCCTCCTCGTGGTTCCCAAGGATCTCGCCTACGGTGACCAGGGCCAGGGTGATGCCAAGGGCGACCTCGTTTTCGTCGTCGACATCCTCGGCGTCAAGTAACCAACACCATCCATCAAGCCACCCACAAAGGAGCAACCATGTCATTTGGACAGCGCAACATCGATCGCCAGAAGCCGGAAATTGACTTCCCGCAGGGCGACGTTCCCACCGAACTCGTCATCACCGACCTGATCGAAGGCGACGGCCCCGAAGCCAAAGCCGGCGATACCGTTTCCACCCACTACGTCGGCGTCGCCTGGACCACCGGCGAAGAGTTCGACGCTTCCTGGGGCAGGGGTGCACCCCTGGACTTCCGGGTCGGCGTCGGCCAGGTCATCCAGGGCTGGGACCAGGGCCTGCTGGGCATGAAGGTCGGCGGCCGCCGCCGGCTGGAGATCCCCTCCGAACTCGCTTACGGTTCCCGTGGCGCCGGCGGAGCGATCGGCCCCAACGAGGCCCTGATCTTCGTCGTCGACCTCGTCGCCGTCCGCTAGTCCCCACCCACCCCCTCTCCTCGCAAGCTCGGACAGGGAACCCGGCGGGCGTGGGCCCACCACCCACCCCCTCTCCTCGCAAGCTCGGACAGGGAACCCGGCGGGCATGGGCCCCCCACCCCTGCCCCCGCAAGCTCGGGCTGGGGCCCTCGCCTGCGTAGGCCCTTACTGCGCGAAGCGCGGTAACAATCGGAAAGTTCTTCCGGCTGTTGCCGCGCTTTCGCCGTTTTGACGCGGGGACTTTAGTACCCTTGCGGAGTGTCCGCCTCACGTACTGAACGCCTCCTGAACCTGCTCATCGCGCTACTCAACACCAAGTACGGGCTGCGCCGCAGCGAACTGCGTCAGAAGGTCTACCACGACACCACCAGCTCCGAGGTCGCCTTCGGGCGGATGTTCGAACGCGACAAAGGCGAACTGCGCGCCTACGGCTTCGACGTCGAAACCGTAACGGACAAAGGCTGGGGCTCGGACGACCCGGCTACCACGCGGTACCGGATCGGCAAGGAGTCCAACCGGCTGCCGGATGTCAGCCTGACGCCAGCGGAGTGCACGGTCCTGATCCTGGCGGCCCAACTGTGGGAACAGGCGGCCCTTGGCTCCGCCGCCCGGAACGCCGTCCGCAAGCTGCAGGCTGCCGGCGGCCTGGTGGACCCCGAACTTCCTCCAGGCGTCCAGCCCCGCATCCGGCCGGCGGGGCAGGCCTTCGAGGACCTTGTGGATGCCATCCACTCCCAGCACCCCGTGACGTTCAGCTACCTGGCCGGCAGTACCGGTCAGGAGGAAGAACGCACGGTCGAACCCTGGGGCCTGGGCAGCCGCTTCGGACAGTGGTATCTGGTCGGCCATGACCGTGCCCGGTCGGACAAGCGGTTCTTCCGGCTCTCGCGCTTCACCTCCGCCGTCGTCGTCCTAGAGCACCAGACCTTCGCCCCGCCGTCGTCCTTCAACGTCCGCGAACAACTCGCCGCCCTGCCCGAACTGCCGGTCCGGTACGCCGTCGTCGACGTCGCCGCCGGGGCGCTGCTGGGGTTGCGCAAGCACGCCCGGGCGGGCGGGGACGCTGACGACACCGGTGCAGCCACGCCGGTCCCCGACTGCGTCGACCGGCTCAGGGTACCGTACCGGGACGCGGAGACCCTCGCCGAAGAACTCGCCTCCTACGGTCCGAAGGCCGTCGTCGTCGCCCCGCCCGCGCTGCACGCCGCCGTTCGTCGGCGCCTGGCCGCCGCCGCCGCGTTCGCCGCGGCGCCGTTCCCGCCGATCGACTTTCCGCGCTCAGGACCGGCGAAGCGGACCCGGAAACGCACCTCCGAGGACCAGCTCAAACGGATGTTGCAGTTGGTCCCGTTCCTGGTCCACAACCAGGGGCTGCACATCAGCGAGGTGGCGCAGCGTTTCGGCATCACCCGCAAGGAGCTCGAGGACGACTTGCGGATCCTGATCTGCTCCGGCCTGCCCGAGGGCTACCCGGACGATTTGTTGGACATCCGGTGGGACGACGACCACGTCTACATCATCCAGGACCTCGACCTCAACCGCCCGGTCCGTTTCACCGTCGACGAGGCCTGTGCGCTGCTGACCGGCCTCGAGGCCCTCAACGGCCTGCCCGGGCTCGCCGAGGGCGGCGCCCTGGAATCCGTCACCCTCAAGCTCATGGCAGCCGCGGGCGAGGAGGGCCTGAAGGCCGCGGCGGTCGCCGGGCCCGACGTGGCGCCGGAGGACTCCGCAGTCCTCGAGACCGCCCGCGAGGCGATCCGCGGCGGCGCGCAACTGCGGCTGAGCTACCTGGCACCGCAGCGCGACGCCGTCTCCGACCGGGACGTGGACCCGCATCGGCTCTACTCGCTGGACAGCACCTGGTACCTCGAGGCGTACTGCCACTCGGCGCAGGGACTGCGGAACTTCCGGCTGGACCGGATCCAAAGCCTGCAGCCCAACGGCCGCCCGGTGTCCTCGGCCGTCGACCCGGCCGGTGGTTTTCCGGTGAAGCTGTTCACCCCGAACGACGACGACGCGGTGGTGGTTCTCGAGCTGACCCGGCAGGGCGCCGGACTGGCGGACGATTACTACGCCGAGCGGACCGCGGCGCTTCCGGGCGGCAACCACCTGGCGGAAGTCCGATTCGGCAGCGCGGACTGGTTGCCGATGTTCGTGGCCCAACACGGCGGTTCCGTCCGGATCCTGCAACCCGCGAACCTGGCCGACGCCACCCGGGAGTGGCTCGATGCGGCCTTGGCACGGTACGAGGACTCCACCGCACGACAGCTAGACTGATCAGCATGCCTTGGTGGTCCTGGATCATAATCTGGATAGCGCTCATCGCGTTGTCGCTGCTCTTCATCGGCGTGCTCGGCGTCCGGCTGTTCCGGCAGTTCATGGCAACGACCCGGGAACTCGGCGAGGCAGGGGACCGGTTCTCGACCTTCGGCTCCGCGCCGCTCACCTCCGGTTCAGCGGTTGTTCATGTGGCCACCGTAGGCTCGGACGGCGATAGCGGGGGGCTGCGCGATAGCGGGCTGCGCGATGGCAGGGGGCACCGCCCCCTGGCTGCGCCCGGATCGTCGGTTTTTGCCCCACCCGTGGTGATGCGTCATTTTTATGACGCATCCAAAACCGCGCGGCAGGAAGCCAGGCGGTCGCGCCGGATCCGGCGCAAGACGGAGCGGGGACAGCCCCAGGCGCTGCGCGACATCGATCTCGGTTAGACGTAGGATGTACTCAAACGAAAGGACCACCCGGCATGAGGCTTGAAGGCTGGCATCTCATCATCATCATCGTTCTGGCATTGATGCTTTTCGCGGCACCGAAGCTGCCGGGAATGGCCCGCAGCCTGGGCCAATCGATGCGGATTTTTAAATCCGAGGTCCGCGAAATGAAGAAGGACGGCGGTTCTGAGACGAAGGATGACTCCGAAGCCGTCGAAGGCAAGGTCGTGAATCACCCCCGGTCCACCGGCACCGAAAGCCGCCCGAGCGAGGGAACTGACGTTCCGCCGCCGAGCCGCGCCTAGAACCACATGGCAGTGACCATGAGCCGCCGGTCGAACCCCGAAGGGCGGATGGCCCTCCTCGATCACCTTAAAGAGCTGCGGAACCGGCTCTTCAAGTCCGCGATCGCCGTCGTCCTAGGAACCGTGGCCGGGTTCTTCGTCTACCAGCCGATGCTCGCGGCGCTGATCAAGCCGATCCGCGACCTGAACGAACAGCAGGGCCGGCAGGCTTCGCTGAACTTCGACGGCGTGGCGAGTTCCTTTGACCTGATGATCCAGGTGTCCGTGTTCCTTGGCCTGCTCGTGGCGAGCCCGGTGTGGATCTACCAACTCTGGGCCTTCATCGTTCCCGGACTGCATAAGAAAGAGCGGCGCCTGGCGCTTTCGTTCGTGGCGGCCGCCGTGCCGCTGTTTGTCGGCGGCGTGCTTCTGGCCTGGCTGGTGCTTCCCAATGCGGTACGCGTGCTCACTGAGTTCACCCCGTCGGGCGGCTCCAACTTCATCAGCGCCCAGGTGTACCTGTCCTTCGTGCTGCGCCTGCTACTCGCCTTCGGCATCGCCTTCCTGCTGCCGGTCGTGTTGTTCGGGCTGAATCTGGCGGGTCTGGTCAAGGGCCGGCAGCTGCTCAAAAGCTGGCGGATCACCGTTTTCCTGGTCTGCCTTTTTGCCGCGATGGCGGCCCCCGGTGCGGACGCAACGAGCATGTTCTACCTTGCCGTACCGATGTTGCTGCTCTTCTTCACGGCGATCGGGTTGTGCCTGCTGAACGACCGCCGGCGGGAGAAGCGTGCCGCCCGGGTCGCCGTCGAGACCGAAGCCGCCGCGGACCAGGCGACCCCTAGCTCAGAGCTGAATAATCTCTAGCCTTTGGCACACTAGGCTGGAAGCATGTCCTCACTACCCGGGCCGGAGTCGCCGTCCGAGCGCTACCGTGCCAGCGCCGAGCGGGCCGCAGAAGCCAAAACCTATCTGGGCGGATTCACCCGGTCCCTCGCGTTCGACCTCGATCCCTTCCAGCGCGAGGCGTGCCTGTCCCTGCAGGCGGGCCGCGGCGTGCTGGTGGCGGCACCGACCGGCGCCGGCAAGACGATCGTCGGGGAGTTCTCCGTCTACCTGGCCCTCCAGCGGGGCCTGAAGGCCTTCTACACGACGCCGATCAAGGCGCTGAGTAACCAGAAGTACGCCGAACTGGCGGAGAAGTACGGTGCGGCCCAGGTGGGACTGCTGACCGGCGACACCAGCATCAACGGCGAGGCCCCCGTGGTGGTGATGACCACCGAAGTCCTCCGCAACATGCTCTATGCCGGCTCGGAAACCCTCAATGACCTGGGGTTCGTGGTAATGGACGAGGTGCACTACCTCGCCGACCGGTTCCGCGGCGCCGTCTGGGAAGAGGTCATCATCCACCTGCCCAGCGAGGTCCAGGTGGCATCGCTGAGTGCCACAGTCTCCAACGCCGAGGAATTCGGCGCCTGGCTGGACACCGTCCGCGGCCAGACCGACGTGATCGTTTCCGAACACCGTCCCGTCCCGCTCTGGCAGCACGTCATGGTGGGGCGCAAGATTGTGGACCTGTTTGCCGGCGACACAAGCTTCGACGAGATTGCGCCCGCGGGCGAGGACAACGTTGCCGCCACCGCGGAAACCGCCGGTCCCGGCGCAGCCATCACCGAGCGGTCCGGCTTCGAAGTCAACCCGGAACTGCTGTCGATGGCGCGCGCCGAGAGCCAGATGAACTTCCGCGGCCGCTTCGGCCACGGCGGCCGCAACCAGCGCCCGCGGAACCAGCGAAGCCAGCGCGACGAGGCTCCGCAAAGCGGCACCCGCAGCCCGGTCCGGAAGGCCAGCCGCCCGCAGGTCATCGCGAGCCTGGACCGGATGGACCTGCTGCCGGCCATCACCTTTATCTTTTCGCGCGCCGGCTGCGACGCCGCCGTGGCGCAGTGCGTCTCTGCCGGGCTGTGGCTGACCACCGAGCAGGAGCAACTCGTCATCGCCCGGCGGGTCGACCAGGCAGCGCAGGATATCCCCTCCGATGACCTGGACGTGCTGGGCTTCTGGAGCTGGCGGGACGGGCTGCTCCGCGGCCTTGCCGCGCACCATGCAGGCATGCTGCCGACGTTCAAGGAAGTGGTCGAAAAGCTGTTCGTGGACGGACTGGTCAAAGCAGTCTTCGCCACCGAAACCCTCGCGCTGGGCGTCAACATGCCGGCGCGCTGCGTCGTGCTGGAGAAGCTGGACAAGTTCAACGGCGAGGCGCACGTCAATATCACGGCGGGGGAGTACACCCAGCTGACGGGCCGGGCAGGAAGGCGCGGCATCGACGTCGAGGGGCACGCCGTCGTGCTGTGGCAGCCCGGGACCGACCCGGCGGCCGTCGCGGGCTTAGCCTCCCGCAGGACCTACCCGCTCAACTCCAGCTTCCGGCCCACCTACAACATGTCCATCAACCTTGTGGCGCAGTTCGGCCGGCCCCGCGCCCGCGAAATCCTCGAATCCTCCTTCGCGCAGTTCCAGGCGGACCGCTCCGTCGTCGGGCTGGCAAAGCAGGTCCGCAGCCGGGAAGAATCCCTCGCCGGCTTCAGCAAAGCCATGAGCTGCCATCTGGGCGACTTCACCGAGTACTCCCGGCTGCGCCGGGCGCTGACCGACGCGGAAAACAACGCCACGAAGGGGACGTCCCGGGCACGGAAGTCGCTTACCGAGGATTCGCTGAGCCGGCTGCTGCCCGGGGACGTCGTGGACGTCCCTTCGGGCCGGGCGCCCGGTGTCGCAGTGGTCCTCAGCTCGGACCACCACTCCCGCGAACCGCGCCCGGCGGTCATGACCCTAGACAACCAGCTGCGCCGGATCGGCCTGCACGACGTCGAAGGCCCGCTCGCACCGATCACCAGGGTCAGGATCCCTAAATCCTTCAACGCCAAGGTGCCCAAATCCCGGCGCGACCTGGCGTCCTCGGTCCGCAATGCCATGCGGGAGGGCCGGCCGCCAGCTCCGCCGAACCGGAATGAGGACTTCGGACGGGCCGCCGCCCTGCCGAACCTTGAGAAGAAGATCACCGAATTGCGCCGCGAACTCCGGGCCCACCCGTGCCACGGCTGCAGCGAACGTGAGGAGCACGCCCGCTGGTCCGAGCGCTGGTGGAAGCTCCGGCAGGAGACGGACGGCCTGATCCGCCAGATCCAGGGCCGCACCAACACCATCGCCAAGACGTTCGACCGGGTCTGCGGGGTCCTCTCCAGCTATGGCTACCTTGAAACTTCGGATTCCGGGGCGGTCTCGATCAGCCCGGACGGCCAGCGGCTCCGCCGGATTTACGGCGAAAAGGATCTGCTGATTTCACAGTCGCTGCGCCTGGGCGCCTTCAGCGACCTCGACGCCGCTGAGATCGCGGCGCTGGCGAGTGTGCTGGTCTACCAGGCCAAACGCGAAGACCGCGGCTTGCGGCCCAAGATGCCCAGCGTCTCGCTCGAGTCCGCCGTCGACACGGTGATCCGGGAGTGGTCCGCCTTGGAAGACGTAGAGGAGGCCAACAAGCTGCCGTTGACCGGGGAGCCCGAACTGGGGCTGGTCTGGCCGGTCTTCAAGTGGGCCAAGGGCCGGCACCTCCAGGAGGTGCTCAGCGGCACGGACCTGGCCGCCGGGGACTTCGTCCGCTGGGTCAAACAAGTCATCGACCTGCTCGACCAGCTTGCCAAGATTCCCGGGCTGGAACCGCGCGTCGCACGGCTCTGCGCAGAATCGATCAGCCTGGTCAAACGCGGCGTCGTCGCCTACTCGGCCGTCGCCTGACCGGCCTCTGATGACCGTCAACCCTTAGTTTCCCCGTGTCCGGCCCGCCGCCGGCGCCCAGCTACCAGGAGTCCCCACCATGACCGCTTCACCGTCTCCGGCACCGCGCAAGGTGACGCTGTACCGCAACGGCTCTGTCTACACGGCCGCTGACCCCTTCGCTACGGCCATGCTGGTTGACGGCGACACGGTGGCCTGGGTCGGTGCAGAACAGGCCGCCACCTCCATCGCCGACTCCTCGATGGAGGTCATCGACCTGCAGGGCGCCCTCCTCGCCCCCGGCTTCGTCGACTCACACGTCCACCTGACCGAGACCGGGATTGCGCTGGATTCGTTGGAGCTGGGCGGTGTCCGCTCGGCCGCGGAACTGCTCGACGCCGTCGCCGGGTTCTGCGCCTCCGCTTCCAGCGAGGGCGGCACGGTGCTGGGGCACGGCTGGGACGAGACGCTGTGGGCCGATGCCGCCCTGCCCAGCCGCGACGAGCTGGAACGCGCCGCCGGCGGCAAGCCGGTGTACCTGTCGCGGGTGGATGTGCACTCGGCCCTCGTCTCCGCGTCGTTGGCGGCCGCCTCCGGGCTCGAAGGCCTTGACGGCGATGAAAACGGCGGCCAGGTCAAACGGGACGCCCACATCGCCGCGCGGCTCGCCGCCAGGAGTCTGCCGGCCGGGGCGCTGCGCGGTTACCAGCGTGCCGCGCTGGCCGAGGCGGCCGCCAACGGGTACGTGGCCCTGGCCGAAATGGCGGCCCCACATATAGGCGGCGTCGAAGACCTGGTGCTCGCGGCAGGCTGGAACTCCGCAGACCGGGCCGGCCGCGCCTTCCCGGAGGTCCTGCCCTACTGGGGCGAACTGGCCGGCTCGGCAGACCAGGCCAGGTCCATCCTCGAAGGGCTGGGAGTGGCGGTGCTGGGCCTGGCCGGGGACCTGAACATGGACGGCTCGATCGGATCGCGCACGGCTGCGCTGCGCAGCGACTACTCCGACGAGCCGGGGGAACGGGGCAGCCGGTACCTCTCCGTCGACGAGGCCGCCGCGCATCTGGCAGCGTGCTCGGTGCTGGGCATCCAGGCAGGCTTCCATGTCATTGGCGACGCCGGGCTGGACGCGGCGCTGGAGGCCCTGGACCGGGCCGCCGTCGACGTCGGTGAACAGCGCATCCGCGCGGCCGGCCACCGTCTGGAGCACGTAGAAATTGCCGACCAGGACGCCATCGAACGGCTGGCGAAGTACTCGGTGACGGTTAGCGCCCAGCCGGTCTTCGACGCCCGCTGGGGCGGCGGGGACAGCCTCTACGCCCAACGGCTGGGTTCCCGCCACACAGGCATGAACCCCTTCGGCTCCTTCTACGCCGCCGGGGTGCCGGTCTGCTTCGGCACCGACAGCCCGGTCACCCCGCTGCGGCCCTGGTCCAGTGTGCGGGCGTGCCTGGAGCACCACAACGCCGCCGAGCGGATCTCCGCCCGGGCGGCCTTCCTGGGCCACACCAGGGCCGGCTGGCGCGCCGCCCGGTACCGGAACCCGATGGCGGGCCAGCTCGTTCCGGGCGCCCCGGCCAGCTTCGCGGTCTGGGAGGTCGAAGAGCTGATGGTGCAGGTGGCGGACGGCAGGGTCCAGTCCTGGAGCACGGACCCGCGGGCCCGGACACCGCTATTGCCGGCCCTGGACACCGGCGACGATCCGGTCTGCCTGCAGACGGTACTGGACGGCGTCGAGCTCTTCTCCAACGGCTCGCTCGGAAGCTAGGCACACCGGGCGCCGGCCTGCTGACTGGCTATACTGGGGAGCTGTGCCTGTCATCGGTTAATTGCCGGTTGCCCGGGCCTTTCGACCGCCCCCTTTAAGGAAAGGCCCCGCTGTGCGCGTCCTCACGATCATCCCGACCTACAACGAGTTGGAATCGTTGCCTAAGACCCTGGGGCGCCTGCGCACAGCCGTGCCGGCCTCTGACGTCCTGGTGGTTGACGACAACAGCCCCGACGGCACGGGCGAGCTGGCGGACGGCATCGCGGCCGAGGACGGACAGGTCCACGTCCTGCACCGTGAGGGCAAGGCCGGACTCGGGGCGGCGTATATCGCCGGCTTCAAGTGGGGACTGGACGCCGGTTACGACATCCTCGTCGAGATGGACGCCGACGGATCGCACAAACCGGAGCAGTTGCCCCAGCTGATCGAAGCTGTGGAACAGGGCGCAGACCTCGCCATGGGTTCCCGCTGGGTTCCCGGCGGCAGCGTGGTGAACTGGCCGCTGTACCGCCAGGCGATCTCCCGCGTCGGCAGCACCTACGCGCGGATCATGCTGGGCCTCAAAATCAAGGACGTCACGGGCGGCTTCCGCGCTTTCCGCCGGAGCACCCTCGAGAAGCTCAATCTCGACTCGGTGGACTCGGTGGGCTACGGTTTCCAAGTGGACCTCGCCTGGCGTGTGGCCAAGCTGGGCCTGAACATTGTCGAACGACCCATCACGTTCGTGGAGCGGGAACTGGGCGCCTCGAAGATGAGCGGCAACATCGTGGTGGAGGCCATGATCAACGTCACCAGATGGGGCCTCACCGCACGCTGGAACACGCTTAGCCGCAAGCTCGTCCGCAAGTAGCGGATGCCCCCGGCCCGCCTGGTTCGGGCGTAAAAAAGGGCCGGGCCCGCACATGTTGGGCGGGTTCTAGGGGTCGTTGCAACACCTGTTGGTTAGGTGGTTAGTAGTAAATCACGTAAACGCTCGGCTGGAGTATTCCAGCCGAGCGTTTTGCGTGGGCGTCCGTTGAGTTCCTGCGCGACGTGTTCGAGGTCTTCAGGCCCGTAGACGGACAGGTCGCGCCCTTCGGGAAGTACTGGCGCAGCAGCCCGTTGGTGTTCTCGTTCGAGCCGCGTTGCCAGGGGCTGGCGGGATCGCAGAAATAGACGGGCATGTCGGTGGCAAGGGTGAAGGATTTGTGGGTGGCCATTTCCGCGCCCTGGTCCCAGGTCAGGGATCCTCGCAGGTGCGCGGGCAGGGTGGCCATGGTCTTGACGAGGCCGTCGCGGACGGTTTCGGCGGTGTGGTCATGTGGCAGGTGGACGAGCATCACGTAGCGGGTGGTCCGTTCGACCAGGGTCGCGATCGCTGACTGGTTATAGGCGCCGGTAATGAGGTCCCCTTCCCAATGGCCTGGCACGGCGCGGTCCTCGATCTCGGGCGGGCGCTCGGAAATCATGACCATCGAGTCCACGAACCTGGGGTGCGTTGCTCGCCGGTGCGGTGGGGTTTGCGGCGGGTCCGGCCGGTGCGCAGCGCTGCCTGTATCTCGCGTTTGAGGCCGCCTCTGGCCTGGACGTAGAGGGCTTGATAGATCGTCTCTGGGCTCACACGCATCTCCGGGTTGTCGGGGAACTCTTCGACCAGCGTGTGGCTGATCTGCTCCGGAGACCAGCGTAGGAGCAGCTTGTCCTTCACGTAGTCGCGCAGGTCCGAGTCGCCAGCGAGCTTGGCCGTCTTGGGCCGGGCCCGCCGGGCAGCGGCCTTCCGATGCGCCCCGTGCGGCAGGTAGCCCATCCGGGAATCGGTATTCCTGGCCAGCTCGCGGCTGATCGTTGCAGGCGATCGTCCCAGGGCGTGGGCGAACGCCTTGATCGAAGTGCCGGCGGCGTGCAGGTCTCGGATCAGCTCCCGTTCCTGCACGGTCAGGAACCGCGGATCGATAGATTTCTCCAACGCTGATACCGGTACGGGGACCAGGGTCGTTCCGGTCGTGCCGGCGGGAGAGGTCATGGTGGTCACACCACGTTTGTAGTCGACGATTCGGCCATCCGGGTAAATGCGTCGGCCGCCGGACTTACGGATTCCCTGGTCCCACTCTTCGGCGGTCCGGAGATGTATCCCGACCGCTGCGGCAGCTTTGCGCCGACTCACGCCGGTCTTGCGCAGCCGGAAGTACTCATCCCGGCCTGGGTGAGGACCCGTCCCCGTCTTGCCATGGCTTTTCAGCCCGGCTTTACGGACCCAACCGGCGCAAGTTGCGGGATTCAGTCCCAACTCCCGTGCGGCCTGCGTCGTGCTCTTGACGCAGTCGAACACGACGAAGAACTCAGCCTTCTGCGCAGGCGTGTATCTCCTCTGCCCAGCTTCCCGATTCCGTGGGACCCGCTCAAGGAGCCGAGATTTATGGACCCATTGGTAGCACGTCATCTGATTGAAGCCGAGCTCCGCCGCGGCCGCGCTCACACTCCCACACCGGTCCAACACCGAAAAGAACTGAGCCTTCTGCTCCGGCGTGTATTCCCTCCGGCTGGCAGCTTCCTTCGTTAAAGACGACACGGTCGTTGCAACTCCCAAAAATTCTGGGTGTTGCAACGACCGCTAGAACCCGCCTTGGCGCGGGCCCGGCCCTTTTCATGGCTGCGGCCTGGCCGCCGATCAGCCGCCGAAAGTGTGAGGCGGGTGCCTAAGCAGAGCGGCGTTCACCGCGGCGTTCGCGCAGAACCGTGAGCCGGTCTTCGAGGATCTGCTCCAGCTCCGGCAGCGAGCGACGTTCCAGCAGCATGTCCCAGTGTGTGCGGACGGCCTTCTCGTTACCATTGACGGGGCGTTCACCGTTGACCAGCAGGGCTTCCTTGCCGGTCTTCGAAACCCACAGCGCGGGGACCTCGGCTTCCGAGGAAAAGGTCACGAAGACCTGCTCGCCGTCCGCACAGCGGTACTCAACCCGCTGGCGCGGAGCCGGTTCGACGCCGGATTCGGTCTCCATGCTCTGTGCGCCAAGGCGCATACCCCGCAGGCTGCGATCGCTCATCTTTTCTCCCTCATGATCGGTTCGCAGGGCCGGGCCCTGCGCTAGCCGGGGCCGCTGGGACCTCGCCGGACTATTTAGTGCGTTGCGTTCATCCACTGCAGAATTCCGCAGAATTCGTCAGTGGGTATAACGCGCCGCGAAGCGTAATTGTTCCGGCTGGCTGAACCGACCGGACAAATACACAAGTATACACGGGTGCGGCAGCGCAGGTAAATTCGAGCCGGGCGGACACGGCGCCGGACAAGGCGCAGATCAGGCGAGGCACCCGCCGCAGCGGATGCCTCCCCGTTGCCCTCGAGGTGCTGCCCGGCTTAGGACTCCGAGCGCGGGTCGGGGTTGGTCCCGCCCAGGACACTGCCGATGCCTTTGAGTGCTTCGCCTACCTCGCTGGGGATAATCCACAGCTTGTTGGAGGAACCTTCGGCGAGCTTCGGCAGCGTCTGCAGGTACTGATAGGCCAGGAGCTTCTGGTCCGGGTTGCCCTTGTGGATGGCGTCGAAGACCTTCTGGATGGCTTGCGCCTCGCCGTCGGCCCGCAGAATTGCCGCTTGGGCGTCACCTTCCGCCTTCAGGATGGAGGACTGGCGCTGGCCTTCTGCGGTGAGGATGGCCGACTGCTTAGTACCTTCGGCGGTGAGGATGGCCGCGCGGCGGTCACGTTCGGCGCGCATCTGCTTCTCCATCGAGTCCTGGATCGAGTGGGGCGGATCAATCGCTTTGAGCTCCACCCTGGAGACCCGGATACCCCACCGTCCGGTCGCCTCGTCCAGCACGCCGCGTAGCTGGCCGTTGATCTGGTCGCGGGATGTGAGGGCTTCCTCAAGGTTCAGACCGCCCACCACGTTGCGCAGCGTGGTGGTGGTGAGCTGTTCGACGGCCTGGATGTAGTTGGCAATCTCGTACGTGGCCGCCCGCGCGTCGGTCACCTGGAAGTAGACCACGGTGTCGATGGAGACCACGAGGTTGTCTTCGGTGATCACAGGCTGCGGCGGGAAGGAGACGACCTGTTCGCGCAGGTCGAGCAGCGGCAGCAGCCGGTCAACGAAAGGAATCAGGATGGTCAGGCCGGGGTTCAACGTCCGTTGGTACTTGCCGAGACGTTCCACGACGCCGGCGCGGGCCTGCGGAACGATCCGCACCGAGCGGACCAGCACGATTATTACGAACGCAACGAGTACCAGCAGCACTATTGCGACTGCGATATCCATACATCACCTTTTCCCCAGTTATGTGGTTTTGCTTTTCTCTGTCGGCAGTTCGGCTGCCGCTGCCCCTGCGGCCGGTGGCGGCGGCAGGAAGAATGTGACCCGCTCAGGGGCGGCTTTACTGCGCTACTGCGCTGTCGAGTCCTGCTGGGCGGCCGGCTCCTGCGGGTCGACGACGGCGGTGGCACCGTCGATGGCCCGGACGACGACGCGCTGGCCGGCGGCCAGGACACCGGTATCCGAGCGGGCGGTCCATACGTCGCCGCCGATCTTGACCAGGCCTCCGTCGGCGCTGACAGGCTCCATGACCAGTGCGGATTCACCGATCAGGCGTTCGACGTTACTGCGCTGGTCGGCCGGGCTGCTGCGCAGGTGCTTGAGGGCGACCGGCCGCACGAAACCGATCATGAGCAGGGAGACCACGCTGAAGACGACGATCTGGAGCCAGAGGTCGGCGCCCGCGAATGCCGAGAGCAGGCCGGCCAGGGCGCCCCCGCCGAGCATGATGAAGAACAGGTCGAGGGTCAGCATCTCCACCACGGCGAACACCAGGAAGATCGTCAGCCACAGGGCCCACCAGTTGTCGGCCAGCCATTGAAACATCTCGTCCCCCTTGACGCCTAGCCCGGGGCCGCAGGCGCAGACCCCGTAACGTGGTTCTATCCTAAGCCGGACGGCAAGGGCGCGGGCGGGCTGCCTAAATCAGCCGGCGAACGTGGCCAACTCGTTACATTGATCCGGGGACAGCCGGCTCTTCCTGCAGCGCCAGCGGTTCGAAGAGGCTGATCCGGAACCGGGCGGAGGCGGCGGTCCGGGAGGGCAGGGCGGCAACCCTGGCGGCGAGGGCGTCGCGCTCCAGATGGTGCCCGGCCGGACCCATCAGGGCCAGGTTGGCGACGGCGGCGGGTGTCAGGCTCAGCGCCAGATCCAGTTCGCGCCCGGGGTGTGCCCGGAAGTGCCCGGCCAGGGTGGCCGCGAGGCGCTCCTCCTTGGCGGGTTCGATCCCCAGCATGCCGGTCTGCCCGGCGATCTCGGCCAGGTGCCCCGGCCTTGGGGTGACCACGATCAACCGGCCGCCCGGGCGCAGGACGCGGGCAAACTCGGCCGCGTTACGCGGCGCGAAAACGACGGTGACGACGTCGACGACGTCGTTCGCCAGCGGGAGAGGCTGCCAGACATCGCCGACGAGGTTGACCGCCTCCGGGTTCAGCCGCGCCGCCCGGCGGAGCGCGAATTTCGAGATGTCGAGGCCCACGGCCGCCGCCGGAACGCGGTCCAGCACGGCCCGGAGGTAGTGGCCGGTCCCGGTGCCTGCGTCCAGCACCGTGGCCCCGGCACCGGCGAGGAACGGTGCAGCGAGGTCGGCGACGGCTTCGGCGAGGCCCTGGTAGTGCCCGGCGGACAGGAAATCGAAGCGGGACGCGACCATGTCCGCGGAGTCCGCCTCAAAGACGGTGCCTTTCCCGGTCAGGAAATTGAAGTATCCCTGCCTGGCGGCGTCGAAACTGTGCCCGGCGGGGCAGACCAGCGAACGGGCTCCGCTGCCCGCCGCCAACGGACCCCGGCAGACGGGGCACACAAGGGCGGCGAACGAAGCGGGGAGCATAGTCTCCATCGTAGGGCCGCCGCGTTCCGGGACGTGCCGCGCTGCTGCCGTCCGCGCAACGCCGGTGTGAGGTAGTTCACTATGCGGGCTGTGGCGGCTAGGCTCGCACTCGTGAAATCCGAACATCTTCCCCTGCTCAAGTCCGTTTCGGCCCCCGCCGTTCACCCTGACGGCTCCCGGGCTGTCGTGTCCGTGCTCCGCCCCGATTTCGACGCCGACGCCTACGTGGGCCAGCTGTGGAACGTGCCGGTGGACCCGGCGTCGCCACCACGCCGGTTGACCCGCGGTTTCCGCGACACGTCGCCCGGTTTCTCCCCGGACGGCCAGGTGCTGGCGTTCCTCCGGGCCGAGCCGGGCGGCAAGCCGCAACTGCACATCGTCGAGGCCGCGGGCGGAGAGCCCGTACCCGTCACGGATGCGCCACTGGGCGTCAGCGCCTTTACCTGGTCGCCGGATTCGCAGAACATCGTCTTCAGCGCCAGGACGCCCGAAGACGGCCGCTACGGAACGGTGGACGGTGTCTCCGCGGGCGGCGAGGATGCACGGCTGATCACCGACTATAAGTACCGGATGAACGGCGTCGGCTACACGGCGGATAAGCCGCTGCAGCTCTTCGTCGTCGCGGCGCCGGCCCTCGACGAGGAACCCAAGGTGGCCCCGGCGGGCCGGGCGGTCAAGGCCGCATCCGCGGAAGCGGGCGGCAAGGATGCGGCGCGCCTGCCGGCGGCCCGCCAGCTAACGACGGCCGCGACCGACCACGAAGGTGCGAGCTACAGCACCGACGGCAAATCCGTGTACTTCACGGCCGCCCTGCACGAGGGCAGCGACGGCGACCTGGCCAGCGGGATCTACCGGATCGCGGTGGATCCGAAACCGGGGGATGCCGCCCCCGAACCCATCGCCCAGGCCAACGCCGGCCGGCAGTCCGTCTCGGCCGTCCGCCAGAGCCGCGACGGCGAGTGGCTGTACTTCGCGGCGGAGGATCTCGGCCCCTCCGGCCGGGACTTCGTGGCACGCAATACGGCACTCTACGTGCTGCCTGCCCGGGGCGGGGACGCCGTCCTGCTGAGCGACGCAGAGACCCACGACCTGGGCGGGAACCCGCTTGAACTGCGCGGCGCCGACGGAGTCCTGGTCTTGAACAACCACCGCGGCACCGTGCAGCTGATGGAATTCGGACCGGCCGGGCAGCGCAGCGTGCTGGTCGACGGCGACCGCGTGGTCACCGGCGCGGCCGAGGGCGGGGGATCACTGCTGCTGAGCTTCGCCGATGCGGGGACCGCCGGGGACGTCGCAGTCCTCGAGGGTGGCCGGGTCCGGGTTGCGAGCGACTTCTCGGCGCCGCTGCGTGGGGCCGGGATCATTGCCCCGCAGGAGCTCACTTTTGCCTCCGCGGACGGGTATCCGGTGCACGGCTGGCTGGTGAAGCCTGAAGTAGACGGACCCTGCCCGGTGCTGCTCAACATCCATGGCGGCCCGTTCGCCCAGTTCACAGGCGCGCTGTTCGATGAGGCCCAGGTGTACGCCGCGGCCGGGTACGCGGTGCTGATGTGCAATCCGCGCGGCTCCGCCGGCTACGGCCAGGCCCACGGCCGCATCATCAAGGAGCGGATGGGCACTGTGGACATGCAGGATGTCGTGGCCTTCCTGGACGGTGCACTGGAGAAGTTTGAGGAGCTCGACGGCGACGCCCTGGGCATCATGGGAGGATCCTACGGCGGTTACCTGACGGCCTGGACCATCAGCCATGACCACCGGTTCAAGGGCGCCATTGTGGAGCGCGGTTTCCTTGATCCGGTGAGCTTCACTGGATCATCGGACATCGGCTGGTTCTTCGGCGGCGAGTACACCGGCCTCGCTGCGGAGCAGATGGCGGCGCAAAGCCCCATGGCACGGGTGGACCACGTGCGGACGCCCACCCTCGTGATCCACAGCGAGGACGACCTGCGCTGCCCGGTGGAGCAGGGCCAGCGCTATTTCACCGCCCTCAAGCAGCTCGGCGTGGAAGCTGCCTTCCTGGTCTTCCCTGGAGAAAACCACGAGCTGTCCCGCTCCGGCACCCCGCACCACCGCAGGCAGCGTTTCGACCAGGTCCTGAAGTGGTGGTCACGCCATCTTCCGACGGCGGCCAATCCGGCCCCGGTGGGCTAACCGGCGGACTCGCCCGGCAGGAACCCCAGTTCTTGCCGGGCGTGGGTGATGTCCGGCTGGGCCCAGCGGGCGGAGTACTCGGCGTTGCTGCTGAGCGACCGCAGTTCCGCCCGGTCCAGGTAGAGAATCCCGTGCAGGTGGTCCGTTTCGTGCTGCACTATGCGCGCCTGCCAGCCGGTGAAGTTCCGCTGCTGGGCGGTCCCGTCCAGCGCGGTGTAGTCCAGCCGCACGGATTCCGGACGCAGCACGGCCGCCTGCAGCCCGTTCAGCGACAGGCATCCCTCGTAGAATGCCTTCCGCGAAGTGCCCAGCGGCTCATAGCGCGGGTTCAGCACGGCGAAGAACGGCAACGCTTCCCTGCCGCGGACTGCCGCAACGTCCGGGTCGACGTCGAACCTGTCCTCCAGAACCGCGATCTGCAGGGGAATCCCCAGCTGCGGTGCGGCCAGGCCGACTCCCGGCGCCATGTACATGACGCGGCGCATTACGTCGATCAGCCGACCGAGCTCGGCGTCGTCGAGCTGGCCGGTGAAAGGCACAGCTTGTTGCCGGAGCACCGGGTGGCCCGCCTGGACGATGGGCGGCAGCACCTCGGAGCCCAGGACTTGGTCCACGGTTTCCCTGATGCGTTCGGCGCTGACGTCAGCGGTGCGGGCTTCGCGGATGGTTTCGTTCCTGCTGTCTGGGGACATGGAAACAGACTACTGGCGTCCGCACGCGGAAGTGACGAACTCGTAGATGCTTCCGCGCAGTTGCGCTCCCGCGCCGATCTTGAGTTCTCCCTCCCGCCCGGCGACGGTGACGTGCAGCGGGAGCAATGTGCCTACCTTGTCGTCCGCAACGGCATGCGGGTCACACCGGGCCGGCCGGATGCCCAGCCGCAGCTCGCGCAGGGGTCCGGCGGCGTCGACCCGCAGCCCGGTGGGCCAGGGAACGGTCGGATCCTCCGCCAGAAGCGTGGTCCCGCCGATGCTGTTGATGATCAGCGTGCCTCCTGCAGCATCAACACCGCCGGCCGGGTTCCGCGGGGTGATCACGAGCCGCACGACGGCGGTCTTGCCGCCCGGTGCGACTTCGAGGTCCGGGCTGAGCCTGAGATCGGCAACCGCGGCGGCGGCCTGCGCCGCGCAGAGTTCGGCGTTGTTCCGGGCCAGGACGCCGAAGGGGTCGGCCGCCGCCGCAGTGACCGGGTTGCCTGTGGTCCCGGCGGCAGCGGCGAGCCGGACCTCGATCACGGCGGACGGGTGGGCCGTTTGGCCGGACTGCGCGGTTTGGCCGGACTGCGCGGTTTGGCCGGACTGCGGCTCCTGGTCCGCGCAGGAGGCGGCGGGGAGCTGGGCGGGCAGGCTCTTCGTCTGGCCCGGCGGCAATTCCGTTCCGGCGGCCGGGGACCTCCAGATGATCCCGGCAGCAAAGAGCGGACTCTTTAGCTCGGCCGCGAGCACGGTGACGGCATTGTCAGTGGTGTTAGTCAGTTGGATCTCGATGATCTGTTTGCTGTAGTTGTCGCGGAACTGGCTGATAGCCGCAATCAGTGGAGCCGAACCGGCAGTCGGCCCGGCAGTTGCCGTCGGCGATCCGCTGCCGGGGGCTATGGTGCCCGGCCCGGCACGGCAGGATGCGGCCGCCAGCAGGGCCAGGATCATGGCGGACCATCGAAGGGTCGGGGAAAGGCTACCCATCCGGTCAGTCTAGGCCGCGGGGCCGACAGCCGGTACGGCCGCCCAATCGCGCCTTCGGCGCTGCTACTGCATGGTGAACCGGCGCGCCACCAGCCGGTTGGCGGCCGGGAACGCGGCTACGGCGGCGACGGCGCCGTCTCGCGCGGCCAGCAGCCCTCCCCGCAGCGGCCGGCCCAACGCCATATTAATCTCCGCCTGCCTCACCGCCCGCGCCGCCCGGCGCCGCCGATTCCGTTCGAATGCCGGCAAGCCGGAGCCGCTGCCGGCCACGGCCGCCGGTACCAGGGGCGCCAGCGCCAGCGCGTCGAGCCAGCCCAAATTCATGCCCTGGCCACCGATCGGGCTGATCTCGTGTGCCGCGTCGCCGATCAGGATGCCGCGTCCGATTACCATGCGGCGGACCAGGCGGGAGCGCACGCCGAAGCCGCTGAGCATGCTGTTGCTTCCGGCGTCCACGGGGATGTCGGTCCGGCGCCGGATCTCCCGGGCCAGCCAAACGGCGTCCGGTGTTGCGCCGGCCGAACCCAGCCGGACCACCCACCGTCGCAGCATCCCCGGCAGCGGAAACGACTCCACGATACCGCCGGGGGCCAGGAAGAGGACGGCTGCCGGCCCGAAGCCGGTGCCGTCGGCGAAGTCGCCCATCAGGTACCGGTCCGGATAATTCCTGCACCGCAGCGGCGCGCCGAAAGCCGCACGGGCAACAGAACGCACCCCGTCGGCACCGATCACCAGGCGAGCCCGGACGCTGACCGCCCGTCCTCCCAGGCATGCCTCAACCGTGACCCCGTGGCCGTCGTCGTGCAGTCCCATGACCCGGACGCCGCGGCGGAGCGCTGCCGGGTCGAGCCCCAGCACCCGTTGGGCCAGGACCGCCTCGGTTGATCCCTGGGGCAGCGACAGCACGAACGGGAACCGCTGTGAGACCCCGGCAAAGGACATTTCCGCCAGCGTGGCTCCGCCGCTGATGGCGAGGCCGTGCCGGATCGGGACGCCGCGCCGGACCAGCTCCTCGGCCACCCCGATCCGTGCCAGGGCTTCCAGGGCCGGCGGGTGGATGCCGATGGCCCGCGAGTGCGGTTCCGGGCCGGTCCGCTGCTCCAGCACCGTGACGTCGACCCCCTCCTGCAGCAACAAGGCGGCCATGAACAGCCCCACCGGGCCACTGCCGATGATCACGACGTCGGTCATGCGCCGGCCACGGAGCGTGGCCCGTGCGCTTTGTCGAGGATGAGCAGGTTCCGATACGGGGAGCGGGAAAGCACGGTCCAGCCCGGGGGAGCGGCGTCCCTCAGTTCGGCCATGGTGTAGCTGCGCCGGATCGAGGTCAGGCCGTCCTTCCTGATGTAGGAACCGCGGAAGGGCAGGGCGCCCGCGGAGAACAGCGCAAAGGCGGCCGCGCTGCGCCGGAGGTCGTTGTGGATGACCGTGCCGGCGCTCAGCGCGGCGGAGTCGGTGAGGAAGCCGGTCAGCTCGGCGGGGCGCAGGTGGTGCAGTACGTGGTTGGACACCACGACGTCGAAGCGTTCCCCGTCGCGCAGCAGCTCGGCCGAGCTCTGCCGCCGGAAGGTCACGCCGGCGCGCCTCCGCCGGTGCGCGGCGAACGCGGCGGCCCGCGGGTCCGGGTCGATCGCCGTGACCGCCAGGCGAAGCCCGTCGCGGGCCGCCCAGCGGGACAGCAGCACGGCCACGTCGCCGCCGCCGCAGCCGATGTCCAGCAGCGTCGTGGCGGTTTCCGCGGAGAGCAGCGGCCTGAGTCGATGCCGGTAGATGCCCCTCCAGCCGGAGACTGCGCGGTTGACCGCGGCGAACTGGGCGTAGGTCCGGGCCAGGCGGGCGGGGTCGCAGTCGGGCCGGTCCATCTCCTCGACGGCGTCCACGGCGCGGGTTCGCAGCAGGAGCACGGTGCCGCCGCTCAGGCCAGGGCCGATTCAGGCCTGAGCATCCCATGCTGCTCCGCCTCGGCGTCGGGCCCGGCGGTCCGCGGTGCGCTGATCTTGGTGAACAGCGCGGTTTCCACCGTAAGTCCCGGGCCGAACGCCATCGAGCAGATGCGTTCCCCGCTGTCGACGTCGTTCGTTGCACCGCCGTCTGCAGGGCTGCCGGCGGCGCCGTTCGTGGGGAGATCAAGGATGTGCCGGATCACGAACAGGACCGTGGCACTGCTCATGTTGCCGTAGTTGCGCAGCGTTTCCCTGGCCGGCAGCAGCTGCTCATCGCTGAGCTCCAGCCTGGACTGCACCTTGTCCAGGATGCTCCGGCCGCCGGGATGGATGGCCCAGTGCCGGATGTCCCGGTAGGGGAGTCCGCCCAGCGAGGCGTCCCTGGCCAGGAGCGGTTCGAGGGCGCCGACAATGTGATCCTCGATGATGTGCGGGACGTAGGTGCCGAGGACCATTTCGAAGCCTTCGTCCCCGATGTTCCACGCCATTGCCTCCTCGCCGACCGGCGTCAGGACCGTTTCAAAATGGTCCAGGCTCAGCAGCGCCGGCTGGTCGGGCAACTCCCGGGCGCTGATGACGGCGGCAGCGGCGCCGTCGGCGAACAACGCGGACCCCATGATGGTGTCCGGGTCGTTGGACGTCCGGACGTGGAGGGAGCACAGTTCCGCGCAGACCACCAGCACCACGGCGTCCGGATCGGCGTCGCAAAAGGATTTGGCGGCCCGCAGTGCCGGGAAGGCGGCATAGCATCCCATGAAGCCGAGATGGTAACGATGGACCGCGGGGTTCAGCCCGAGTGCCCGGACAATCTTGTAGTCCGGCCCGGGGTTGAAGAACCCCGTGCAGGAGACGGTGATCAGATGGGTGACGTCGCCGGGACCGATGCCCGGGCAGGCGGCGACCGCCTGCTCCGCCGCCGCGATGAAGAGTTTGGTGGCTTCGACAGCGAAAATGTCGTTCCTGACCTTGGTACTGGGGCTCAGCAGCAGGCCCGTGGCGGGGTCGAAGAACTGCGGGTTCTCGGCCCGGCTGCGGGTGGTCAGTTCCCTGACGGCGGTGTAACGCGTGTCGATCGCCGCGGAGTCGAAGCAGGTGTTGACGAGCCGGGAGCCGAGCCTGCTCAGCCCGGGCTGGGCGGCAAACACATCGCGAGCTTCGGCTTGGATCAATACGGTGGGCGGGACAGCAGTTTCCAGGGACCTCAGGTAGACCGTCATGGTTCATTCTCAATGCGGCCGTCCGATATGACAATGGATTCCCTGCGGCGGAAAGTCAGCCCACCGGCTGTTCTAAGCTGGTCCCAACGAGCCGGCAGCGCGGTCGGAACCGCGACACGGCGCCGCCTCACCAAGGGAGACACGATGAGCACGGCCCCCGGTACGGATGCGAAGACAAAAACACAGCCGTCTGCGCTGCACGTCGCTGACACGCACGAGCTGATCCGCGTGCAGGGCGCGCGGGAAAACAACCTTAAGGACGTCAGCCTGGAAATCCCGAAGCGCCGGCTGACGGTGTTTACCGGCGTCTCCGGCTCGGGTAAGAGCTCACTGGTGTTCGCAACAATTGCCGCGGAGTCGCAGCGGATGATCAACGAAACGTACAGCGCCTTCGTCCAGGGCTTCATGCCGGCGCTGTCCCGGCCAGATGTTGACCACCTCGAAGGACTGACGACGGCGATCATCGTCGACCAGGAACGGATGGGTTCGAACCCCCGGTCCACCGTCGGCACCGCGACCGACGCGAATGCGATGCTGCGGATCCTGTTCAGCCGGCTCGGGATGCCGCAAATTGGCTCGCCCAACGCCTACTCCTTCAATGTTCCGTCCGTGAGGGCCAGCGGCGCCATCACCGTCGAGCGCGGCGCGGGCAAGACGAAGACCGAGAAAGCCACCTTCAACCGGCTCGGCGGAATGTGTCCGCGCTGCGAGGGTATGGGTTCGGTGACAGACTTCGACCTGACCGCCCTGTACGACGACAGCAAATCGCTGGCCGACGGTGCTCTGACAATTCCCGGCTACAGCATGGACGGCTGGTACGGCCGCATCTTCAGCGGTTCCGGTTTCTTCGACATGGACAAGCCTGTCGGCAAGTTCACCAAGAAGCAACTGCACGACCTGCTGTACAAGGAGCCGACCAGGATCAAGGTCGAGGGCATCAACCTCACGTACGAGGGCCTGATTCCGAAGATCCAGAAGTCCATGCTTTCCAAGGATCGGGATTCCATGCAGCCGCACATCCGCGCCTTCGTGGACCGGGCTATCACCTTCACGGGTTGCCCCGATTGCGGGGGCACCCGGCTCAGCCAGGCGGCTCTGTCCTCGAAGATCAAGGGCAAGAACATCGCCGAGCTCTGCTCGATGCAGATCAGCGACCTGGCCGGCTGGGTCCGGGAACTCGACGAGCCGTCCGTGGCCCCGCTGGTGGGCGGCCTGCAGCACCTGCTGGACTCCTTCGCGGACATCGGCCTCGGCTACCTCTCATTGGACCGGCCAGCGGGCACCCTGTCCGGGGGAGAAGCGCAGCGGACCAAAATGCTCCGCCACCTGGGATCCTCGCTCACCGACATCACCTATGTCTTTGACGAGCCCACGATCGGCCTGCACCCGCACGACATCGAGCGGATGAACGGCCTGCTGGTGCAACTGCGGGACAAGGGCAACACCGTACTCGTCGTCGAACATAAGCCCGAGACCATCGCGATAGCCGACCACGTCGTGGACCTTGGCCCCGGCGCCGGCACCGCCGGCGGCGAGGTTGTCTTCCAGGGCACCGTTGAGGACCTGCGGGGGAGTGACACCACCACCGGCCGGCACCTGGATGACCGCGCTGTGCTGAAGGAGTCCGTGCGTGCCTCAACCGGTGCTCTGAGGATCCAGGGCGCTTCGACGCACAACCTCCGGAACGTCGACGTCGCTATTCCGCTGGGGGTACTCTGCGTACTCACAGGTGTGGCCGGGTCCGGCAAGAGTTCGCTGATCAATGGTTCGGTGGCCGGCCGGGACGGCGTGGTGGTGATCGACCAGGGCGCGATCCGGGGTTCGCGCCGCAGCAACCCCGCGACCTACAGCGGACTGCTGGAGCCGATTCGGAAGGCGTTCGGGAAGGCCAACGGGGTCAAGCCTGCGCTCTTCAGCTCCAACTCAGAGGGCGCGTGCCCCACTTGCAACGGGGCCGGTGTGATCTACACCGACCTGGGCGTCATGGCCACCGTGGAATCGACCTGTGAGGAATGCGGCGGCAAACGGTTCCAGGCGTCGGTGCTGGAGTACACGCTCGGCGGCCGGAACATCGCCGAGGTCCTGGCGATGCCGGTGACCGCGGCCGAGGGGTTTTTCGGCGACGGCGACGCGAAGACGCCGGCCGCGCACAAGGTCCTGGCCCGGCTCGCCGACGTCGGCCTCGGCTACCTCAGCCTCGGCCAGCCGCTCACGACGCTCTCCGGCGGCGAACGGCAGCGGCTCAAACTGGCCACCCAGATGGCCGAGAAGGGCGAGGTCTACGTCCTCGACGAGCCGACCACCGGGCTGCACCTTGCCGATGTCGGGAACCTCCTGGGGCTGCTGGACCGGCTGGTGGATTCGGGCAAGTCCGTGATCGTCATCGAGCACCACCAGGCGGTCATGGCGCACGCGGACTGGATCATCGACCTGGGCCCCGGCGCCGGCCACGCAGGCGGCCGGATCGTCTTCGAGGGCACGCCGGCCGGCCTGGTCGACGCAGGGTCGACCCTCACCGGCGAACATCTGGCGGCCTACGTCGGCGCCTGAGCCGGGCCGGCCTGCCCGTGTCCCTGGGCCGAACGAAGTTTAGCCATTTCCAAGAACCCGATCCTGGCATACAGTGAAGCGGCATCAGGGTCGATCGGAGCGGGATTTTCCTGCCGGCAACGGCCCTTGGTGTTTCGTCTGCAGATAATCAAGGGAGACTCTCATGTTGCTTTGGATAGCCATCATCATTGCTGTTCTCTGGCTGCTCGGCTTGATCGGCGGCATCGGCGGCGGGTTCATTCACCTGCTTTTGGTTGTTGCCGTCGTGGTGCTGATCTTCCACTTCATCCGTGGCAGGTCCCGCGCGTAGGGGCAACGACATGCAGCTGCCTCCGCAGCGGGAAATTCCAGCCCCTTCCGGACGGTCTATAAAACGCCGATAATCAACATTATGTAAGGTTGGCGGTCAAGCGGGCGGCTGGCTGGTTGGATCGCATGTCCTGTCTCAATTTAGTTGGCCATTTTCGCAACTTACCTGGCCACCTACGGGTTTCTGGGGTTTGTCTCAGTTAATCTGGCCACATGGATGC
>NZ_JBEPNK010000030.1:0-37119 GCF_040546245.1 Arthrobacter sp. UYEF3
GGCTGCGCTAAAGTGCCTGTATCTGGTCACCCGATCCCTCGATCCGACCGGTGCCGGCAAGACCCGATGGGCCGTGCGTTGGAAGCCCGCTTTGAACGCCTTCGCCATCACTTTCAGCGACCGATTCCCGGCAGCTGAAAGCTACTAAATGAAAACGCCGGATACACCGTTAATGAGATAGTCCCGCTGGCGTTGCGGAGGAGTGCGCACGTCAAGTTTTTGAGACAGTTTCGTAGTTGATTTCGGTTACGCGGCCACGGGTTCATGGTCGCGGTCTTGGTGGTTTGGGAGGGCTGTCGCCGGTGGTATGCCGCCGGCCCTGCGGTTGGGCCTGCGGCGGTTGTACCAGGCTTCGATGTAGTCCATGAAGGCGGTCCTGGCGGGAAGCCTGTTGCCGAAGGTGTGGTGGTGGTAGAACTCCGTCTTGCGGTGCGAGAACAAATTTTCGGCCACTGCTTTGTCCCAGCAGACTCCGACCTTGCCCATGGACTGGGTGACGCTGTTGCCGGCGCACCAATTCACCGGAGGTGTACTGCGATCCGCGGACGCCCTTCTGTTTGTCAAGGGCGGGCGTGCTGGGGGCGGTGCGGCGTTGGTCAGGCTGCCGGGGCGACCTGGTTGATGGTGCGTTGCCGGTTGCGCAGAACGTAGTAGATCTCGCGGGCGAGGTACCGCTTGAGGCAGCGCAGGATCTCGGGATTGGAGTGTCCTTCAGCGCGTTTGCGGGCGACGAATGCCTGGGTAGTCGGGTCGATCCGCCAGCGGCTGATCGCGATCATGTGCAGGGCCGAGTTCGCGGCGCGGTCCCCGCTGCGGTTGAGTCGATGCCGGGTGGTCATACCTGAGGATGCAGGCAGAGGCGCGGCTCCGCACAGCATCGCGAAAGAGGCCTCGGAGCCTAGCCGGCCGGGGTTGTCCCCGGCGGTGATCAACAGCTGTGTAGCGGACTCATAACCGACGCCGGTGCGGGCAAGCAGCTCGGGGGCGAGTTCGTCGACCAAGGCGTGCATATGAACTTCGAGGTCTGCGATCTCGTCGTGCAGCTCCAGGTAGCGTCGGGCCAGGGACTTCAGTGCGATCTTGGTGGCGGTGACCGGGTCGCGGTAGCCTGTCAGGTCCGGGCGCCACGCCGCCAGGGTGCGGATGAGCTGCATCCGGGTCATGTTCCGCAGCTGGTCATGCAGCTCCTCGGGGGCGGCGATGACCTGCGCCTTGATCATCTGCAGGGCGACCCGGCGCCCCGAGACAGCGGTCTTGCGAGCAGTCTTCAGCGCCCGCAACGATTCGACCATCCCGTCGCGGGCCCGCGGGCCCGCGGGGTAACGGTGCGGACGCGGGTGTAGGCGGCGTGCGCGGCCTGCCCGGCATCGATGGTGTCGTCCTTGCCGCGCCGGCGCCGGTCGGCCCTGTCGCCGGCCGTGACCTCCAGGACCTAGATCCCAGCGGCGTCCAGGTGCCGCATCAGCCCCGCACCATAGGAGCCGGTGCACTCAACCCCGACCCGGGCGACGTCCCCGTAAGAGCGCATCCACCGCACAAGCGCCCGGTAGCCGGCCCGGGTCGTGGAGAACGAGCCGGTGCCGATCACCAAGCCCGCGGCGTCTACGACCGCGGCGACGTGCAGGTCCTTGTGGGTGTCGACACCGCCTACCACGATCGGGGAGGAAGCTTGTAGGTCATTCATGAGGGGCTCCTTCAGCCGTAGCAACAGATGTGTTGCCCTCGGCCGAACCAGACACCCGGACAAGACAGTAATGAGACGACGACCGTCAGGCCCTTCTTGAGTCACATGGCTCCGGCGAGACCGTGGGCCTCGCCGGAGGTGTTCCCGAGCAACCGACAAGTCCGAGGAATGACACCACGACGGGGTCGATCGGAGTGCGGGTCACGAAGCCCGGGAACACCCGGCACCTCACATTCTTACTGTCCGAGTGGAAGATGGCCCCGTCGCTGGCAAGGCGGCCGTGGTCGCGTGCCATAGCCAGGGCCTCGGTGCACAGCTCGGCGCGCATGTGATCGGCCATGGACCAGCCGATGACCATGCCGGTGCACAGGTCGATCACGGTGGCCAGGTACAGCCATCCTTCCCCGGTGCGCAGATACGTGATGTCCCCACAGAGCCGGGTCCCGGGGACCGTGGAGGTGAAGTCCCGCTTGCCGTCCTCATCGAGCATGTGGTTCTTGATGTGCGCGGTCTTCGCCTGCGGGTCCTGCTCTGTGGTCTTCTTCCAGGCCCGGGTCCGCGCGGCCTTCAGGCCGTGCTCGCGCATGATGGCCCCGACCGTGGGCGCGGAGACGTCCACGCCGTTGTTATTGAGCATCCGGGTCAGCTGGTCCCGGCCGGCCCGGCCCTTTTCCTCGTTGAACAAGCCGGTGACCTCCCCGACGAGCCTGTCGTGCCGCACCGTTCGGTCATGCGAGAAAGGGCTCCTAACCAGCTGTCTCACAAACCATACGGCCGCAGTCAGTCCGTGGATGCCGGCTTTGGAAGCGCAGTAGGCCGTGTGGTGGGGGTTGGCGCCAAGGCCTTCGATGGAGCCGACGTTGATAATGCTCCCCCCTCCGCGCTTTCGCATCTGCGGCAGGGCGGCCTGTATCAGGAACATGGGAGCGCGCAGATTGATGTTGAACATCAGGTCCCATTCCTCTATTTGGATGTCCGAAACAGTGTTTTCGAACATGATCCCGGCATTATTGACGAGGATGTCGAGGCCGCCGAACCGTGCCACGGCATATTCGACGGCCGCTGCCGTGGAAGGGGGAGCCGACAGGTCTGTTTGGATGCCGGCGATCCGTGGGTGGCTGTCCAACGGAGCCTCTAATGCCTCCCTCTGGGCCACAACGACGTGAGCTCCTTCGTCGAGGAACCGTTCAACGATGCCGCGGCATATACCGCGGCCGCCGCCAGTGACGAGGGCCACCTTGCCTTCGAGCTGCATCGGGTCCTGGCTTCCTGCAGGCTCGGGGCCGGTCGCTTCGATGGGTTCATTGCCGGACCAGCGGCCGGGAAGTCGATGACACCGGCCGCGTGTCCGTTGCCCGCGGGCGGCGGCGGTCTCTTATGGCGGCCGGACCGCGCCGGGTGATGCGGTGCGTTATTGACGCGGGGAAAGCCGACTGGCATGGCCGGGAGCTCAATAACGGCGCGTCAGGCGGAACGGACGGGCCTTTACTCGCCGTACATGAGACCGGTCAGGAAACCCTCCAGATCAAGGTCACCGCCGGCTGCTGATGCACTGTCGGCTCCGCCGGCTGCGGGCATTGGGGCTTGTTCTAAATAGAGGCCTTCCCAGGGGGAGCATGTGATCCCGGGGTGTTGATCACTCCGGGCTTCCATGTCCTGGGTGCGGGCCGGCGTGGCGGTTCCCCAGGTGACTGCGGGCCGGTGGTTGAATGCGCTCGAGATTGCGCGGTAGCTCATGGACATGGTGGCTTCCTCTCTGATGCCTGCCTGAAAATGCTGAGTTGGTACCTTGCGTCGTAGGCGCTGCGGCCCCGGGGATGGCTATGCTTTAGCGGCATATTAAAAAATGAACGTGACGTTCAATTATTGAACGTCGTGCGAAAATTATGACATGGCTCACGTGGGATTTCAAGGGGTTCAGGAGGAAGATTGACAATCATTATGCCCGACATCAAACTGAACGCAAGGTTCAATCTTTGAACGAGTTTGTCTTTTAACGAGCATGCCGGGGTATCTGCATGGTTGACGGGCGGCCCGGTTTTACGGGGCGCGGGAAGGGAGCTGGTTTTGGCCACCAAGGAGGGAACCCGGCACATCGCGCCTGTCCGCTATCGTGCGGCGTTGAAGGTGCTGCCGGCGCCGGTGGCGGCTGTCTGTGCCGTGGATCCGGAGACGAGTCAGCCACACGGGCTGCTGGTGCACAGCTTCCGGCTGGTTTCCGTAGATCCGCCGCTGGTCTCCTTCAGCGTGGGCGGAAGCTCGCGGACGTGGCCGCGGATGGCATCGGCTGACTGCTTCAGCGTCAGTGTCCTTGCATCGGATCAGCGCATGGTGTGCCGGTCGTTTGAATCCAGGGGCCAGGACAAGTTCCGGTGGGTCCGCTGGCATACCTCGGAGGCGGGTGTTCCGCGCATCGACGGATCCGCTGCGTGGCTCGATTGCCGCATCAGCCGGATCCTCCCGGTTGGAGACCATCTGATGGTGATTGCGGAACCGCTGGCCCTCACCGTGGGTACGGGCGTGCCTCTGGTGTCCGGGCGCGGCGGGCCGTTCTGATACCGCGCAGCTCCCGCACGGGGCTGTGTCTGCGGCGGACGCTGCCGACGGGCCTGGGGCCCTAGATCATGGACTTGCAGACCGTGTTTGCGGCTTCTTTCATCCTGTCGACGATGGCGGGCAGCCGCCCGGTTTTCATGCGCTGGATGGGTCCGTTGACAGTCAAAATCCCGATGAGCTGGCCCGTGACGTCTCTGACGGGGCAGCCGACGGCGAACAGCCCCTCTTCGAGTTCGTTGTCCAACGTGGAATAGCCCTGGCGCCGGACATCGTGCAGTTCAACGGTGAGCTCCGCACGATTGGTGATTGTTTGGCGCGTGTATGCTTCGAGTTTTTCGGGCAGGACAGCGGTTACGCGGTCGTCCGTGAGCTCGGCGAGGATAATTTTCCCGCTGGCACTGGCATGGAGCGGATACCGGTGGCCGATGTATTCCTGGGAAACGTTGAGCATGCGCGAGCCGTTGGCTTCGGCGATCATGTCAAAGTCCAGTTCACCGGTGACCACCGCGAAGCCGATGGTTTCGTTCAGTTCAGCGGCGAGTTCATTCAGGGCCGGCTGGATGCGGGCCACCAGGCCGGTGTGCGGGTCCGCCAGTCGTCCCAGACGGGCCACTTCCCATCCGAGCAGGTATCGGTTGTCGATCCGGTCAACGAAGCCGGTCTGTTCAAGGCTCAGCAGCAGCCGGAACGCGGTGGGGCGCGTCATGCCTACGGCCTGGGAGAGCTCGGTGACCGTAATCCCGCGCCGGTGGCGCCCGAGTTCGCGCAGCAGGACGGTTGCCTTGATGACGGATTTATTGGTCAGGTCCGGGGTTTCCTGCGGTTGCGGATCTGTCTGTGCTTCGGCGTTCATGTCCTCGTCTTTTCCCCTCGACGCAGTTGTTCCGGCGGTGTTGCTCCGGACCCCGGGCCGCCGACGTATTGCATCCATCCTATGGCCTGCGTTCTTTTTGAACACCGCGTTCAGCGCGGTGACAGGCTTTCGTGCCTTCCGTACCCGGGCATCGCCCCAGGCTGCGGTGATGCGCATCCAACTGACGAACGGGACGGGGCCCCTGCCGTGTGGCAGGGGCCCCGTCCCGTTCGTCAGCCGGAAAGACGGCGGAGTGCCCGGGCCGGTTACGCGCTCATACGGAGGCCGAGGCGGGGGCGGAGGCCGCGTTCAGGCTCAGACCTTTTGTTTCGGGGGCGAGCCGTTGGGAGACCAGCGCCCCGATGACGCAGATGCCGGCGGCGACGAGCATGGTTGTTCCGATGCCCAGGCCGCTGATAGACAGCGGGAGAAGGAAGGTGCCGGCGGCTGCGCCGACCCGGGAGACAGCAGTGGCGAAGCCGACGCCGGCGCCGCGGATTTCGGTGGGAAAGACTTCTCCCGGGTAGACGCCGGTCAGTGCGGTGGAGACGGCGTTGGCGAAGGAGAAGATGATGAAGCAGGCCAGGATGATGATCGGAGAGACGTGGGCGAACAGGCCGATGATGATCAGGGCTGCGGCGCCGATCCACATCGGCGGGATGGCGAGTTTGCGGCGGCCGACTTTTTCGATGAGGAACATGGAGGTCAGGGCCCCGGCGACCACGACGCCGTTCAAGGCCAGAGCCCCGGTCAGCCCGTCTTCAATGCCAGTGCTTTCAAGGACGATGGGGGCAAATGTGGCAATGGCGAAGTACGGGGTGACGTTGCAGACCCAGTAGATGCAGACAAAGGCCGTGGCTTTGCGGTATTGGGGGGAGAACAGCCGCCAGACGCTGGTGCTTCCGCGCACCTCGTTCGTCACGTCCAGCACTTCGGCCTCTTCCATGTACTTTTCGGCGATGGCGAGCCCTTCCTGGACCCGGCCCTTGCTCATCAGCCAGCGGGGGGATTCCGGAGTGCCCAGCCGCAGCAGGAACACAATGAGCGAAGGAACAGTGCTCATGCCCAGGATGATGCGCCAGTCGGCGGTGAATACCGAGGACATGTAGTAGCCGACGGCATAGGAGACCAGGTAGCCGATGTACCAGGCGACTTCCTGGAAGGCCAGGAGCTTTCCGCGCATCCGGGCCGGGGAGAATTCGGCCAGCAGCGGCCAGCCGATGGCGTAGTCCGCGCCGATGGCCATACCCATGACCAGCCTGATGACAAACAGCTGCCAGGCCTCGGCGACGAAGAACTGGGCGGCGGAGCCGGCGAGGAAGATGGCCAGGTCAATGGTGAACATCGGCTTGCGCCCGATCTTGTCCGCCAGGTACCCGCCCAGCGGGCCGCCGAGGAAGATTCCGATCAGCGCCGAGGCGCCGATCAGGCCCTGCCAGGCGAAAGAGAGGCCGAGATCCGCAGTGAGGGCGGGCATGACCAGGCCGATGCCGCCCAGGATGAAACCGTCGATGAACATGCCGCCGGCGATGACGCCGCTGAGTTTGTAGAGGAAGCGGCGCTTCCCCGGATCGGGCGTGGCGGGCGGGCGCATTGCCGGTTCAGTCTGCTTCGCGGTAGGTGGGTTCACGGTGACTTCCTTGTCTTCGTTCAGGATACGGCGGCCCGGTATCGGGCGGAATGATGGATGCGGCCGTCCGGCCACGATAGACGTTCAATAAGCGAACGCGGTGATCAAAAATATGACACGCACCACAGCCCCCGTCAAGAGGTTGTCGTCACAAGACGGGAATTTCATGCACCCCTTGACAGTGATTCAGATAACAAATAAATTTGAACGAGACGTTCATTATGTGAACGGATGATGCTCATGTCGCTCCGGCGACCGTACCGGGACAAGGAAGTGCCGCTGTTATGAAAAACGAACCCTTGAGTCTTTTTGCCTTCGATATTCTGGCTCCTGCCCACCTGACCTCCGGGTCATGGCGCAACGAGGGGGACCAGGGCCACCGCTACACCGATCTGAGCTACTGGACGGATGTCGCCAGGATGCTCGAAGATGCGCATTTCGACGGGATCTTCTTCGCCGACACGATCGGTTACCACGACGTTTATGAGGGAACCGCGGACGGTGCCCTGCGGGATGCGGCCCAGTTCCCGGTCAACGATCCGACGCTGCTGATCAGCGGCATGGCCGCCGTGACCAGGCACCTCACCTTTGGGGTGACGTGTTCGCTGACCTACGAACAGCCCTATCTCATGGCCCGCAAGTTCAGCACCCTGGACCACCTCACCGCCGGGCGTGTCGGCTGGAACATCGTGACGTCCTATTCGGAATCCGCGGCCCGCAACCTCGGCTACACGCAGCAGCTGACCCACGACGAACGCTACGACCTGGCCGATGAGTACATGGAGGTCTGCTACAAGCTCTGGGAGTCCTCCTTCGACGAGGATGCCGTCGTCATGGACAGCGAATCAGCCGTGTACGTGGACCCGTCCAGGGTCCATCCGATCGAGCATTCCGGGAAGTACTTCTCCGTTCCGGGTTTCCACCTCTGCGAGCCCTCCCCACAGCGCACCCCGGTGCTGTTCCAGGCCGGGGCCTCACCCAAGGGCATGAGTTTTGCCGGGAAACACGCCGAATCGGTCTTTATCAATACCACCTCCGCGGAACAGGCCGGGCGCAGCGTCCAGAAGATCCGGCAGGCCGCCGTCGACGCAGGGCGCGATCCGGAAAGCATCAAGGTTGTCGCCCTGATTACCGTCATTGTCGCTGCGACTGACGAAGAGGCCGAGGCAAAGCACCAGGAATACCGGACGAACACCACCATCGAAGGCGCGCTGGCCCGGTTCGGTGGCTGGACCGGTATTGACCTCTCGGCCTATGACCTGGACATGCCGCTGAAGTCCATCGAGACCCGCGGTATCCAGTCGATTGTTGATATGTTCTCCAAAGCGGACCCGGACCGGGAATGGACGCCGCGGCAGGTCGCGGACTTCCTGGCCATCGGCGGGACCGGATCCACGATCGTGGGTTCCCCCGAAACCGTCGCCGCTGAACTTCGGCGCTGGCGCGATGTCGGTGACATCGACGGCATCAACCTCAGCTACACCACCAAGCCCGGCGGCTGGGAGCAGTTCATCGAGCTCGCACTGCCCGAGCTGCGCCGCCAGGAACTCGTCTCCGGCATCCGTGCCGAGGGCCAGCAGCCGCTGACATTGCGGGAAAAGCTTAACGGCACCGGACACCGCCACACCCTGGAGGGCCACCCCGCCACCGGACACCGCACCCGGCACCTGTCCGCCGCCAACAGCCCGGTCTGACCGGCCACGACCAGCAAACTGCAGGAGAGACAGACAGATGAGTGAAACAACAGACATCGTGGTCATCGGAGCCGGTATCGCCGGACTCATCACCGCGCGTGAACTAACCCGGCACGGGCACCAGGTCGTCGTCCTCGAAGCCAGGGACCGGATCGGCGGTCGCACCTGGACCGACCACCGGCTGGGACGGAACCTGGAAATGGGGGGCACCTGGCTGCACTGGGTCCAGCCGCATTCCTGGGCCGAGGTAACCCGCTACGGGCTGGCCGTGACCCGCGGACCCCGGTCCGAGGAAACCTACTGGCTGGCCGGGAACGAGGTACGCCGCGGAAACCTGGAAGACTTCATGACCCTGATCAACCCAGGCATGACGCGGCTGCTTGAAGACACGATGAAATGGATTCCCCGGCCCGACACCCCGCTGTCCGTGCCCGGGATCGCGGAAGTGGACCAGTTCAACCTTCAGGAAATGCTGGACGAGCTGGACCTGGGCGAGGACGAGAAGAACGCCAACGAGGCCGCCTGGGTCGGGCACTTCAACGCACCCCTGGTCCACTGCGCCTACACCAACGCCATGCGCTGGACCGCGGCAACGGCCGGCTCCTGGCACCTGATGCACGAGGCCTCCGCGATCTACCGCCTCACCGAGGGCACCCAGGCACTCGTCGGCGCCATCGCCGACGACTCCGGGGCAGACATCCGCACCCAGGCCCCCGTCAGCTCCATCCACCACACACCCGACGGAGCAACAGTCACCTACGGCGGCGGCCTCGAAATCCACGCCAAGCGGGTGGTCGTCACCGTCCCGCAGAACCTGCTCCACAAATTGGACATCACCCCGGCCCTGTCGGCCGGGAAGATCACCCCCAGCATTGAAAAGGCGGCCTCCCGGGGCATCAAGGTGTGGATCCGTGTCCGCGGTCCGATTAAGCCCTTCTTTGCCTACTCCTCCCAGCACCATCCGCTCTCGGTGGTCCGCACCGAATACCTGGGAACCGATGACGCCGTTCTCGTCGCGTTCGGGGCCGACGCGGCCAGGATCGATGTCAACGACCGTGACGCGGTCGCCGACGCCCTGAAAGTCTGGCGTGATGACCTGGACGTCCTGGAAGTCACCGGACACGACTGGATGTCCGACCCCCTCTCGGAAGAAACCTGGCTCATCCAGCAGCCCGGACAACTATCCAAATACCTCCACGCGCAGCAGGCCAGCGAAGGCGTCCTGCACTTCGCCAGCGGCGACTACGCCAACATCTGGGCCGGCTTCATCGACGGAGCCATCGAAAGCGGCACCAGGGCCGCACGCAACATCCACACCGGCCTGCAGACGCAGGTCCCCGTACCGGTCCTCCAGGGGCAGCCATGAACACCAGCACCGCCCTCCGGCCCATTGACCCGGCGCACTTCCGTGCCGTCATGCGCCACCTGCCCACCGGCGTCGCAGCCGTCTGCGCAACCGACCCCGACACGGGCGCACCCAGCGGACTGATTGTCGGCTCATTCCAGTCCCTGTCCCTGGAACCGGCACTGGTGACGTTCAGCGTCACGCACACCTCCACCAGCTGGCCCAGGATCGCCCGCGCCGGCCAGTTCAGCGTGAACCTCCTTGCCGAGGGACAGCAGCCCGTCTGCGCAGCACTCTCCAGCAGGGGGGAGGACAAGTTCGGCTCCCTTAACTGGTACCAGTCAGGCTACGGAACCCCCCACATTAAAGGCTCACTCGGGTGGATCGATTGCCGGGTCGAACAGGAAATCGTCGCCGGAGACCACCTCATCATCATTGCGGCGGTGCTGGAAATGACCGCCAGCGAGGGAGAACCCCTGGTCTTTCACGGCGGCCGCCTCGGTGGCTTCCGGGAGAGTCAAGCAGCGTGAGCAGCATCTGCGGTCCAGCCTCCGTTACGAGACACTGACGAAGGAGGACCGGCATGATCGGTACAGCCATCGAGGTTATGGGTTGGCTCGGTGCCCTGATTGTTACTTCTGCCTATCTGTTGTTTTCGATGCACCGGATCGGCAACGGCTACCTGTTCCAGGCAGCCAATCTGGCAGGTGCCGTGGCCATGCTCCTCAATGGCATCTACCACGCGGCCTGGCCATCGGCCACCGTGAACCTCATCTGGTGCGGTATTGCGATCTGGGCACTGAGCCGCCTGAAACGCCAGCATCAGGACGGGCCAGGACCAGCCACGGCCGGGGTGGATCTCGGCGACGAACTCCTCCCGCCACCTGGCCCGGAAGTCATCTGTGAGGAAGCAACCGCTGCAGGGGACATCCGGTAAAGCACAACTGAACACCATCCACCCGCCGGCCGGTTCCCCCTCAGAACCCAGCTCCGGCACCGCACAAAAAAGGAACACTGCCATGGAGATAACTGCACCCACCGAGATCACCCCGGCGCATTACCGCAAGGTGCTCGGCCGGCTGCCCACCGGGGTCGTTGCGATCACCGGGGTCAACGGTGAAGAGGACCAGCTCGGACTGATCGTGGGCACCTTCCAGTCACTGTCCCTGGACCCGCCCCTGGTCATGTTCTGCGTGGACAAGTCCTCCTCCACCTGGCCAAAACTGCGTAACCTGCAGAATTTCACCGCCAATATCCTCTCCGAGGGCCAGGTGGAGGTGTGCAGGGCACTCTCGCGGAAGGGTCCGAAGAAGTTCGATAACCTGCCGTACACCACCGGCCCCCTTGGAACGCCCCGGCTAGAGGGCGCCTCGGCCTGGATCGACTGTGCCGTCACAGCCGAAGTCGCGGTCGGTGACCACTACATGGTCATCGGCGCCATCAGCGCCATGGAGGAAGGAGCCGGCGACGCGCTGCTGTTCAAGGGCGGCGCATTCGGCCAGTACCTGGGCCATCCGGCCCCCGTCAACAGCCAAGGAGAAGTAGCATGACCACACGACAAGACACCATCCTCCAGGCCTGGGACCTCGCCTGGGGCCGCGGCGACATCGCGGCCTTCGAAAAGCTCATCTCACCGGACTATGTCCGACGATCCAAATCCGGCTCGGAAGACTTCAGCCAGCTCCGGAAAACCATAGAAGCCACCCACGAGGCCTTTCCCGACTTCTCCACCCGGATTATCCACATCGTCGAAGACGGTCCCATCGCCGCCATCCACTGGGAAAGCACAGGAACCCATCAGGGCCCGTTCATGGATGTTCCGGCCACCGGACGCAGCATCACCGTCTCCGGCGCCTCCTTCCTCCGCTTCGAAGCCGGGCTGCTGGCCGAAGAATCGGTGATTTGGGACCCCAGGGAACTCCTAACCGCACTGGGAATCTGGTACCTCGGGCCCGGCGGGCTCGCCAAGAAGGCCTGACCCCCTCACGCGGCCCGACCATATCAACATCAACGACAGACAGGAACGAACGGGGCCTTTCGGGGCAGGGCGCGTTATCGGCAACAGCAAGGACAGCACCATGGGTACCAACCACCGACCGCTTCAACGGTCCCGGCAACCGTTCCGCACACCCGAACCGGTCCGTGACTTGACCGACCTTCACCGTGACGACGAGGTGGACGTGCGCCTTAACGGTCAGGTCATTGCCTCCGGACGGATCGACATGCGCGCCCTGGACGGGACCGTCTTCTGGCTCCTCCAAAACAATGGGTGGGGCCAGAAAATGATCCTCCAGAGCGAAGGCCTGACCGTCCAAAAACGTGCCCGCGACGAACGTCCCTAATCCTTTCGCCACCGCACCAATGCACCCACGCCGCCCGGAACCCGACCTGGTCCGCACCCCGCGGTCGGAATTTCGCCCGCGGTTCGGACAATCACAGATTCACAGGAGCACCACCATGACACTCACCGGACACTCACTTATCGCCGGGCAGATCGTAGCCGGCGTCAACGGAACCATCCTGGGCATCAACCCCGCCACGAACGAACAACTCGACCCCGCTTACACGCTGCTCACCGAGGAGCAGCTGAAAGCAGCAACCGCCGCCGCAGCTGAGGCCTACCCGTCCTTGAGCACCCTTGATCCCGAGACACATGCCGGATTCCTGGAAGCCATCGCCGGGAACATCGAGGCCATCGGTGAGGAACTGATCACCCGCGCGGGACAAGAGACCGGCCTGCCAGCGGCCCGCCTGCAGGGCGAGCGAGCCCGCACCACCGGGCAGCTGCGCCTCTTCGCTGCCGTGGTTCGCCAAGGCGATTTCCGCGGCGTCCGCATAGACCGCGCGTTGCCGGAGCGCACGCCAATGGCCCGGGCCGACATCCGCCAGCGCCAGATTCCCCTCGGACCGGTCGCCGTGTTCGGTGCCAGCAACTTTCCCCTTGCTTTCTCTACGGCCGGAGGAGACACCGCATCGGCCCTCGCAGCCGGCTGCCCCGTCGTTTTCAAAGCCCACAACGCCCACCCCGGCACCGGAGAGCTCGTTGGCCAGGCCATCGCCGAAGCCGCCCGGGACACAGGACTGCACCCCGGCGTCTTCTCCCTCGTCTACGGACCAGGGGCCAGCATCGGTCAGGCCCTCGTCGCTGACCCGGCCATCAAAGCAGTGGGCTTCACCGGCTCCCAGGCAGCCGGGATCGCGCTAATGCGCACGGCGGCGGCGCGGCCCGAGCCCATCCCGGTTTATGCGGAAATGTCCTCACTCAACCCGGTCTTCGTCTTCGCCGGCGCCCTCAAGGGCGACGTGGACGCACTGGCGCGGCAGTACGTCGCCGCAGTCACCGGCAGCTCCGGACAGCTCTGCACCTCTCCCGGCCTGCTCTTCGCCCCGGCCGGTGAGGCAGGGGACAAACTCGCTGCCGCAGTCGGAAGGGCAGTCTCCGCCTGCGCAGGCCAGACCATGCTGACCGGAGGCATCGCCGCGTCCTGGAACGCCGGCGCCACAGCGCTCGGTTCCGCCGAGAACGTAACCGTCGTCGGCCAGGGCATGGCCGGTCCCACCGAAAACGCGCCGGCCCCCACCATCTTTGGGACCGAAATCGCGGACTTTGTCGGCAACCACGTGCTTCACGCCGAGATCTTCGGTGCCGCGTCCCTGGTGATCCGCTACTCGAACGTCGCGGAACTGGTCGAGGCAACCAACCGGCTCGAAGGCCAGCTCACCGCTTCCCTGCAGCTCACCGACGAGGACCACCCAATGGCGGCGCAGCTACTTCCCGCACTCGAACAGAAGGTGGGGCGCATCATCGTCAACGGCTGGCCCACCGGCGTCGAAGTGGGCCACGCCATGGTTCACGGCGGCCCGTACCCGGCAACGTCGGACACGAAAACCACCTCCGTCGGTACGCTGGCGATCAACCGCTTCCTGCGGCCGGTAGCGTACCAGAACCTACCCCAAGAACTGCTTCCGGCACCGCTTCAGGACGACAACCCCTGGCACCTGAACCGCCAACTCGACGGCGTGACAGAGACGGCCGAAAAAACACACGCCACCCTCTGAAATGCCCGCCGCCCCGCCGGCTAGCACTAACCGGCGGGGCCGCTACGCGGGGCTTTCCTACCCACCATGAGTGACCAGACAAAGGCACAGCCAGTGAAAGTCAATGACAACGCCGAAGGCGTGGACCGTAAACTGACGAACTACGGCGACCCCGGCTTCAGCCGGTTCCTGCGCCGCGCCTTCCTTTCCTCAGCCGGGCTCGATACCGAGGACCTAAGCCGCCCCATTGTCGGCATCGTCAACACCGCATCCGATTACACAACCTGCCACCGGGACATGCCCCAACTGATCGAACACGTCAAACGCGGAGTCCTCGAAGCCGGGGGCCTACCATTCGTGTTCCCTGTCATGTCCCTGGGCGAAATACTGACCAGCCCAACCACCATGCTCTTTCGAAACCTCATGGCTATGGAACTGGAAGAACAAATCCGCGCCCAGCCCATGGACTCGGTAGTTCTGCTGGGCGGATGCGACAAGACGGTGCCAGCCGAACTGATGGCCGCCGCCAGCGCAGATGTCCCGGCCATCGCCCTGGTGGTGGGCCCCATGTCCGTTGGATCATACAAAGGAGAACGCCTCGGCGCATGCACCGACTGTCGGCGTATCTGGACGGATTACCGGGGCGGACAAATCGACGAGGCGTCCATGGCGGAAGTGAACCAGGAACTCGCCCCGACCGCAGGTACCTGCATGGTGATGGGCACGGCCTCCACGATGGCCTGCTTGGCGGAAGCACTGGGCATGTCGCTCCCCTTCGCCGGCACAGCTCCCGCTGTGTCTTCGCAACGGTTGAGACTGGCAGTTCAAACCGGTCGGCGGGCCGTGGAAATCGGAGCAGCCGACCGCCGGCCCTCGCACGTGATGACGGCAGGGGCATTCCACAATGCAATCACAGTGCTCGCAGCAATCGCCGGATCCACCAACGCCATCATCCACCTGACAGCCATCGCCCGGCGCCTGAATATCCGGATCGGCCTAAATGAGTTCCACAACATCTTCTCCCAGGTCCCGCACCTGACCGACTGCAAGCCTGCCGGCAGCAATTACCTACCGGACATGCACCGCGACGGCGGAGTACCGGCCCTCCTCAAAACCCTGGAACCCCTGCTTGACCTGAACGCCCTAACCATCACCGGTGAAAGCATGCGCGAATCCCTGCAGGACCAATCACCACCCCAAAAATGGCAAGAGACCATCCGCACCCTCAGCCATCCGCTGGGACCGACAGGTTCGCTGGTTACCCTGACCGGATCCCTGGCTCCTGGAGGCGCCGTCATCAAGGCCGCCGCCGCGTCAAAGCATCTCCTGGTCCATGAAGGAACAGCCTGCGTATTCGACTCCCTCCAAGACCTGGCCGAACGGCTCGATGACGAGACATTGGGCCTGACCGCGGACCACGTCTTAGTCCTGCGCAATATCGGTCCCGTCGGTGCCGGGATGCCCGAAGCCGGGGCGATTCCGATTCCTCAATACCTCGCCAGGGAAGGCGTCAGGGACATGGTAAGGATCTCCGACGGGCGCATGAGTGGAACAGCCTACGGAACTATTGTCTTGCACTGCACCCCGGAGGCAGCTGCGGGTGGTCCGCTGGCACTCATACGCGACGGGGACAAGATCCGCCTCGACGTGCCCAACCGTGTAGTGGACCTTCTGGTTGAGCAGGCTGAACTCGACCGACGAAAGGCCGACTTTACTTCCCGGCCACCCCCCGAACGCGGCTGGCAACGGCTCCATGCGACCAGTGTTCTCCAAGCCTCGCAAGGAGCAGACCTGGACTTTCTGCAATAGCTGCAATAGAAGGATGATCTCACGGTCCTGATGGTTGATCATCCGGGAGCCGATTCTGTCACGCCGATCAACAGTCCTGTGCACTAGCTGCATTTTCTTCGGAAGCCGACTGCACCAGCCTGAACCACCGTCAACCGTCGTCTGCGGTCCGCTCGAGTCGCGACATTCGCCCAATGGCTATCTCTGCAAAGGATCCTTTCCTGAGATAGCCATTGAGTGAATCGGACCGTTAACGGGCTCTTCGGACATCCGGTGGGGATCAGGGTATGAGTTTTCCGGCGGCCATGAGCGTTCGGAGGCGGTAGTTGTCTCGGTTGCGGTAGCCGAGGGTCAGGAGGCGGTGGAGCTCGATGATTCCGTTGATGGCTTCGGTACCGCCGTTCGATGAGCGTTGCGTGGTGAAGTAGGCCAGGAACGCGTTGCGCCAGCGGTGCAGGGTTCGGCCCAGCCTGACAGGCGGCGGTTCAGCTATTCTCTGACGGCAGCGAGCGCGGATTCCCAGTCTCAGACACCTTCGGCGGCCGGGTCGTTTGGAGGTGTAGCATATCGGCGCATTTACTACGGGACGCATCTGGGTGTTTTTGGTCGGGGTCAAGTCCATTTGCTTGGTGTATCGAGGTTGCCGCCTGATTCTTGAAGTTGTTTAGGTGCTGAGCGCCAAGTCGGGGTTAGTGTCCTCCTTCGTGGGTTTGGCGGTTTCGGTGCCGACGGTTTGGGCTTGCTGGCTGAGGTAGCGGCGGGCTTCGATCCATTCATCGTGCTGTTCGGCCAGCACAGCTCCGACGAGCCGGATCAACGCGGTGCTGTCCGGGAAGATGCCCACGACGTGGGTGCGCCGCCGGATTTCCCTGTTCAGGCGTTCCTGCGGGTTGTTGGATCAGACTTGCGATGACCAGAACCAATCCGGACCCACCTGGCCAGTGGTCATCGCCGTCGTGTCAAAAACGACCTTAATGTGTAGCTCCAGTAGTCCATAGAGTCTGCTATCCTCCGTTGAAACGTTGTCCTGGAACCCGCTCACAGAATCGTTCCACCCAAACCCAGATGATTTCCCGTGGATACACCACCATGAGCCAAGGAAAAATAATGCTTGAACGATCCGATGACCACGACTTTAGCTATGAGCTCCATGAGGGTTCACCAGTTCGTATCCAATGGCACTTCTATGGTGAATCGGAGCTGCCGGTCGCGGTGCAGACCTGGGAACTTCCGCCTGGCGGATTCGAAGGTATGCATGCCCATACTGAGAATGACATCCCGCTGGAGGAGATCTATATCGTCATCGAAGGTGCCGGACGCATGCGTATCGATGACGAGACCTTCGACTTAGCTGCGGGAGATTCGGTGTTAGCCCGTGTTGGGACGAGCCACGATTTGCGCAATACCGGCGACGGGCCGCTAAAGATACTGGTCGTGTGGGGAAAACCAGGGACAGCGGACTATTCGGATTTCGGCTCCGCCAAGCTGGCACAGGCCGCACGTGCACTCGATGTTCCACAGGCTAAGCCTGCATAGCGCCTCCCTTCGATGTTAGTGACCGCTAGGGCCTCATCGGCGACCACCAGGTCCGCCCGGGCTGTGATCCCGGTTTCGGTAAGGTCAGCAGGGCGGCGTTGACCTGGTCTTGGGCTCTGCTCTGGTCCTCCATGGTCAGGTCCTGGCCTTCGGTCCAGTCGTGGCCGATGAAGTGCATGAGTTCCACGGCAGCGCCGGTCGCGACGGCGAGGTCGCGTGCCTGCTCCAAGAAGGCTGCGCTGTGGGGTGTGGTGTCGATGGCGACGAGGATGCGGGAAAACATGGTCTCTCCTGGTTGGAAGGGCGGGGCTGGCGGGGTGGGGTGGTCAGTTCAGTCCGGTGGCGTATTGGAGTCCGAGGCTGGTCAGGGTGACGATGATCCACAACAATGCGCCCAAAAGAAGGGGCTTGGTCCCCGCGCGGCGGAATCCGCCCAGGTCTGTCGACAGGCCGATGGCCGATAGTGCGACGGTGATCAGGAAGACCGAGAGTGTGCTCAAACCGGTGTGGGCGGCGGCGGGGATCAGGCCGAGGGTGTTGATGGCGGCGATGAGGAGGAACCCGATCAGGAACCAGGGCACGAGGCGGAACACGTTCACCCGGGCCCGGGGTGCCGATCCTGTTCCGGCAACCTCGCCGGCGGGGGGCCTTTTCCCGGTTTGTTTGAGGCGCTGTCCGGCCCAGGCCGCGAGTCCAAGACAAATGGGGATGATCATCAGGGTGCGGACAAGTTTGACGACGACGGCGAAGTTGGCGGCGGTGCTGCCGTACGTCGTTGCGGTCGCGACGACGGAGGACATGTCGTTCACGGCGGTGCCGGCAAAGAGTCCGAAGGCGTGCTGGCTCATTCCGAGAAGATGACCGATAAAGGGGAAGGCCGGGATGGCGGCGATGTTGAATAGGAAGATTGTGGAGATCGCGTAGGCAACGTCAACGCTGACGGCGCCGATCACCGGGGTGACTGCGGCGATGGCGGAGGCGCCGCAGATGCCGGTGCCGACTCCGATGAGGGTGCGCAGGTCCCCGACGATTCCGAGCCAGCGGCCCAGCAGGTAGGCAGCAAACAGGCAAACCACCAGGGTGCCGAGCATGACGGGCAGGGATTCCAGGCCGACCTGGGCGATCTGGGACAGGGACAGTTGGGAACCGAGGACGACGACGGAGAGCTGCAGGATGAACTTGCCTGCGGTGTTGATGCCTGGTCGTAGTCGGTCTCGGGGTTTGATCAGCGCGGCCAGTGCCACGCCGATGACGATGGCGCTGACCGGGCCTCCCACCAGCGGAACGAAACGACCGATCACCGTTGCAACTACAGCGATCGCCACGGCCAGGGCCAGTCCCGGGGTCCTGGCTGCAGTCCCCGAACGCAGGCGGTGAAGTCTTCCCGTTCCGGGATGAGGGCTGCGTGCGATTTCTGTGCCGGTGGGTGTGTGCATGATTCCCATCCTCGCGTTCGCGCACTGCCGCCAGTAGGGGGCATACACTTGGGAGGGTACAAGTCCCGCTTGTGTCAGCGGGTGACATGAATGAGGGAGGACCGGCCCTGCTGAGCCGCGAATGCCGGAATTGTCAGCATTGGAAATGCTCGTTACCGTCCGGGACTGGGAAGCCTGTCAGCCGCCGCTGCCCTACTTGGCCTGTCCCAGCAGGGAGTGTCCTCACGGATGAGGGCACTGGAGGAACGGATCGGATCCCCACTGCTGAACAGATCCCCGAGTGGGTCAAACCTAACGGGCACCCGTGCGCTGGTCGCCGGCTGGGCTGCTGATGTGCTGGGCGCGGCCGAAACCCTGGACACCGGGATCGCTTCCTTGCGCAGATGCACATTCGGGCCGGAAATGCGCAAAAATCTGGTATCCGTCACACCGGAGAAGCATCTGTCTGGAAGAGACCGCGTCCGCTGAAATCCAAAGAATCGACTCATCGGGCATGACGGCCTCGACTGTTCCTTTGCGGACAAATCTACCGTATTTCCAGATTTCAACGCGCTGCCCGAGAGCTCGTTGCCAATCTGGTTGCAGGTGAAGATCCATTCTTGCTCTCCTCAATGTACGCCAGTTGATGTTCCAGGTCGTTGCGTGCGCCGGCGGTGAGGCGCCGTAGCCGTTGCGATTATTGATGATCCGGGTGATCATCCGGCGCCTCACCGCAGGAATTTGGGGCAGTATCGACTGCCGGTTATATGGAGCGTTGTTCCTGCCCGTTGTAGGCGCTGAGTGGGCGGATGAGGGAGTTGGCGGCGGCTTGCTCCATGATGTGCGCCGTCCAGCCCGTTATGCGGCTGGCTACAAAGATTGGCGTGAAGGCGAGAGTATCGAAGCCCATGAGATGGTAGGTGGGCCCGGTGGCGTAGTCGAGGTTGGGATTGATGGCCTTGGCCTCGTCCATGGCCCGCTCAAGACCGTTGTATAGGCCCAGGATTTCGGGCCGGCCGTAGTGGGCGATCATCTTGTCCAGGGCGGCCTTCATGGTGGGAACGCGGGAATCGCCGTGCTTGTAGACGCGGTGGCCGAAGCCCATGACCTTCTTCTTTTGGGCCAGGGCATCCTCCATCCAGGCCTTGGTCCGTGCCGCCGCCTCCTCGAGGGACTCTTCCTGCCGGATGCCGATCTCGTCGAAGGTATGCATCACGGCTTCGTTGGCTCCGCCGTGCAACGGACCTTTCAGGGCTCCGATGGCTCCGGTCACTGCGGAGTGCAGGTCGGAGAGGGTAGAGGTTACCACCCGAGCCGTGAAAGTTGAGGCGTTGAAGGAGTGCTCCGCGTACAGGATCATCGACACGTCGAAAGCCTGGACGACATCCTCCACGGGTTCTTCGCCGAACGTCATCCACAGGAAGTTGGCCGAGTAGCCCAGGTCATCCCGGGGTTCCACGACGGCCTGGCCGCGACGGCGTCGTTGGTCGTAGGCCACTACTGCCGGCATCGCCGCCCACAAGTCTGTAGCCTTCTTCAGATTCGCTTCGGACGAGGAGTCTTCTGCCAGCTGGTGCCGAGCTCCCAGCACGGAGGTGGCCGTGCGGCAAACGTCCATGGGGTGGGTGCCCGCGGGCAACGCATCGATTATGGCCTTGACCGCAGGGTCGAGTTCACGGCATGTTTTCTCCGTGTCGGTGAACACGACGAGTTGGTCTTGGGCCGGCAGTTCGCCGTTCCAGAGCAGGTAGGCGACCTCTTCGAAGCTGCAATTGGCGGCGAGCTCCTGCACCGGATACCCGCGGTATAGGAGGGAGTTGGTCTCCGCGTTGACCTTGGAGATGGCGGTGTGGTCCACCACGACCCCGGCGAGGCCCTTTTTGATGTCCGTGTCAGTCATGCTGAATTCCTTTGTGCAGTCCTGTGAACTAGCCTGTGGTGGGGATCTGGAAGTTGAAGACGCTGGAATCGAATTTGTTGTAGGCCTCGTAGTCAACGAGGTCGTAGAGGCGGGCCCGCGTGAGCATCTCGGGCACACGTACTTCCTGGGTTCCGAGACGCTTGAGCGTATCCAAGACCCGTTCAGCGGCGCCCATGGCACTACGGAGCAGGGTGACCGGGTAGATGACCATGTTCACGCCGACGTTCTGAAGCTGGTCGACAGTGAAGAGACCGCTTTTGCCGAACTCGGTCATGTTGGCCAGGATCGGCACGTCCACCGCGTCCCGGATTGCTCGGAATTCGTGCAGGTCTCGCATGGCTTCGGGGAAGATCGCGTCTGCGCCGGCATCCACCAGGGCGCGGGCTCGGTCCTTGGCTGCTTGCAGGCCGTCGGTGGCGCGGATGTCGGTGCGGGCCATGATGAGGAAGTTGGGGTCCCGCCGGGCGTCGGCGGCGGCCCGGATGCGTTTGGTGGCGGTGTCGAGGTCGACGACGTTCTTCCCGTCGAGGCGGCCGCAGCGTTTCGGGTTGAATTGATCCTCGATGTGCAGGCCGGCCAGGCCGGCGTTTTCCAGTTCCTGGACGGTGCGGGCCACGTTGATGGGTTCGCCGAAGCCGGTGTCGGTGTCGGCGTCGACGATCGAGGGCAGGTCCGTCATTCGGGCGATCTGTCCGGCGCGGGTGGCTACTTCGGTGAGGGTGGTCAGGCCGATGTCGGGCAGGCCGAGGTCGTTGGCGAGGACGGCGCCGGAGATGTAAACGCCTTCAAAGCCTTTTTCCTGGATCAGCCGGGCCGAGAGCGGGTTGAAGGCGCCGGGGAACTGGACAATGGTCCCTGCTGTGAGTAACTCCCAAAACCGGATGCGCTTCTGCTCGGGCGTGCTGCTGGAGTACAGCATTTAGAACAGTCCCTTCGGTGCAGCCGCCCGGTCGATGACGCCGGGCGCGGCGGTGATGTTGAGCTCGTCCAGTTCGCCGGCGGCGAGGTGGGGGAGGCGTTCGACGGCGGCGAGGAACCTGTCGATCTCGGCCTCGGCGACGAGGCCGGCGGCGAGGGTGCGGAACTTGGAGATGTATTGCTCGCGGGCGAACGGCCGGGCGCCCATCGGGTGCGCATCGGCGACGGCGATCGACTCGGTGATGACGGTGCCGTCCGCCAGGGTGATCTCGACCGTGCCGCCGAAGGCCTTCTCGGCAATGTCCAGCGAGTGGTAGCGGCGGGTCCATTCCGGGTCCTCGACCGTGGTCACCTTATGCCACAGCTCCACCGTGTCGGGGCGGGCAGCGCGCTCCGGGGCGTAGGAGTCCACGTGGTGCCAGGTACCGTCCTGCAGGGCGACCGTGAAGATGTAAGGGATGGAGTGGTCCAAGGTTTCCCGGCTGGCCGTCGGGCTGTACTTCTGGGGATCGTTGGCACCCGAGCCAATCACATAGTGCGTATGGTGGCTGGTCCTGATCAGCACGGATTCAACGTTTTCCGGGTCCGTGACTTCGGGGTGCTCCCGGTGCAGCTTGCGGGCCAGGTCAATCCAGGCCTGCGCCTGGTACTCCGCGGAGTGCTCCTTCGTGTAGGTGTCCAGGATGGCCCGCTTGGCTTCGCCGGCTTCGGGCAGCGGCACCGTGTAGGAAGCGTCGGGGCCGTCCAGCATCCAGGCGATGACGCCGTCCTCGCCTTCGTAGATCGGCACCGGGGAGGTCTGGCCGCGTATGGCGCGGTCCGCGGACTCGACGGCCATCTTGCCGGCGAAGGCCGGTGCGTGGGCCTTCCACGTGGAGATCTCGCCCTTGCGGGACTGCCGCGTGGCGGTGGTGGTGTGCAGCGCCTGGCCGATGGACTGGAAGATGGTCTCGACGTCGAGGCCCAGAAGGGTGCCGATGCCGGCGGCGGCGGCGGGGCCGAGGTGGGCCACATGGTCGATCTTGTGCTTGTGCAGGCAGATCGCCTTGACCAGGTTGACCTGGATCTCGTAGCCAGTGGCGATGCCGCGGATCAGGTCCTGGCCGCTTGCGCCGACGTGCTGGGCGACCGCCAGGATCGGCGGAATGTTGTCGCCCGGGTGGGAGTACTCCGCCGCGAGGAAGGTGTCGTGGTAGTCCAGTTCACGCACTGCGACGCCGTTGGCCCAGGCAGCCCATTCCGGGGCCACACGTTCCCCGATGCCGAACACCTGGGAGCCCTTGCCGCCCGTGGTGGGGCCATGGGTCAGTGCCTGCGCACGGGCCGCAACGATCGGGGCCCGGTTCAGGGACGCGATGGCCACCGAGGCATTGTCGATGATGCGGTTGATCACCATGTCGGTGACTTCGTCGCTGACCTCCACTGGATCTGCAGCGACCTGGGCGATCTTGTAGGCGAGCTGCTCCTCACGGGGGAGGTTTTCTTCGCTCTTGTAGACGCGGACGTGGTGTTCCTTAACCATGGTGCTCCTTATTGGCGAGGTACATGGGCGGGCTTTTGACGTGTGAAAGTCCGCGGTGCAAGTGCAAGTGGTCGCGACTTCGGTGAGTCTAGGGTTCCCGGCAGCTATCGCTTCGGCGATCGTGGCATGCTCCGCGGTGGCAGCCACCCGGATGGTCGTCGGCGGCGAGCCGTCGCGCCCGCACCGGGTGCACCCTTGACCGGCGCGTCGCAACAGCTGACGCGCATCACCGGGTCACCAGCCAGAATTGAGCCCGGAACGTTTAGCGTTCGAGTTCACGCCCGGCTCAGCCGCACAGCGTTTCGCGTCACGGGACAAGCACAACCTTTCCTTGAACGTCTCCGTCCTCGAGTCGCTTCAGGCCCGTCCGGGCCTCGGCGAGGGGCAGGACCGAGTCGATCTGGGGGCGCAGCCCGGTGGTGTCCAGCAGCGAAAGCAGCTCCTCCAGCTCGTCACGAGTGCCCATCGTGGATCCCAGGACTCTGAGCTGCAGGAAGAAGACACGGTTGAGGTCGGACGGTGGGTTAGGCCCGCTTGTCGCGCCGCAGGTCACGATGGCACCCCCGGGTTTGAGGGACTTCATCGAGTGAGACCAGGTCGCCTGCCCGACATTGTCAATGACGGCGTCCACGCGTTCGGGCAGGCGGGCCCCGGGTTCGAACGCCTGGTTTGCACCGAGCTGTATGGCGGCTGCTCGCTTCGCTTCGGAGCGTCCCGTAACCCAGACACGGAGCCCGGCGGTCTTACCCAGGGCAATAGCGGCCGTGGAGACGCCGCCTCCTGCGCCCTGGATCAAGACGGTCGAACCCGGAGTGAGGCGGAGTTTGACGAACAGCATCCTGTAAGCCGTGAGCCAGGCGGTCGGAAGGCAGGCTGCCTCCTCGAACGTCAGCGACGCCGGTTTGCGGACAAGATTCCTGCGGGGCACGAGAACCTTTTCTGCGAGGGTCCCGTCGTACACCTCCGACAGGAGGGAGCGCTTGGGGTCGAGAGTGTCGTCGCCCATCCAGCCGGGCGAGGAGATGACCGAATGGACGACGACTTCGTTGCCGTCTTCGTCCACTCCCGCGGCATCGCCTCCCAAGATGATCGGAAGCTGATCTTGGCGGATCCCCACTCCGCGCAACGTCCACAGGTCGTGGTGGTTCAGCGCGGCTGCTTTGACGGTGACCGTGGTCCATCCTTCACGTGATTGGGGGTCTGGTCGTTCTCCCACTGCGAGCCCGGAGAGGGGGTCATCGGGGTCAATCTTGTTGGCATATGCGGCAAGCATGTCGGGCCTTCCTAGTGTCTTCGAGTCTCGTCGATTTCGGTGACCGTCGCAGGTCTCGGGAACTGGACGGGTACAACGCTGGTCCCGCCTGTGGCGGATTCGTTTGAGGCCACGGCCCCCAATACGATAAAACCGTGGCCTCTTCGGCTGGAGGACGACCCAAGAAGGATCGCGGGGACAACGCTGAGCCTCCGGCCGAGAGCGAACCTTGCGGCGGAGAACAAGGGGTCCCGTCCGAAAGCCGGCACTCCTGTCGGCGCGGGGCGGGTGCGGTCGCGTCGGTAGTGTTGGAGGGGCTTTTAGAGGTGTGAACGGTATCTGCTGTCGCGCCAGGAAAGGGCTGCTTTGAGTCCCCCTGTCTTGGCGATCGCATCGAATTCCTGCTGTTCCGGTGTGTTGGCGCTGTTGATCAGGCAGGAGACGTCGACGTTGGCCGCAACCGCTGCCCGCAGCCCCTGGGCCTCGTACGCCCGGGTGATTGCCTGCTTGGTGAGCCGCAGGATCGGCAGCGGGGTCGGTGCGATGCGCAGCGCCAACTCGCGCGCGGAACTTTCCAGCTCGTCGGCCGGGACCACTCTGTTGATCAGGCCGAGCCGGTGGGCTTCTTCGGCGCTGATCCGATCGCCCGTGAAGAGGAGTTCGTTGGTCTTCTTCTGGCCGATGATGAACGGCATGAGCAAGGTCACTGGCCCCGAGCCGTACTGGATCTCGGGTTCTCCGAACTGGGCGGTGTCGGATGCGACGATCAGGTCACAGGCCATCGCCAGTTCGCAGCCACCTGCCAGGCAGTAGCCCTGGACGACTGCTATGGTCGGCTTGGGGAGGGCCCACAGGCGCATCGTGAGGTCGACGTCGCGTTGGAGGATTGGCTGCCACTCCAAGGCGGTCTCGGTACCGTCCTCCATTTCATCGGTGATGTCGTAGCCGGCGGAAAAGGCCCGGCCGCTGCCGGCCAGGATGACGACTTTGACGGCGTCGTCCGAGGCGGCCTGGTCGATCCTGCCCTCCAGTTCACGGAGCATCTGGGAGTTGATGGCATTGAGCTTGTCGGGGCGGTTGAGGGTGATCCGGGCAACTGGGCCGGCGACTTCGTAGAGGACCGTGTCAGACATTGCGGTTTTCGATTCCTTTGGTGGGTGCTGGGTGGGTTGCGGGTCCGTCGGACCGCCATCTGGGTTCGCCGGTCGGGCTGAACCCTTCGAATCTTGATGTCCCCCAAGAGGGGCTGCGGTCTTTGTCCACGAGAGCGGCGCGGACACCTTCGATGAAGTCCGGGGTCTTGATCACTTCTCTGGCCACTTCCAGTTCGGCGGCGAGGCATTCGCGCAAGGACTGCTGGGATCCCCGTGTGAGCAGCTCAAGGGTGATCTGGAGGCTCTGGGGCGAGAGCCGGGCCAGCGTATGACGAGTCTTCGCAGCCCATTCCTGATCGACTGTGGCGGCTAGCCTCGCCTGGATCTCCGGTAGCGTCGGCGCGCCGAAACACCAGTCGATGTCGGCGCGGTGCCGTGCGAGTTCGCTCTCGCCGACCGGGGAGGGTCCCCCTAACGAGCGCAGAATCTCCTCGATCGGGCGCCCGGAGCGGTCCTGTTCGATTGCCGCTGCAATCCCGCCGAGCCGGGTGCTGGCGACGAAGTGGGTCGCTAGGCCGCAGTAGAGGGCGTCGGCGGGGCCGAGCTGGGCGCCGGTCAGCCCGAGGTAGGTGCCCAGGGCGCCCGGGAGTCTGGGCAGAAAGTAGCTGGCGCCGATGTCGGGGAAAAACCCGATGCTGGTTTCCGGCATCGCGAGCAGCGCATTCTCCGTCACGACCCGGAAGCGTCCGTGGGCTGAGAGGCCGAGGCCGCCCCCCATACAGATGCCGTCGATGAAGGACATGATCGGGACGGGGTATTCGGCGATTCGTGCGTTGAGTTCGTACTCGGTACTGAAGAAGCGCGCGCTCGAGACTTCGTCGCCGGCCTGGCTGTGACGGGCGATGGTCCGGATGTCGCCGCCCGCGCAGAATGCCTTTGGGCTTGCTGATCGCAGGACGACAGCCGCGAGTCCGGCGCTCTGCCAATCTGCCAGGGTGTTGCCGATCCTCTCGACCATTTCGGTGGTGAGTGCATTGAGCGCGCCGACCCGGGCGAGCGTGATCGTACCGAGACGACCCCGGGCTCGGGACTGGACCGTCTCGGGATCGGCGATGATGTCTGCTGTGGTGGTCATTGGTCACCGCTCACTCGTGGGTGGACATGGGATTTGGCGCCCCGCCCGGCCGTTGTTGGGTGGGGGACTGAGGTCTGGCGCGGATGCAGAACCCGGCCCCTTCCGGAACTGAGGCCGAGATGCTGATACCGACCTGGGTATCGTCGTCAAGGGCGCCGGCGCCGAGGCGCACGGTGCATTGGAGCACAATCGAGGCAACCATAGTGTGGCTTCTTCTGGCGGGATCAGCGGTTGGAGAAGTCGGGCTTGCGCTTTTCGAGGAAGGCTGACATGCCTTCCGTCTTGCCCTCCGTGGAGAATGCGGCGTGGAAGAGCCTGCGCTCGAAGCGCAGCCCCTCGCGGAGGGGGGTTTCGAACGCGGAATTGACGGCCTCCTTGGCCAACAGCACCGCGGTCCTGGAGTAGCCTGCGATCTTCCGGGCCACGGAAAGGGCCTCCTCGATCAGGTCATCGGCCGGCACCACACGCGCCACGAGGCCGATGCGCTCTGCCTCCGCAGCGTCGATCGTCCGCCCCGTCAAAACCATGTCCATGGCCTTGGACTTGCCCACGGAGCGGGTCAGCCGCTGGGTGCCGCCTGCTCCGGGCAGGATGCCGATGGTGATCTCCGGCTGGCCGAACTTGGCGGTGTCGGCGGCAACAATGAGGTCGCAGCTCATTGCAAGCTCTGCCCCGCCGCCGAGGGCGAAGCCTGCCACGGCGGCGATGATGGGCTTCCGAGTGGTGGAGGCCCGCTCCCAGCTGGCGGTGATGAAGTCCTCAAGGTAGACGTCGGTGAAGGATTTGGGCTGCATCTCCTTGATATCGGCGCCAGCCGCGAAGGCCTTGGCGCTTCCGGTGAGTACCACGGCAGCGACGGTCTCGTCGGCTTCGGTGGTGTCCAGAGCTGCCGTGAGCTCCCGTGTGAGTCCCTCACACAGGGCATTGAGCGCCTCCGGCCGGTTGAGCGTGATCAGGGCAACGGGGCCGCGGCGCTCGACGAAGAGGTACTCGTACTCCGGCTCGTCGTTCTCGGCAAGCGAGGTGTGGTCAGCGATGTCTGTCATGGTGGTTCTCTCCTGTGGGTAGTCGTCTTATTCGGATCGCTCAGTTCAAGAAGCGGGGTCGAGGATGATTCGCGCGTCGAGGGCTACGGTGCCGCCAGGGGTCGCAGCGATCGGGTTGCACTCGATCTCTGCGATTTCAGGGTGGGCGGCGGCGTAGGCGGACAGGGTGGAGATCACCTCCGCAGCCGCATCGAGGTCCACCGGGGGCGTGCCGCGGAAGCCGGTCAGGAGGGCCGCGCCTCGGAGGGACAGCAGTAGGGCCTTGGCTTGGTCGCGCGTGACCGGGCCGAGCGCGCAGCGGGTGTCCTTGAGCAGCTCGGTGTAGATGCCGCCGAGTCCGACGAGCACGACCGGGCCGAAGACGGGGTCCCTGCGGACGCCGACGATCAGCTCCACGGCCTGGGAAAGATCGGCCATCTCCTCGATCGAGCACAATGGGGGACGAAGCCTCCCCTGAACGTCGTTCCAGGCCTCGAGCAGGGAGGTGCGATCGACGATGTTCAGGATTACGCCGCCATTGTCGGACTTGTGCTCCTCGCCGAGGGCCTTGAGAACGAGAGGGTAGCGCAGGCTTGAAGCAGCGGCCTCGAGCTCATCCAGTGTCGAGACCTCGACCGCCCGGACGAACGGAATCCCAGCCTCGGCCAGCGCCCGTCGGGCGGGCCCATAGCCGGTGTCCGTCAGAGGCTCGGCGCTCTCGGGCATCACGGGGATCGGGTAGACGGTTCCCTCCCGCCGTCCGGCCAGACGGCTCAGGACCCAGGAGGCGTGTTCGACGTTGCGGTAGACGGCAACCCCGCTCTCCCGCAGCGCACGCGCGGGAGCGGAGTCGGGGAACATCGTCTGTGCAATGAAGCTTGCGCCGGTTCGGGAAACCAAGGCCCCGATGTCCCGGCCGGCCTGCGTCTCTGCCGGGGCCAGTGCAGGATCGTAGGCGCTGTAGCCACCGAAATAGCCCGTCATGAGCACCGCATCGGTCTCTGTGCTCCCCAGAAGCTCTACCAGGACGCGCGAGAAGCAGGTGATATCCTGCTCACCGCCGCCTGCGACGTCGATGGGATTCGACACCCCTGCGGTGGGCGGAAGCTGATGGGCCACCGCTTGGGACAGCTCGGGCGAGAACCTCTCGACCGCCAGTCCCGCGCTCTCGAGGCTGTCGCTCGCCAGGGAGGCATGGCCGCCGCCGTCGGCCAGCACGCCAACGCGCCGCCCAGCCAGCGGCCCGGTCCGCACCAGGGCCTGGAGCAGGTTTGCCATTTCGAGTGGACTCGTCACGAGCTCCGTCCCGGTCGCTTCGCAGAGGGCCTCCAGCACTGCCCCCGAGGTCACCATCGAGCCGGTATGCGAGGCAGCTCCGCGGACGGATGCGGCCCCGCGCCCGACCGAGAGCAGGACGACGGGCTTGCCGGCCTCCGCGGCGCGCGCGACTGCACGGGCAAACTTGCGGCCGTCCTGGAACCCTTCGCAGTAAACCGCGATTGCCGCGGTGCCCTCATGGTCCACGCAGCTGTCGACGAGGTCGGCGACGTCGAGGTCCGCGCAGTTGCCCAAGCTTGCAAACCGTGCGACACCAAGACCAGCCTCAGAGAGCTGCCCGGCCAGGTCGATGGCGACATTGCCGCTCTGGGAGACGATCGAGATGGTGCCCGCGGCGAAGTTGTTGACCGTGGCGTCCAGACCCGTGGTGTTGTCCAGGACGCCGAGGCAGTTCGGACCAAGCATCGGGATACCCGCCTCACGGAGCCGCCCGACCAGTTCCTCCTGGCGCGCGAGTCCCTCCGCCCCGGTTTCGCCCAAGCCTGCCGTGATCGCCACGATCGCTTTGACCTTCGCCTCGATCGCATCCTCGACCGCGTCATAGAAGCCAGCAGCCGGCACGGCGATCACGGCAAGGTCCACCGGCCCGGGCGCCGAGACCAGGCTCGGGATCGCCGGATGGCCGAGGATCTCCGGGCGCGTTCTGTTGACCAAGTGGACAGGACGACTTCTGGAATCGCGGAGCGCCCGCACGGCGAGCCAGTTGCCGTACTTTGAGGGGTCGTTACTGGCGCCCACGATGGCGATCGAAGACGGCGCGAAGAGGGCCGTGAGGTCACGGGTGGCGGGAGCGGCAACCGCTAAAGAGGTCATCAAGCTTCTCCAATCGGCAAAGGCGGGCCATCGACCCGGGAGACGAATAGTCACGCCTCGAATGTGACAATAATAACGAATTATTGGAATGTCAATCTCCGGCGGAGGTTTCAAAAGTCATCCTTGACGAAAACAATAATGACTTATTATTGTGAGGTCTATCACCGCTGGCTTGGCTCGACGAAGCGCCCAGGCGTACCGATCCACTGCATCCCAGCGACACTTCCGACAACGAAGGAGTTGCCCTGATGACTTCAGAAGACAGAATCAGCCCCCCGACACCCGGCCCCTTGGCGGCGATCGAGCGCCGCTCCATCGGCTATGTGCCTTTGCGTGAGCGACACGGAAAGGTCTGGCACCTGTTCCCCGTGTGGTTCACCGGGGGCGCCCAGCTGGCGACCGTTGCCACCGGCTTCATCGGGGTGTCAATGGGAGCGAACCTGCTGTGGTCCATGATCGCAATCCTGCTGGGGTGCGCCTTCGGAACATTCTTCATGGCATTCCACTCCACCCAGGGGCCGCAGCTCGGGCTACCGCAGATGATCCAGTCACGGCCGCAGTTCGGCTACATGGGCGCACTGCTCGTCTGGGGCGTTGCCCTGATCAGCTACGTGGGCTACAACGTCTTCAACCAGGTGCTTGCCGGCGACGCGCTGCACGAGATCGCCGGCGCCCCCTCGACGCTGAGCTATGTGGCCGTCACTGTGGTTGCAGGCGCCATCGCCCTGGCCGGGTATGACTGGATCCACCGCATCCAGAGATGGCTCTCGCTTCCCCTGATCATCATCCTTGCGGTGATCACTGTCGGCTTCTTCGCGGTAGTGCGCCTGCCGGACAGCGAGTGGTCGCTTGCGGGGTTCAACACCCCGGCCTTCCTGGCACAGTTCGTAGCGGCGGCGGCATACCAGCTCAGCTGGGCCATCTACGTCTCGGACTACTCGCGCTACCTTCCTCCGAATGTGCCGATCCGCTCCACCTTCTGGAGTACCTACACCGGGACATTCCTCGGCGGGGCGTGGACGATGCTCCTTGGTGCCGGGGCCGCCGCCCTGAACGCGAAAATGGATGTCATCCCGGCGCTGCAGGCGTTCGGGGACCAGATCTTCCACGGCTTTGGCACCGTGATCCTTATCGTGTCGCTGCCTGGCCTGGTCACCATCTCCGCGCTGAACTTCTACGGTGGGTCGCTCACCCTGCTCAGCGCGCTGGACTGCTTCCGCAGGTTCGAGCCCACGAGGGTCGCACGCGTGGTGTCCCTCGCGCTGATCGCGGGAGTAGCGCTGATGCTCACCCTGGCGGCATCGAAAAGTTTCATGGAGAACTTCGGCGCGTTCCTGGCGATCCTGTTCTACCTGTTCACGCCATGGACAGCGGTAAATCTGGTGGACTTCTACCTCGTCCGGCACACCCACTACTCAATCCGTGAGATCTTCAATCCTCGCGGAATCTACGGGCGATGGAGCTGGCGGGGCCTCACAGCATACGCCGTCGGATTCATTGCGATGATCCCCTTCTGGAGCACCACCTGGTACACGGGCCCGGTCGCCGAAGCATTGGGGGGAGTCGACATCTCCGTCGTTATCGGGCTCCCGGTGGCCACAGTCGCTTACCTAATCGCATGCCGTTCACTCGACACAGACGCCGAGCGGATCCTCGTCGCGCAGGCGGACGCGGACCTCGAGCCCTCGTCAGACACACCTTCCGCGGAAGCGGTCACGCCCGGGGGAAGCGCCCTGGACTGATACCCCGACCGCAGCTTCGCGTGGTTCCTGCTGATCCCTAGGTTAAGAAGCTGCGAGGTCCTCTTCAAGCACCGCGGCCCGGTGCAGGCAAAGAAATATTTCGCCTGCACCGGGCCGCCTGCTGCCACTGCCTATCCCCGAGGGTTCGCTGGACTGCCATGGGTGGGCTGGAAGTCGTAGGACAGCAGCGGGCCGGCGGTCTCCTCGATAAGCCGAACGACGTACGGCTCGTCGAATTCGTAGAGCTGAAGGGCTACCGCCACCATCAGCCCGTCGATCATGACCATGAGGGTGTCGACCACCTGCTCGAGCGGAAGCTTCGGCTCGAAGGCGCCGGTTTCGATGCCGTTGTTGATGGCATCCCGAAGCGCAGTCCTCCAAGCGTCATAGGTGCGCTCGATCATCGGCATCATCATGTCGGCATGCCGCGTGGAGGAGGCGCAGGTCTCCACCCACTCCTGGCATCTGGCCCGGTTCGCGATGGAGCCACGCAAGAGCGCGGCGACGCGGGCCGTTGGGTCTTGAAGCCCGTCGGCGAGTGCAACGAACTCCGCCGCCCTGCGCCAGCTTGCGTCGCTGAGCGTACCGTATACGAGTTCGTCCCTGGTCTCGAAGTAGTGCTGGATCATACCGATCGAGACGCCGGCCTTCTTGGCCACATCGCGGAGCCTGAGGCCGTCGAAGCCATGTTCGGCGATCAGGCTCTCCGTCGCGAACATGATTTGCCGCTTACGCGGCTCCACCGTCTCAGTTGCCCGCGGCAGTCCTTCACGAGCAGGACCCCCCGAAGTCGATCTTTCAGTCACCATGTCCACGTCTTCCCTCCGACCAGTAGAGTCCTAATAATCATCTACTATTTTTCTGCCCTGGGCACAGGTATGGCCACAGAATGTTGGGCCGTGGAAGAGATCTCCGATGAGGTAGCGTTGAAGCTGGCAGCCGTCTTCGCAGTGATCTGTCCCTGCCGACGGAGGGTGCTCACGTCCGTTCATGGCTCTGTTGATTCCGCACACCCAGCAGACACCCCACTACGCAGCCCAGAGGTAGTCATGCCCTATGACCAGCTCGAGCAGGGCGGATTCCCCTGCCCGGGCTCTGGCAAGCCGCTGGTGCTCAGCGGGGACGGCAATCCAGTAAGTGCGCTCGATTCTCGTCTCTTCGATGACCCGCACCAGACGTTCGTCCTGCGCCGCAACGAAATCCGGGAGGACGGCAACGCCGAGACCGGCCACGACCGCCATCCACTGGCCGGTGACGTTGTTGGTCTGGATCGCCGGGCGCACACCCGGGAGCGCCGTGTCGAGGAACCGCAGGGCCGGGATGTCCAGGAGAGAGTCGACGTAGCCGATGATCGAATGCCCGCCCAGATCGGCGAGACTTTCGGGCCGGCCGGCACGCGCGAGGTAGCCGGAGCTAGCGTAGAAGCTCAGCCCATATCCCGCCAGAACCCTCGACAGTACACCCCTGGTCGTCGGCTCCTCGAGCGCGATCCCGACGTCGAACTCGCGCGTGGCCAGCAGGTTCAGGCGCGTCGCCGTGACGATTTCGATCGTGAGGTCCGGGTACGCGGCCCGCAGTGGGCCGAGCCCAGGGGAGAGCACAAAGGCCCCGAAGCCGTCCGGGGCGGCAATCCGCAGGGTGCCCGACAGTCGCCCGCGGGCCGACCCAAGCTCCTCGGAAGCGGCCAGGAGCGAGGATTCGATCGCCTCGGCGTGGACCACCAGCCGCTGGCCTGCCTCGGTGAGCCCCCAACCGCTGGGTGTGCGGTCGAACAGGCGGGTCCCCGCGGACCGTTCCAGCTGTGTCACCCTCCGTCCGACGGTCGTATGCTCCACGCCCAGCCCCCTTGCAGCCGAGACCAGTCTCCCCGTGCGGGCAACCTCCAGGAAGAAGCGAAGATCATCTGATTGGATCATGCCCCCAGCTTAGGGGTCGGTGTGCATTTGTGCACAGCCATGGGCCGATCTGCTTCTTGTCGGGGAAGTCCTTCGCACAGAGACTGGAAGTCGCTCCCGGTGCTGTGGATCCCGCGCCCGGGCTTCACCACTATTCCGGAGGTCCTTTTGCCTTACCATGTCGCACTGCCGCGAATCATGAAGGTCGGCGCAGGCGCCGTCCAGGAACTGGGCGACGTCGTTGCCGAACTCGGCGCACGTCGTCCCCTTATCGTCACCGATCCATTCATGCAAAAGTCCGGGACCGCCGACATCGCCCTCCAAGCCCTGCGCGAGAGCGGCTTCGAAGCTGCCGTCTTCGCCGGCACAGTCCCCGACCCCACAACCGACTCGCTCGTAGCCGGACTCGATGCTGTCCGTCTCCACGAGGCCGACGTGCTGATCGGCTTCGGCGGCGGAAGCTCTATCGACACCGCCAAGGCCTTGGGCCTGATGTCCATGCAGGGCGGTCCCATGCGCCAGTACAAGGCACCAAGACGGAACATCGGCCCCTCCCTGCCGGTCGTCGCAGTCCCGACCACGGCGGGAAGCGGTTCCGAGGCGACCCAGTTCTCAATCATCAGCGACTCCGAGACGAACGAGAAGATGCTCTGCGCCGGCCCGGCGTTCCTCCCCAGCGCCGCCGTAGTGGACTACGAACTCACCCTCTCGATGCCCGCCCGGCTCACCGCCGACACAGGCGTCGACGCGCTCACCCACGCCATCGAGGCCTACGTGAGCCGCAAGAACAACCCCTTCTCGGACGGCTTCGCGCTGGCAGCCATCACCGCGATCGGCCGGAACCTGCGCATAGTCTGTAAAGACGGGTCGAAGCGGGAGGCCCGGGAGGCAATGATGCTGGCCGCCACCCAGGCGGGGATCGCCTTCTCGAACTCGAGCGTCGCCCTCGTGCACGGGATGAGCCGACCGCTCGGCGCGCACTTCCACATCGCCCACGGGCTCGCCAACGCCATGCTGTTCCCTGCCGTCACCGAATTCTCCATCCGCGGCGCGGAAGGCCGCTACGCCGACTGTGCCCGCGCCCTCGGCGTCGCCGGCCCCCATGACGATGACGCCACGGCTGCCAAAGCCCTCGTGGTCGAACTCCACGCCCTGAACGAGGACCTCGACGTCCCGACGCCGCGGTCCTACGGCATCAGTTCGGACGACTGGCACCGGCTGATCCCCCTCATGGCCGAACAGGCACTCGCCTCCGGGTCCCCGGCCAACAACCCCGTCATGCCGGAGGCAGCCGAAATAGAAGAGCTCTACACCAAGATCTATGCCTGAGCACTCTCTCGGGCTGACGAATAATCACCCCCGCAACAGGAGCAAAAATGACTATTAAGACAATTCCACATTTCCTCAACGGCGAAGAGACCAGCGGCCTCGGCGAGAAGACTCAGCCGGTGTTCAATCCGGCAACCGGCGAGCAGACCGGCGCGCTGTGCCTCGCGGACCGGCAGGACCTGGAGACCGCGGTCGCAGCCGCGAAGAAGGCCTCCGAATCCTGGGGCGACATCTCCCTCGCAAAGCGCACCGCGGTCCTGTTCAAGTTCCGCGAACTCGTCGCGACCCATAAAGGCGAACTCGCCGCGATCATTACAGCAGAGCACGGCAAAGTCCTCTCTGACGCCAAAGGCGAAGTCGAGCGCGGCTTGGATGTCGTCGAGTTCGCCTGCGGGATCCCGCAGCTGCTCAAGGGCGAATACTCCGACCAGGCCTCCACTGGGATCGACGTGTTCTCCTTCCGCCAGCCCGTAGGAGTCGTCGTCGGAATAACCCCGTTCAACTTCCCCGTCATGGTGCCGCTGTGGATGGCGCCGATGGCGATTGCCACCGGCAACACGTTCATCCTCAAGCCCTCCCACAAGGTCCCCTCGGCCGCCCTGATGCTTGCGGACCTGTGGAGGCAGGCGGGCCTGCCCGAGGGCGTCTTCCAGGTCCTCCACGGCAACCGGGAGATTATCTCCGGCCTGCTGACCCACCCGGACGTAGACGCGGTCTCCTTCGTCGGCTCAACACCGGTGGCCAAGCACATCACCGAGGTCGCCACGGCCCACGGCAAGCGCGTCCAGGCCCTCGGCGGGGCGAAGAACCACGCCATCGTCCTCCCGGACGCTGACCTGGACCACGCCGCCGACCACCTCGCCGCCGCAGCGTTCGGCTCCGCTGGCCAGCGCTGCATGGCGATCTCGGTCGCCGTCGCCGTCGGCGACGCCGCCGACCTGCTGGTGAAGAAGGTCGAAGAGCGCGCCCGTGCGGTAAAGGTCAAGAATGGCACCGAGGCCGACGCCGATATGGGCCCGGTCATCAGCCCGGAATCCAAGGCGTTCATCGTCAAGACCATCACCGAGGCCGAGCAGGCCGGGGCGGCGATGGTCGTGGACGGGCGCGACCTCGTGGTTCCCGGCCACGAGAAAGGCTTCTGGGTCGGCCCCACCGTCATCGACCACGTCAACTCCGAAATGAGCGCCTACACCGAGGAGATCTTCGGCCCCGTCCTGGTCGTCGTCCGGGTCGAAAGCCTCGAGGCGGGCATCAGCCTCATCAATGCCAACCCCTACGGCAACGGCACCGCGATCTTCACCACCAACGGCGCTGCGGCCCGCAAGTTCCAGCGTGAGGTCCAAGTGGGCATGGTCGGGGTCAACGTCCCCATCCCCGTCCCGGTCGCCTATCACTCCTTCGGCGGCTGGAAGGCCTCCCTGTTCGGCGACCAGCACATTTACGGCCCCGAAGGCGTCTCCTTCTACACTCGCGGCAAGGTCATCACCCAGCGCTGGCCTGAGCCCGCCCACGCCTCCGGCGCCTCCTATAACTTCCCCTCCAACTGAGGCCGAGGTGAGCAGAGACTGTCGCTTGAATGTTTTGTGCCGTGAGGCGTGATTTCGAGTGGAGGTGAAGACCTTCGACGCCTGCCTCGTCGCACCGACGGGTGGAGCTGAGGCAGCCCGCTCCAGTTGATACCGGGATCGGCGCGAGCAGCCCCAACAAAAGTCGAGACGTGGCCAGCCATGCCAGATCCCATGGGCCCGGTGCGCGTTGCGGAGAGAAGCACGTAAGAAAGCGTTGTTACCTCTGTCAACGCGACACCGGCCCTAAATCTGGTGGATCAGGCCCGGACGCATCGCGCACCGTCGACGTTGCCGGCGGGGAGGCGAGGCCCCGAGGACGGCATGGGACCTGGGCCAACTCTGTAAAGCCTGGACTCCTAAGGGCCATATCCTTTCGTTGATGAAATAGCGCGCCGAATCAGAGTCGCTTTCCGCTACGATTCACAATGCTGGGCCTCGACCAGCCCTGAACAAAGCGATCGTTTGTCTGGATAAAGGATCCTTTGCTGAGATGTCCTCCTAGACACGCGTCCTTGGGTCGTATCCTGTGCGCCGTGGATTTGGCTGCGTGAAAGCCTCAACTGCCATGCCGACAACGGCCGGGACCCCCAGGCACGTGTATCAAGCGCAAGAACTTTATCGCCGGAACCTCGTCAAGTGTGAAGCCTTCCGCCGATATTTCCGTCCTCTCTTTTCTTGCTCTCCGTACATGCGAACAGCCTGTTGCGGCGCCCTGGACGTCCCTGGAGATGCAGAGGCCAAACGGGAAGGTAGAGAGTCCAGGGTGGACCGGATGGCGGCGGCCTTGGTTGTCCATAGGGCATCTGACATAGGGCAGGCGGCTGGCTCCAGGTCGATGACCGCTCGCTGAAGGCCTGGCCGGCTGCGCTCATGTAAGCGCCTTTCCTTCTGAGCAGGGCTGCCGTGCGGTGTGGAATGGCCGGCGACAGGTCCACTAGTCCGAAAATGAGGTGACCTGCCCGTGGTAGGTGCGTGGGTGGATATCCGGAGGCGACATGGAGCCTCCGGTGGTTTTGAAAATAGAAGTC
>NZ_JBEPNK010000031.1:0-36153 GCF_040546245.1 Arthrobacter sp. UYEF3
GGTTCTAGACAAGCTCCATTTTCCTTGAAAAGACGGGCATTCTCGGTTTAAATCGCCGTCGGCGCCCCGATCAACATCGGTGGATCAAGGCTAAGAGACGCCGGACCGGCTCAGCTCAGGCGATTTCGGCCCGCAGGTTCCGCCAGGCCGCGTCCTGCCACAGTTCGCGGCCGCGCGCAGTGTGGAAGAGCGGGTCCAGCTCCAGCAGTTGGCGGACGACGGCGGCGCGTCCCGCAGCGAAATCGGCGTCGCCGATGTGAGCGAAGTCTTCGCGGACAGCCGCGAGGTAGCGGGAGTAGGCGGCTGGTTCCCCGCCCAGGACGGACAGGTCCGCGTCGCTGAGCAGGGCGGCGGCCCCGTCGCCGGGATCCGGCCGGTGGTCCGCCGTCATCCGCACCAGCCGGGCTGCCTCGTCGACCTCGTCCGCAGGCAGGCCGGCCTGCACCAGCCGCTCCTCCGCCAGCCGGGCCGACTCCTCCTCATCCTCGCCTGCAATGCCGCGGTAGACGGCATCGTGGAACCAAGCCGCGAGCAGCACGGTCCGGGGCGGACGGCCCGGTGCGCTCAGCCGGTCGAGGGCCTCCAGCACGGCAAGCAGATGGGTGCGGCCGTGGTACTTGCGGTGCTCCTCGCCCCAGCGGTCCAGCAGGTCCAGGAAGAGCGCGTCGTGGCCGGGGAGGACGTCGTTCCAACGGTTCAGCAGCGGCAGTTTCAGCGAGCCGCTGCGACGCCGGGCCGGGATCCGCAGCCCGCTCGCGATCAGCTTGCGCACCAGGACCCGGCCCTCGACCGGGACGGCACCGGTAGCCACCAGGTCGGAGTAGCGGGCTTCAGCCACGTCGTAATGGTCGCCGTCGAATGCGCGCTCGGGAATGCCTGCAGCCCGCGCGAAGGCATGCAGTTCCTCGAGGGAGGTGTCGGAGACGAGGTGCGAAAAGTGCGTTCCATGGGCGGGCCACAGCGGCGGATCGAGGTACACGGCCATGCTGGAAGTCTACGAGGCCGCGGGTGCAATGACGATCTTACGGAATGCCGATTCTCGGGGATGATAGCTCTAAAAACTCCGCAAATGCGGGTTACAGTGTCTGTATGCCTAGTTTCCGCGTCTCCGAAGCCGCCCGCTTCCTCGGCGTCAGCGACGACACTGTCCGGCGCTGGACCGAGAACGGAAGCCTCACGCCGCTCAAGGATGAGTCCGGCCGGCTTACGGTGGACGGACTCGAACTTGCCACTCTGGCCCGGGAGCAGGCGAAACTTCCGGATGACCCGGCCCGCGCCGGGAGCTCGGCCCGGAACCGCTTCGTCGGACTGGTCACGGCGATCACCGCCGACACCGTCATGGCCCAGGTGGAACTCCAGTGCGGCCCGTTCCGGGTGGTCTCCCTGATGAGCAGCGAGGCCGTCCGTGAACTCGGCCTGGAGCTCGGCTCCGTGGCCACCGCCGTCGTCAAAGCCACCACCGTGATCATCGAAACTTCGAAGGGAAAAAGCGTCATATGAGAATCCCACGCACGCGGCTCGCGCATTTCCTTCTCACCGTCGTCGTCCTGGCCGTGGGCATCAACGGGTGCGGCACCGGTACGCCCGCCGCCACGGGCGGCCCGCCGGCTGCCGGCACGTCGGAGGGCACCCAACCCACGGGAACCATCACGGTGTTTGCCGCGGCTTCGCTCAAGTCCACCTTCACCAAGCTTGCCGCTGATTTCGAGGCCGGCCACCCGGGAACCAAGATAGCGCTCAGCTTCGCCGGATCCTCGGACCTCGTCACCCAGATCAGCCAGGGGGCGCCCGCCGACGTTTTTGCCTCAGCCGATACCAAGAATATGACCAAGCTCTCCGACGCGTCCCTGGTGGAGGGATCCCCGGCAGACTTCGCCACCAACGTGCTGACGATCGCGGTGCCCCCGGCCAACCCGGCGTCGGTCGGCTCCTTTGCGGACCTGGCCAAGCCTGGTGTGAAGGTAGTCATCTGTGCAAGCCAGGTTCCGTGCGGCGCCGCCACGAAGACGATCGAGAAGGAAACCGGCACCACCCTGAAACCGGTGAGTGAAGAGTCGTCCGTGACCGACGTGCTGGGCAAGGTCAGGTCCGGAGAGGCCGACGCCGGGCTGGTCTACGTCACGGACGTCAGGGCGGCCGGGGACAAGGTGAAGGAGATTCCCTTCGCCCGGGCAGCCAAGGCCGTGAACACGTACCCCATCACCGCCGTGCGGAGCAGCAAGAACAAGGAGCTGGCCGCGGCCTTCATTGCGGCAGTCACGGGTCCGGCGGGCAAGAAAGTCCTGGCCGATGCCGGCTTCGGCACCCCGTAGGGCACGGTGAACCACCGGCGGGCGGGAGCGTACAGCGGGATTCCGCGCTGGGTGCTGGTCATTGCCGCGGCCGGGGCCCTGTTCGTCCTGCTGCCGCTCGCTGCCATGGTGGCCCGGGTCAACTGGCCGGATTTCATCCCCTTGGTCACCTCGGAGGCTTCGCTTACGGCCCTGGGGCTGAGTCTGCGCACGGCGGCGGCGAGCACCGTACTCTGTGTACTGCTCGGCGTTCCGCTGGCCTTGGTTCTGGCGCGGGGTGCTTTTCCGGGCCAGCGGCTCCTGCGCTCCTTCGTGCTGCTGCCGCTGGTGCTGCCTCCGGTGGTGGGCGGCATCGCGCTGCTCTACACGTTCGGCCGGCAAGGCCTGCTGGGCCGGAGCCTCGAAGTCGCCGGCATCCAGATCGCGTTCTCGACGACGGCAGTGGTGCTCGCCCAGACCTTCGTCGCGCTGCCGTTCCTGGTTGTCAGCCTCGAAGGCGCCCTGCGCTCCGCCGGAAGCCGGTACGAGGCCGTGGCGGCAACCCTCGGCGCCCGTCCCAGCACGGTGCTGCGCCGCGTCACCGTCCCGCTGGTGCTGCCGGGCCTCGCCTCCGGGGCCGTCCTCTCCTTCGCCCGCAGCCTCGGCGAATTCGGCGCCACCCTCACCTTCGCCGGCAGCCTCCAGGGGGTAACCCGCACCTTGCCGCTGGAAATCTACCTGCAGCGCGAGACCGACGCCGACGCCGCCGTGGCACTGTCGCTGCTGCTCGTCGCCGTGGCGGTCGTCGTCGTCGGGCTCAGCTACCGGGGCCCGGCGCCGTCCGCCGGCCCCGCGGCCAGCCGCTCCGGCCGCCCCCCGGGCCAGCCCGCGAACACGCGGCGGGGATCATGACGTTCACGCTTAAGGCGGCGGTCGCCGCACGCGGGCTGGATGTTTCGCTGAGCCTGGGCGCCGGAGAGACGCTGGCGGTGCTCGGGCCCAACGGCGCCGGGAAATCGACCCTGCTCGCCGTCACCGCAGGCCTGCTCCGCCCGGATACAGGCCGGGCGGAAGTTGACGGCCGCATCCTCTTCGAGCTGGGGCCCGGGCGGAACGCCTGGACCGCCCCGCACCGACGCGGCACCTCCCTGCTGGCCCAGGAACCGTTGCTGTTCCCGCATCTGACCGCACTGGAAAACGTTGCCTTCGGGCCACGGAGCGCCGGGGTGGCCAAGGGGCCGGCGAGGGCAGCCGCCCGGCACTGGCTGGCCGAGGTCGACGCCTCAGAGCTGGCCGGGAGGCGCCCCGGGGAACTCTCCGGCGGCCAGGCCCAGCGGGTGGCGGTGGCCCGGGCGCTGGCCGCCGACCCGGAACTGCTGCTGCTGGACGAGCCGATGGCCGCCCTGGACGTCCACGCGGCCCCGCTGCTGCGGCGGTTGCTGAAGCGGGTCCTGGCCGGTCGCCGCGCCATCATGGTCACGCACGATGTCCTGGACGCCTACATGCTCGCGGACCGCGTGATCGTGATGGAGGAAGGCCGGATCACCGAAGAAGGCCCCACCCGGGACGTGCTCCAAAGGCCCCGCAGCCGCTTCGCCGCCGGGCTGGCGGGGCTGAACCTTGTGGCCGGTACCGTCATCCCGGGCGGACTCCGCACGGCCGCCGGCCTCGAATTCGCCGGCCGGCACGAGGACCCGCCGGTAACCGGCCAGAGCGGCGTGGCCGCCTTCCCGCCGTCGGCCGTCTCCGTCTTCCTCAGCGAGGCGCACGGCAGCCCGCGCAACTCGTTCCCGGTGACCGTCACGGATCTGGAACCGCACGGCGACCAGATCCGGGTGCGGGCCGGGGAACTGTCCGCGGATGTCACGCCCGCAGCGTCGGCAGACCTCGGTCTGGCACCGGGGGTGCGGGCCTACTTCGTGGTCAAGGCGGCCGCCGTGTCGATCTACCCGGCGTAGGGCCGGGCGTTGCCGGGACCGCGTCCGGGCTTGCGCTGGTGCCCGGCTGGTCCGGCTAGCCCTGGTCCTTTTTGCGCACCGGGTGCTGGCTGACGATTGACACCCGGTTGAACGCGTTCATCGTGATGGCGAGCCAGCTGACCGCGGAGAATTCGGCATCGCTGAGGTGCTTGCGGGCATGGCCTCCTTCGCGTTCACGGGCCACGACGTCGGAGATGCCGGTGATCGCCTCGGCCAGGGTCAGGGCGGCACGTTCCTTCTCGGTGAAGAGGGTCGTATCACGCCAGGCGGGGAGGACGGCCAGCCGCTGGGGCGATTCGCCGTTCTTCACGGCATCGGCCACGTGCATGTCCAGGCAGAAAGCGCAGCCGTTGATCTGCGAGATGCGCACGTTCAGCAGTTCGATCAGCGTCAGGTCCAGCCCCGCGTCCGTGGCCGCTTCCTTGGCTTTTAGGCCCAGGCCGTTGAGCGCGCGCCACGCGGCGGGGTGCTCCTTGTCCAGGAAAACGCTGCCGGCGGTGTGCTCTGCGGCCGAAGTCTCATTCATGGGTCCCAGATTAGCGAGGTCCGGAGCGCTGCGCCCACATATCATGTGACAATCTTGTCAAACTTATGACAGACTATTCCCGTAGCCATTATTCGATCCGGCGGCCGGTTCCTTGGGGGACCCGACCGCCGGATCGCGTCTTTGTACGGGACATGCCCGTCGGTCGGGCCGGACTCGGACATGCCCCGTGTTGCCGAGCAGCCCGAGGGGACATGCCCATTGTTGCCGAGCAGCCCGAGGGGACATGCCCATTGTTGCCGAGCGGCCCGAGGGGACATGCCCAGCCCAAAATCCCGGCAGTGGACATATTGGAACTATGCCCCGAGGTCCAAGGCAGGGGAGAGCATGCCCATTGTTCGCAGCCATACGTGCCAGGGAGTATGTCCAGTGCGAAGCGTCGGGAGTGGACATGTTCGGAGTATGTCCAATGGTCGGCTCGAGGGGAGGGCATGTCCGATTTTGCACGCCAACGGCGAGCCGACGCCATCAGGACTGGAGTGTCCGTGGCCGCTTGGCCCCGGGCCGCCGGCGACGTCGTCCGCGCGGCCGCACAGGTTGCCGTGGACCGGCGGCCATCGCATTTATGGGCCTGCTCCGGGCCGTGGGCTGACCAGGGGACGTGCCCCGTCCTAGCCTGGGACAGTGGACATATTGGAACTATGCCCCGAGGTCAAAGGCAGGGGAGAGCATGCCCATTGTTCGCAGCCATACATGCCAGGGAGTATGTCCAGTGCGAAGCGTCGGGAGTGGACATGTTCGGAGTATGTCCAATGGTCGGCGGGAAGGAGGGCATGCCGGGTGGCCCTCTCCGTCGTCGGCGCGAAGAATGAGCATGTCCAGTGGCGGCTGTGGTCCGAGGGTGCCTGCGCCGGTATGCGAAGCCCCGCAGGCGCCGGCCCTAGACAGCAGTTTCGCCGTGGGCAAACATGGAACCAACGGGGCAAAATTCAAAGTTGAGCGGGATAGACTCAACCTTGACGTCAGTCTTATTCCGGAAGGAGCTCTCTTTGGACACCAAATTCACCACCAAGAGCCAGGAGGCTCTTTCGGCAGCCGCCATGAACGCCTCGACGGCCGGCAACCCGCAGCTGGAACCGGCGCATCTGCTCAAGGCGCTGATGGACCAGCGCGAGGGGGTCGCTGTCGCACTCCTCCGCGCCACCGGCACCGACCCGGATGCCGTCAGTGTCCAGGCGAGCTCCGCGATCAAGGCACTGCCGTCCGGCTCGGGCAGTTCCGTCCAGCAGGCCCAGCTTTCGCGCACGGCGATGCAGGCCATCAAGAACGCACAGAATGAGGCGGAGCGCCTCGGCGACTCCTTCGTCTCCACCGAACACCTGCTGCTCGGCCTTGCGTCCGGAAATGACGGCGTCGGGCGGCTGCTGCGCGAAGCGGGCGCCTCGCATGAGGCGTTGCTCGCGGCGCTGCCCGGCGTCCGCGGCGACCGCAAGGTGGACAATGCCGACCCGGAGAACACCTTCCAGTCGCTGGAGAAGTTCGGCACCGACCTGACAGCGATCGCCCGTTCCGGCAAGCTGGACCCGGTGATCGGGCGCGACGCCGAGATCCGCCGCATCATCCAGGTGCTGAGCCGCCGCACCAAGAACAACCCGGTGATCATCGGCGAACCCGGCGTCGGCAAGACCGCCGTCGTCGAAGGTTTGGCCCAGCGGATCGTGGCCGGTGACGTGCCGGAGAGCCTGCGCGGCAAGACGCTGATCGCCCTGGACCTGGCCTCGATGGTGGCGGGCGCCAAATACCGCGGAGAATTCGAGGAGCGGCTCAAGGCGGTGCTGGAGGAGATCAAGAGCTCCGAGGGTCAGATCGTCACCTTTATCGACGAGATCCACACCGTAGTGGGTGCCGGCGCCACCGGGGACAGCTCGATGGACGCCGGCAACATGCTCAAGCCCATGCTGGCCCGCGGCGAGCTCCGGCTGATCGGTGCCACCACGTTGGACGAGTACCGCGAAAACATCGAAAAGGACCCTGCCCTGGAACGCCGTTTCCAGCAGGTCTTCGTCGGCGAGCCGAGCGTGGATGACACCATCGGCATCCTGCGCGGACTCAAGGAACGCTACGAGGCGCACCACAAGGTCTCCATCTCCGATTCCGCGCTCGTTGCCGCCGCGACCCTGTCCAACAGGTACATTTCCGGCCGGCAGCTGCCGGACAAGGCGATCGACCTCGTGGACGAGGCCGCGTCCCGGCTGCGGATGGAAATAGACTCCGCGCCGGAGGAAATCGACCAGCTGCGCCGCCAGGTGGACCGGCTGACCATGGAGGAGCTGGCCCTGACTGGCGAAACGGACCCGGCCTCGGTGGAACGGCTCGAGGCCCTGCGCGCCGACATGGCCGACAAGAAGGAAGAGCTGGCCGGGCTGAACGCCCGCTGGGAAGCCGAGAAAGCCGGCCTGAACCGCGCCGGCGACCTGCGCGCCAAGCTGGACGAACTGCGGTCCGCAGAGGAAAAAGCTGAGCGCGAGGGTGACCTCGAGACGGCGTCGCGGATCCTCTACGGCGAAATCCCGGCTCTGGAGCGCGAACTTAAGGCAGCGGCCGAGGCCGAGGAAGCTGTGCCTGACAAGTCCGGGCAGATGGTGGCAGACCAGGTCACCGCGGACGACATTGCCGAGGTGATCTCGGCGTGGACCGGCATCCCCGCGGGTCGCATGCTGCAGGGCGAGAGCCAGAAGCTGCTGGACATGGAACACGTCCTGGGCGAGCGGCTGATCGGCCAGAGCAAGGCCGTCACCGCGGTGTCCGACGCCGTGCGCCGCGCCCGCGCCGGGATCAGCGACCCCAACCGGCCCACCGGCTCCTTCCTGTTCCTGGGCCCCACCGGCGTCGGCAAGACCGAGCTGGCCAAATCCCTCGCCGATTTCCTCTTCGACGATGAACGGGCCATGGTGCGGATCGACATGTCCGAGTACTCCGAGAAGCACACCGTGGCCAGGCTCGTCGGCGCCCCTCCCGGCTACGTGGGCTACGAGGAGGGCGGACAGCTGACCGAAGCCGTCCGCCGTCGTCCGTACTCCGTGGTGCTGCTGGACGAGGTGGAGAAGGCCCACCCGGAGGTCTTCGACATCCTCCTCCAGGTGCTCGACGACGGCCGCCTCACCGACGGCCAGGGCCGCACCGTGGACTTCCGCAACGTGATCCTGGTCCTGACCTCCAACCTGGGCAGCCAGTTCCTCGTGGACCCGGGCCTCGACGCCGCCACCAAACGGGACGCGGTCATGGCGACGGTGCACGCCTCGTTCAAGCCCGAGTTCCTGAACCGGCTCGACGAGGTGGTGATCTTCGACCCGCTGACCGTCGAGGAACTCGCCGAGATCGTGGAGCTACAGGTGAAGGAACTGGCCGAGAGGCTCAAGGGCCGCCGGCTCAACCTGGAAGTCACGGACGGAGCCCGGGCCTGGCTGGCCGTCACAGGCTACGACCCTGCCTACGGCGCCCGCCCGCTGCGCCGCCTCGTGCAGCGGGAAATCGGCGACCGGCTGGCCAAGTCCATCCTGGCCGGCGACATTTCGGACGGCGATACCGTGCTGGTGGACACCGCCCCGGACCTGCTGGAACTGACCATGGCCGGCCCGGAGGCGTCCGCACGGCCCGACGGCGGAGCCTCCACCGGCAGCGGACTCTCGGTCGGCCGCAAGGAATAACAGACTTAGACTCCGGGGGGCGGGCGCCAGCCGCATCGTGTGGCTGGCGCCCCCGGCAGCGGGAACGGAATGGCGCTAGGGGAGCAGGGACTCCTTGATGATGTTTCCGCCGTCCGCGGCTATGTAGCAGTCAACCCTCCGGTCACCGGTGCCCCAGCTGGAGGAGCTCGGGTAGGCCAGCTTGTAGCTGAGCGTGTAGTCGTTGGACTTCTCGGTCAGTGCTGCCGCCTTGCAGGCGCCCAGCGCCCGCTGTTTCAGCGGATCGCGGCCCGGGTACGCGTCGGAGGCGGCGTACGACTCGATGGCCACGAGTTGCGCAGAATGTCCGGTGTCACAGGCCACCACGGTGGAAGCGGCGGCGTTCGCGTCGAAATCCTTGAAGCAGTCGCCCAGCCGGAAATCCATCGGGCTGACGCCTTCCAGCGGCAGCGCGCCGCGGGCGGGGGCCGAGGAGGAGGCTTCGGGCGCGGGTAAGGTCCCGGCCGCCGGCTGCTGTGCGGGCGTCCCCAGCGATGTCAGCCACCAGACCAGCAAGCCCAGCACCACGACGGCGGCGATGCCCACCTTTGCCAGGCCCAGCCGTTGGGCGCCGGCCCACAGGGTGCGGCCAAGCTCCCGGGTGCGCGGCCCCAACTGCGCGGCCCGGAGCTGGGCCGTCTGGGCGGAAAGCAGTCTGCCGATCTGGGATGCACCCGAGGATCCCTTGCGGTCTGGATCCTTGGCAGTAGCAGGTGTATCCGGTGTGGCCCGCGGCGTCGTCCGGGTCCGGGACCTCGCGGCTGCACGGCGCGAGGACGGAGCGCGGGATTCCGGGTCGGTGCCGCCGGGGAGAACAGGGACTGCCGACGTCGGCGGCGCGGAAGGCCGCGGCGGAACATGGACGGAAGAGGGCGCGCCTACCGGCGGGGCCGGAGCCGGACGGTCGGCGGATTCAGCGGCGCGGGGAATGTAAGGCACTCCGGTATCGCGGCGCTTGACGTCCTCGTCGCTCACAGGATCTTCGGTCACTCGGGAATTCACCCCTTCCGTGCAGTTTGCCGGTGCTGGACGCACGGCTGGGGGCCCGTATCCGGGCACCCACCAAGAGACTCTATCGAAGAACCCCGCCGGGCTGCATGCCTAGGGGTTGCCACCGGACCTGCCGGCCGAGCGCGGCGGGACGAGCGACTCTGTCCACAGCGGCAGCGCCGGCGAGCAGTCCCGGCCGAAAGCATGTAATCTAGGTGTACGACAAATTGACCAAACATTCCGGGGCCTCACCGATAGCCAAGGTGACCACCTCCGGTCCAAGTACAAAAGGGGGTCACGCCATGGGGCGCGGCCGTCAAAAGGCAAAAGCTACCAAGCAGGCTCGGGACATCAAGTACTATTCCCCGAACACTGACTATTCGGCCCTTCAGCGCGAGCTCACGGGCCCCGGAAGTCGTGCCACGAGCCACTTCGCGGATGAACCGGTCGAACCGGATTATTCGGATTACGTGGATAAGTACGCGGACGATGTGGAAGAAGACGACGACGAGGTTGACGCCCGTCGGATAGGTTAGTCGATCCTTCTCCGGCACTCCTTCCAGGAAGGTCGTAAGCCAAGTATTCCAGGCCCGCCGGCCACACCCATTTCAGGGCGTGCCCGGCGGGTTTTGTCGTGCCCGGGCGGCACCCGGGTACTCTTGCCGCCATTGCCGCGTCCCCGGTTGCCGGGGTCCGGCGCCGCGTGATGGTCTTCGTTGCGCCGCCCGGAGGAGGGACCACCCGCGCATGGCAGCCGGGCACCCACTTCGGCGGCCCGGACCGAGGTCGCCGGGATCGCCAGGAGCCGAAACCCGAGCGCAACCTAGAGCCCGGCCGGCAGGTCTATTCCGGGGTTTCCAGCCTCGCCGGGGCCGGGGCGGTGGAAGCGGCGCGGGCCGCGGGCCGCGGGCGGCGCCGTGCTGGTCGAGCCGGAGGACGACGACGACGCCGGCAGCGTTGCCACGCCCAGAGATCCGCAGGGCGGCGTGTTCAGCCTGCTGCAAGTTTAACCGGATCGAGTGCTCCCCAACCGCCGTTTTGAGGGGTCTAAACGGCGGTTACGGAGCAGTCGATGGGGCAAAGAAGGGGGTCAGGCGTAGGCGTTGACCATCCGGACGGCGCCGCCGTCGACGCCCTTGGCGCCCTGGACGTAATCGGGACCGGTCTTCAGGACCGAATCGGAGTTTTCGCCGATGGTGCCCATGACCCAGGACGGCAGGCCGCGGGCGTTCAGGTGGTTCACCGCGGCGTCGGCGGCCTCCGCGGAGACGATCGCCACCATGCCCACACCCACGTTGAGGGTGCGTTCAAGGTCGGCGAGCGGGACGTTGCCGAGCTCGGCGACCAGCTTGAAGATGGCGGGCAGTTCCCACGTGGCCCGGTCGACGGTGGCCAGCAGGCCCTGCGGCAGGACGCGGGCGAGGTTGGCGGCCAGTCCGCCGCCGGTGACGTGGCTGAAGCCGTGGACTGCGCGGCCGGCAGCGGACCCGTTGACCGGGAAGGTGCGGGCCAGGTCCAGGCAGTCCGCGGCGTACACCCGGGTGGGCTCGAGGAGCTCCTCGCCGAGGGTGCGCTCAAATTCGGAGACCTCGCGGTCCAGCGCCCAGCCGGCGTGGTTGATGACGCGCCGGACCAGGGAGTAGCCGTTGGAGTGCAGGCCCGAGGAGGCCATACCGATCACCACATCGCCGGTGCGGACACGGTCGGGGCCCAGCAGGGAGTCGGCCTCGACCACGCCGGTGGCGGCACCGGCGACGTCGTATTCGTGTTCACCCAGCAGGCCCGGGTGCTCCGCGGTTTCGCCGCCCACCAGGGCGGTGCCGGCAACCGAGCAGGCGGCCGCGATGCCACGGACGATGTCCGCAATCCGTTCCGGGACCACCTTGCCGCAGGCGATGTAGTCAGTCATGTACAGCGGTTCGGCGCCCACCACCACGATGTCGTCAACCACCATGCCCACCAGGTCGAAGCCGATGGTGTCGTGGATGTCCATGGCCTGTGCGATGGCGACCTTGGTGCCAACGCCGTCGGTGGAGGTGGCCAGCAGCGGCCGCTTGTAGGTCAACAGCCGTGAGACGTCGTACAGGCCCGCGAAGCCGCCGACGCCGCCTATCACCGAGGAGTTGTGGGTCGCCTTGACGGCGTCCTTCATGAGTTCGACGGCGCGATCGCCGGCTTCCACGTCGACGCCGGCGGAGGCGTAGGTGATGCCGGTGTTCCGGGCGTCGTTCATGTCAGCGGCCGAGGAGGCGGAAGTCATACTGGCTCTTTCTTGTCGGCATCAGGCTTGGCGGCGGGTACGCGGTCGGCGTCGGTAAGCAGTTCTTCGAATTCGGCGTCGGGTCCCGGATCGCAGCCCGTGGCGCCGGCCTTCTCGGCCGGGTCCGCGTCGGCCGGGTCCTCGTCGGCCAGGACGGGCTTGGCCGTGGCGGAAGCGGGCAGGCCGCCGAGGTCGGTGCGTTCCAGCAGGTTCTTGCCGAGCTTGTCGGCGCCTGGGAGCTCGATCGGGTACTGGCCCGTGAAGCACGCCGTGCACAGGCGTTCGCGCGGCTGCCGGGTGGCGCCGATCATGCCGTCCTCTGAGATGTAGGCGAGCGAGTCCGCGCCGATGGCCTGGGCGATCTCGTCGATCGTGGCGCCGTTGGCGATCAGCTCAGCGCGGGAGGCAAAGTCGATGCCGTAGAAGCAGGGCCACTTCACGGGCGGGGAGGAAATCTTGATGTGGACGGTGGCGGCACCGGCCTCACGGAGCATCCGCACGATCGCGCGCTGGGTGTTGCCGCGGACGATCGAGTCGTCGACCACCACGACGCGCTTGCCGCGGATCACGGACTCCAGCGCGTTGAGCTTGAGCCGTATGCCGAGCTGGCGCAGCGTCTGCGAGGGCTGGATGAAGGTGCGGCCCACGTAGGCGTTCTTGACGAAGCCGTGGGCGAACGGGATGCCGGATTCCTCCGCGTAGCCGACGGCGGCGGGGGTGCCGGATTCCGGCACCGGGATGACGATGTCCGCGTCCTGGGTGTTTTCGCGGGCCAGCTGGCGGCCCATTTCCACGCGGGACTCGTACACGGAGCGGCCGGCAATGGAGGCGTCCGGGCGGGCGAGGTAGACGTACTCGAAGACGCAACCGGCCGGCGTCGGCTCGGCGAAACGCTGCGAACGGACTCCGTCCTCGTCGATGGCGATGAATTCGCCGGGTTCAATCTCGCGGATGAAGCTGGCGCCGACGGTGGCCAGGGCAGACTGCTCCGAAGCTACCACCCAGCCGCGCTCCAGCCGGCCGAGGACCAGCGGGCGGATACCGTAGGTGTCGCGGGCGGCGTAGAGGGTGCCTTCATCCATGAAGACAAAGCAGAATCCGCCCTTGACCTTAGGCAGCAGTTCAAGCGCGGTCTGTTCGAGGGACTTGCCCGCCTCGCCCTCCAGCAGGGCGGTGACCAGCGCGGTGTCCGAGGTATTGCCCTGCTTCATTTCGCCGGTGAGCTGGCCGCCGTTACGGTCCGCGATCATGGCCTTGAGCTCGGCCGTGTTGGTGAGGTTGCCGTTGTGGGCCAGGGCGACGGTGCCGGTGGCGGTCGCGCCGAGGGTGGGCTGGGCGTTGGCCCAATGGCTCGCCCCGGTGGTGGAGTACCGGCAGTGCCCGACGGCAAGGTGCCCGGTCAGGGTGTTCAGCGTGGTCTCGTCGAAGACCTGGGACACCAGGCCCATGTCCTTGTACACATTGATCCGCTTGCCGTCGCTGGTGGCAATACCAGCCGACTCCTGACCGCGGTGCTGTAGCGCGTACAGCCCGTAATAAGTGAGTTTTGCTACCTCTTCGCCGGGAGCCCAGACCCCGAAGACGCCACAAGCGTCCTGCGGGCCCTTTTCGCCAGGGAGAAGATCATGAGAAAGTTTTCCATCGCCGCGTGCCACTGGTCGATTATCTCACGTTGTGCGCTAAGACTTTTCCGGTGGGCGGTTTGTGACCTGCCAGCCTCAGGCGGGGTCCTCGACGTCGGTGTCCGGAACCGAGTCGGGAACGGACTCGACGACGGCGCGCTCGGCGCGGCGGACGCTCAGCCGGTCCAGCAGCAGCGCGACGACGGCGCCGAGGATGGCGCCGCCCGCGGCGCAGAAAGTCAGGAAGAAGCCGAAGACAGCATTGGCATTGTAGCGCTCGTCGGCGGGCAGGCCGTAAGCGATCACGGCGGCCACCGCGACGCCCGCCAGAGCACCCGCGATCAGGAACGGCACATATTTCGGCGCGCGGCGGACGGTGACGGCGCGGCGTTCGGGCGCAACGGGGGTGTCTTCAGAAGCCATGCCGTTAAGCCTACTGCCCGCGGGCGCTGCCGTTTTCGCTGCTGTTTTCACGCCGATTCCGGACGGCCGCGGCGCGGATCCGCCGCGTGTCGATCCGTTTCCGCAGCGGACATCCGGAAGCCTAGCGGGAACGCGGATAGCAGGGCAGACTATGGGATGGGGAGGGTACGGTCCGGATTATAAGGACGCACCATGTCAGTCACAGCGGACAGTATCCGTGACCAGCAGCGCATCATCTGGGACCAGTTTGCCGCGGGCTGGAAAAAGTGGGACGCCGAACTGCTCGGCTGGCACCGCCCCTTCGGCGACGCCACGATCCAGGATGCCCGGCTGCACCCGGACTCCTTCGTACTGGACGTCGCGGCGGGTTCCGGCGAGCCGGGTCTCACAGTGGCGGCGCTGGTGCCGGAGGGCGACGTGGTCCTGGCCGACCTCTCGGCCGGAATGTTGCATGTGGCCAGGGAGAAGGCGTCGGCCAGGGGGCTGGCCAACGTCAGCTTCAGTGTCTGCGCAGCCGCGGAGCTTCCCTTCGACGACGCGACGTTCGACGCCGTGCTGTGCCGCTTCGGCTTCAATTTCTTCCCCGATATGCGGGCCGCCCTGCGGGAAATGGTCCGGACGGCGAAGCCCGGGGCAAGGATCAGCGCCGCCGTCTGGGGCAGGGCCGCCGGGAATCCCTGGGCAAGCCTGGTTCTGGGCACACTCGCGCATCACACAGAGTTGCCGCAACCGCCCGCGGGCACCCCGGGGCTGTTCCGCTGTTCCGCCCCGGGCTTCATGGCCCGGTTGTTCAGGGAAGCAGGCCTGGCGGAAGTGGCGGAGCGGACGGTCAGCACGGACCTGGTGCTCGGCTCCCCGGAGAGTTACTGGGAGTTCATGGAGGACATCGCGACCACCGTGGCAATGGGTCTGGCCAGGGCGGACAAGGAAGCGCGGTCGCTAATCCGCTCGGACGTGTTCCAATTGCTGGGCCGCTATGAGCACCAGGGTGCGCTCAGGCTGCGTTCGACGGCGACGATTGTGGCCGGAAGCCGGGCGTAGCGGTCTTCTGCGGCAGGCGTTAGCCGGGGCAGATGGCGCCCACACTTAGGCTGAAACGGCCGGGCCCGAGCCGTCGGCGATGATGGCCCGGACGGAGTTATTGCGCTTGTCGTGCGTCAGCTCCACCAGGCCCAAAGCTTCCAGCAGCGGCGGAAGATACATCCCGAACCTGCCGCGGTATCCGTTCCGCAGCCCGTACCAACCGCCCACCGGATTCTCCGGGCTCCGTCCCCACGCCTCGACGGTTCCTTCTGCGGCCGGCTTGTTCTCGTCGGCGGCGCCCAACGGCACCCAATCGCCTTTCTCCATCAGCCACAGCTCAAGGTCTCCGACGGCTCGGAGGTGGTACTTCAGTGTCGTGGAGCCGACTTGGCACACGAGGGCGGGGGGATCGGACTGCTCATCCCGGAACATCGTGTACTCGGATGTCCCTGGCGCTGTCTTCAGCACCCAGGGATCCTGCCTGGTTCCAGTTGCCACTTGGTCCGCCTTCGGGTTGAGCCGCCTTCCGGCGCTGTTTGGACCGAGCCTACCCAGTGCGCCGGGCGGACGCGAGAGTTTAAACGCCCAGTTCGTCCTTCAACGCGGCGACGTGGCCCTCCGCCTTTACCTTGTACTGCGCCAGCGTGACGTTGCCCTCAGGATCGAGAACCACTGTGGAGCGCACGATCCCTTCGGTGATCTCGCCGCGGAACAGACTCTCGCCCCAGGCACCGTAGGCGAGGGCCACGGCGTGGTCATGGTCGGAGAGCAGCGGGAAGGTCAGGGCGTAGTCGCCGGTGAAGTGCGCCAGCGCCTCGGGCGCGTCCGGGGAGATGCCCAGGACCTCGAAGCCGGAACCCTGCAGCGAGGCCAGGCTGTCGCGGAAGTCGCAGGCCTCGGTGGTGCAACCCGGTGTCGCAGCCTTGGGGTAGAAGTACACAATGACGTTCTTACCGCGGTAGTCCGAGAGCGAAACCGGCTTGCCTTCGGGGTCGGGGAGCGTGAAGTCGGGGGCCGGGGTTCCGGGCTGGAGCTTGACGGTGAGGTTCTGGCTCATGGGAGGTCCTTCGCTTGGGGCGGTTGGAAATCAGTCTGTGGTGGACAACACCACGGGCGGAATCGGTATTCCAATGACGGCCGCATGACGACGGCGTCGCCGCGGCCCCGACTGCGGCCGCCGGCCTCCGCCCGCACGGTGTAACTCATGGTCTTCGTCCTTGCCGAATGCGCCGTTTTGGCCGGTTGATGGGGCTGACAGCTTATTCACAGCCTAGGCATAACTGGTGCCGCTAGCTTGGAGCCATCATGAAAGAGCACCAGTCGCCTCGCCACGGGCCAACGCCCACCAAGGGCAGGAGCCCCCGCCTGGCGCGCCGCCGACTGTTGCTGGGGGCGTTTACGGCAGTCCTGGCGGTGGCGTTGGCGGCCACCGTCTACTCCGCCGCCGAGGCCCGCTCGGCAGCGGAGCACGCGACGACGTTGGGCACGGCCGCGGCGGCCGCTCCCCCGGCGGCCGCTCCCCCGGCGGCCGCTCCCCCGGCGGCCGCTCCCCCGGCGGCTGCGAGCGCCCCGGCGACCCCGACGGCGAGTTCGCCGCCCCCGGCGACCCCGGCACCGACGGCGGCCGTTGCAACGCGGACCGTCAGCCCGGACCTGGACGCGAAACTGAACGCCATCATCGAAGCGAACGGCGAGTACCAGATCGGCGTGTCCTTGATCGACCTGTCAGGCGGCACGGTGCACGACTACGGCGTCCAGCAGGCGTTCGTGGCGGCCAGCACCGCCAAGGTTCTGGCGGCCGCAGCCTACTACCACCTGGTTGAGTCCGGCGCGGCTTCCCTCAACGATCCGATGGGGGACTGGACCGCCGGATTCCAGCTCAAGGAGATGATCCAGGACAGCGACAACGACTCGTGGTCCCTGATCATGAACGCTGTCGGCCACCAGGAGCTCAGCGACTACGCAGCGTCGATCGGGGTGAGCTACAGCCCCGAATCCAACACACTGACCCCTGCGGAGATGGCCGGGATCATGGCCGCGCTGTACTCCGGAAAGCTGCTCGACCACGACGACACCGCGGAGTTGTTGTCCTATATGCAGAACACCAACTATGAGTCCCTCATCCCCGCGGCGGCACCTGCGGACGTCGAGGTCTTCCACAAGTACGGGCTGCTGGACGGGGAGCTCCACGACGCCGGCATCCTCGCCAAGGACGGCAGCGCCTACGCCCTGGTCATCTACACTAAGGGCGACGGCGAAGGCGACATCCCGCAGCGGACCGATGTCATGCACCAGCTTACCCGGGCCGTGACCGACGCGGTTTTCTAGGCACCCGCTGCCGGGCACTAGGTCGCATCCGCGCCGCGTTGGGCGGCCGGCCGTTGTTCCGGCGGATACCACACTCGTTGGCCGTCGACGCGGGCGAAAGAGGTCAGGGCGTGGGGCTTGGCGGATTTTTCGGTCATGATATCCAGTACCTCGACATCCCGGACCATGAGCGCATCACCGATCAGTGAACGGTGGCAACGCCACGGGACGGCTTCCGCGCACATGATTGCCGCATCGTTTGTCCGCCCACGTTCCAGTAATTGGCCGACGGCGGCCGAAAACTCTGCGGTCTGCATGTAATCCGCGTATCCCCGGAAAGAAGAATTCCGCCAGGCGCCATTGGGGCTGCTGTTGTTGGTGTGCCGCAGACCGCCGAGGGATTCCATCCGCCGGTAGCTGATCCCGCTGGCACGCACGCTCGCGGCGAGCGCGTCGGCGTTGAACTGAGGATTGTGCCGCGACTTCGGCACGGTCCGCACATCGATCAGCTTTTTGATGCCGTGCGCCTTCAGGATGCCGACGAATTCGTCGATCGGATGAGTGGAGTGTCCCACCGTAAAGATGGTTATGTCCGTCATGTCTCCATGCTAGGCGCCATGCCTTGGCACAGGGGAGACGGTAACGGCGCTATCAGGGCCGTCCCCGGCGGCGGCGAAGCGGCCCGGATAGTCTGAGTGAGCTAAGAGCTGCCGAGGAAACGGGCGCCACATGATTTCATCCTGCATCACGGAATTCGTTGACCGGCTTGCGGCGGTGGCGACAGGGCCGGGCTGTGCCAACTTCTTCAATCACACTGTGCCCGCGAATGCGGTCCGCCGGCGGAACCTGGCGATCTACCTGCAGGAAATGTTGGATCGCGCTCCGAAGGTGCTGCTGGTGGGGGAGGCCCCCGGCTTTAGGGGCATGAAAATCACCGGGGTTCCCTTTACCAGCCGCACCATCCTCGAGCAGGCCGGTGACGGGTTTGGCCTGTTCGGGCCGGGAAAGGGATACCAGCTTCCGCCGGACCCGGACGCCGTCGCCGCAGAACCCACGGCCACGGTGATGTGGGAGGTCCTGGCCGAGCTGGATTTCCTTCCGCTGCTCTGGAGCGCGTGCCCGTGGCATACCCATCGGCCCGGCCGGCCGCTTTCCAACCGCACTCCGACGGCCGCCGAGGCCGCGCTGGGCAGCCCGTTCTGGCAGGCGCTGGCCGAGGAGTTCGCGATCGAGACCGTGGTGGCCGTGGGTAATGTGGCGCACCGCAGCCTGCAGCGCGGCGGCATCGACGCGCCCAAAATCCGGCACCCCGCACACGGCGGCCGGTCCGGGTTCAAGCGCGGACTGGAGGAGCTGATCGCCGCCGGCCTGGCTCCTTCGAGCCTTCATCCGCCGGGATGACGAGGCGCCGCGTCTGCGGGCCGGTTACTTCGCCAGAAACCGCAGCAGAGCCTCGGTCACCTCGGCCGCGTGGGTCCGGATCATCCCGTACGGGGCGCCGTCGATCTCCACGTGGTCCGCCTCCGGCAGGGCCTTAGCGAAGCGGCGGCCAGTAGCGCGGCGGTCTGGTGCAGCCCTCGCCATCGACCTTCCCACTGCAGGCAGGAGCGGCCCCCGCAGATAGGACTTCCCCATCACACAATTGCGTCTGCTCTGAAGGCAGAAGATACCGGCCCTGCTACCGCTTGGTGGAGGAGGTCCTCTGCGAGGGCGGCCCACTGTGGCCGGAAGGAGTAGAGGCAGCCGAGCCGCAGGCGGGCCGCACTGGCGTAGGCATCGAAGCGGGTAGGGGTAACGCGTAGTTCCTCGGCGGCGGCGATGACCTGGCGGTGGGCGGTCCGGTATCGCTCCGGTGTCAGGCGCAGTTGCGCCTGGCGCAGGTGAAGGTGGACGGCGAGGTTGGCGAGGTCGGCGGCGGCTTCCGCCAGCCCGGCCTCGTCGAAATCCAGCAGCCCCAGAGGGGCATCGGACGCCGTGGCGAAGATTTGCTTGTCATGAAGGTCCCCGTGGGACCAGACCAACGGATCAGGCACGGTCCGCAGCAGCTGTCCGGCGATCTCCCCGGCAGCCGCACGTACGGCGTCGCACAGGGCCCGGGCTTCCGGGATGTCCTGGGCATGCAAGAGCCAACGGTCCACCATACGTTGGAGGTTTTCGAGTTCGACGGCGGCCGTGCGCGGTGCCAGCGCAGCCAGGGACGGCCGGTTCACGGCAGCGCTGGCCAGGGCTTGCTGTCGGACCCAGCCGCGGGACCAGTTTTGCCAGATTCTTTCAAACTCGACGTCGCTGGCCGCAGGGTCGTTTCCCAGCTCAAACAGGGACCGGCCAGGGAGCGCGGTGAGGACGAGGCAGCCCGGGGTGTAGGAAACCACTTCAGGGCTAAGGAAGTCGCCGGCAGCCAGGAGCGCGGCGGTCCGGGTGTGCCGGTCGGCGGCTTCGTCGGATTGCCGGGGCCGGAAGATTTTGAAATAGCGGTCGCCGGCCTTGACCACGGCCCGCTTGTGGGCTCGGTGCACCAGCACCTCGCCCAATGGTTGCGCGTGCGCCAGGGCGGGCAGGCGTCTGTCGCCACCCTCAGGTAGCAACTCCGCCCGTCCGGCTCGGAAATGCGCGGCCCGGACACCCGCCAGTCCGGGCCCGGCAAGCTCCATGGTGTAGTCCCCTGCGGTGGGCTCCGGCCACGCCCGCCGGACCAGCCTTTGCACTCCCGCCGCGTCCGGGACGGTGAGCGGGACCGGCGGGTGCCAGCTCACGTCATCAGCTCCTCGACGCGGCGGCCCGGCGGGCGGACCGCCGGACGCGAGTCGCGTTCCTTAAGAGCAGCGAGGGCCAGAGACAACCGCCCCGGCAACGGAGAACATGCCAGACGCAGCCAGGCGGCATCGGAGTAGGCGCGAAGCCGGTCCGGATTGACACTCAAACGGTCGGCGGCGGCCATGACCTGACGGTGCGCCGTGAGGTATCGCGTCGGCGTCAGGCGGTTTTGGCGTATCAGAAAATCCAGATGGACATCCAGATTGGCCAGATCGAGGGCGGCCTCGGCCTGGGACGTGTCATCGAAATCCAGCAATCCGAGAACGGACGCGTCGTCCACCGCGATGATTTGCTTGTCGTGAAGGTCCCCGTGGGACCAGACCAGCGGATCCGGTGCCGAGCCGAGCAGGTTCCGCGTCACGACTTCCGCCCCGGCCCACAAGGCATCGCGCTGCGGCGAAGCTTCCGGCACGCCCCCATAATGACGCACCCACCGGTTCACCCAGCGCCATACATCCGCTGCTTCGACGGCCGGCGAGTGGACCGGCAAGGCGGCTAAAGCGCTGAGTCCGGCGGCCTCGTGACTGGCACCCACCTGGGCGGTCCAAGCCAGCGACCACTTCTCCCACAGCAGGGCAAACGATGCATCGCTGACAGTCTCGTGGTCCGGCCCCAACTCGCCCAGGGTCCGTCCGCGGATGGAACTGAAAACGATCACATCCGCAGAACTCCGCATCACCCTGGGTGCTCTGAACGGGCCGGCGCCCAACAGGAGCTTGGCTTGTGCGCAACGTTCGGCAGGCACGGTTGCCTCGCCGGTCCGGAAGACCTTGATATAACACCCCTCGGCCCGCACGACAGCGCGCGTGTGGGGCCGATGGGAAATGATTTCCCCATGGCGCGCTTCGGCTAAGAGGGCCGGCAATCCGGGATCGTCCCGGGGTACCAGCTCAAAGTGTCCGGACCGGAGATGGGCCGCCCTGACGCCCGGCTCTCCGGTCCCTGCGACCTCCAGTTTGTAGTCTCCCGGGGTCTTGTCCGGCCATGCCCGGCGGATGTGCCAAGTCTGCCCGAAGCTGTCCGCAGCGGACTTCGGGAGCGGCGGGAGCCAACTCATGGGACCAGCTCCCAGGCCCTGTCGATGTGCCGGGACATGTCGGCCGCCCATTCAGGGGCCCGGTCCCTGAATGGGTCCACGCTGCCGGCGAAGAGGCGGAGCGCTGCCCAGACATCCGTGGTTCCGGGCCTAAACCGGCCGCCAGCAAGGACGTAACCCTCCAGCAGGGATGCCGAGCGCGGCTGGCTCGGGGTGTTCCCCCGCCAGCGGCTCATCTCCTCAACGGCGGCGAACGAGCCGAGATCGGCCTCCGGAACTCCCGCACGGGCACGGTCGAAGTCGATCAGGCGCACTTCCGATCCACCAACCAGCACCTGGTCAGCGGAGAAGTCCCCATGGACGACGACGGCGGGGCCGCCGTCGTCGTCCATGGCGACTTCGAACCTGTGCCGGATCCGGGCCGCCACCCTTGCCGCCCGCACTTCCAGGGCGGGAACGAGCGTCGCAACCATGGCGCACGTCACCGCCAGTTGCCGCCCCACGAGGTCTTCGGAACCGGCGGCGAGGCCGGCGTCGTCCTCCACCGGAATGCTATGGAGCCGGGCGAGAGCTTCTCCGGCCCGGCGGGCACTCTCAGGGTCGTCGCCGGCCGTGAGGTCCCGGTCCCCCCACCGGGGGCTGGCGCTGGTGCCGTGGGCCCGGCAATCAGCACCGCCGAGCATCGGAAGGACCGGAACCCCATACTGCCGCAAACGCTGCTGGAGCCGGTCAGCGTTCTCGGCGATAGGATGCGCCGCGGTCTTGATCACGATCGGCGGATCCTGATCTTGCTTGAGCAGGACCACGCGGCGCTTGGGCTTGTAGCGCAGCACCATGGCGTAGCCGCTGAGGAGCCCAGCGCCGCTGCCGAGGAGCCCAGACCCGGGGCGCCGCATGCCGCCGAGCTGTTCTAATCCCGGACCGGCAAGCCAGCGCAGGTTCCTATCCAATGCCCAGTCGTCCCCGATTCCCCCGACGGCGATCACGGCGTCGGCGTGGGGCACCGGAACACGCATGAGGCGCATGCCCCCGCCGTGTCGCTCCGATTTCTCGGCACGTCCGTCGAGCTTGACGTTGCGCGCCGTGGTGAGGGCCCAGCCATAGGTTTCCTGGCCGTCAAGGGTGCGGCTGAAGGCAACGAGCGCGGACGTGCCGGGCTTGTACCGGACCCTGGTAATCCGGACCGGTTCGGCCAGGACGTCGGAGAGGAGGTCGTCGTCGAGCACCACGGCCAGGCAGGGCAGGCGGCCGTCCCTGCCGGCGAGGGAGCAGTCAGCTTCGCGCAAAGGAATTGGCGCCGCCTTCACGTCGGGACCTCGATGTCCCGGAGCCGCACTCGCTGTCCGTCTCCCTCCACCTCGTCCTCCTCCGCTGCGCGGGCGGTCGGTGGATCTCCCAGCCAGCTGCTGAACCGGCTGCCGGGGTCCTGCTGCAGTTCCAGCGGACGACCCTCTTCGAGGATGCGCCCGTCTTCGAGCCAGATGACCCGGTCCGCCAGGCGCGCGGCGAAGGCGTCGTGGGTGATTGTGATCGAGGTCCGCCCCCGGGTCAGGACCTCCAGGGCATCCAGGATCGATTCGCGGGAGGCAGGGTCCAATCCCGCGGTCGCCTCGTCCAGGATGACGATCGGCGCCTCGCGGAGGATGGCCCGGGCGATCGCGATCCGCTGTCGCTGGCCGCCGGAGAGGTCTTTGGCGGCTTCCCCCAGAACTGTGTCGTAGCCGTCAGGAAGTGCGCGGATAAAGTCGTCCGCCTGTGCCAGCGCGGCGGCGTGTTCGATGTCTTCATCGGAGGCGTCGAGGCGACCGAACCTGATGTTCTCCCGCACAGTGTTTCCGAAGAGGACGGAGTCCTGGAGCAGGATGGAGACGTGGGAGCGCACTGAGGCGATCTGGAGTTCCCTCAGGTCTTCTCCTCCCACCCGGACCGTGCCGGTGCTGGGGTCGATCATGCGCAGGATCAGGCTGGCCAGGGTTGATTTGCCGGCACCGGACGGGCCGATGATGGCCAGGCGTTCCCCGGCCGGAATCGTCAGGTTGATCCCGTGCAGCACGGTGGTCCCCTCGCCGTGGCCGGCGGAGACGTTGTCGAACACGACGTCCGGGTTGCGGCTTTCCAAGGGACGGGCGCCGGGCGGCTCGGGCAGGTCCGTCTGGGCCTCGAGCAGGTCCGCCACGCGCTCGCCGGACGCCGTGGCCTGCGCGATCCGGCTGGTTTGCTTGGCGAGATCCTTCAGCGGCTTCATTCCGGTCTTCAGGTAGGTAAGGAAGACGACAAGGTCCCCGGGGGTGATCGAGTGATCCAGCACGCGCCAGCCCCCACCGGCCAGGACGAGTGCCGTGGCGAAGCCGATCAGTACGTCGGTGCGCCGCTCCAGACCGGCGGCCAGCCGGAGGGCGGCAACCCCGGTCCCGAGCGTCGCCGCGTTGCTCTTCCGGAAGCTGGAGCTGATGGTGTCCTCAAGACCGTAGGCCTGGACTTCACGCATGGCCCCGAGGGTCTGGGCGGCCGTGGTCGCCAGGGCACCCTCACCTTTGCGGGACTTACCCGCTGCCGTCCTAATCGAGCCTGAACTCCGACGCGACAGGAGCGCGAAAATGCCGGATGCCAGGAAAACGACGAGCGCCAGCATTGGGTCGAGCCACAGCATGACGACGGTCATGGCCAGGAGCGTGACGGCGTTGCCCAGCATCGGAAGACCGGCGGTCACGGCGACGTCCTGCAGGCGTGAGACGTCACTCACGAGCCGCTGGACTGTGTCTCCGGAGGACGCGCGGGTGTGGTGGCGCATCGACAGGCCCTGCACGTGGCGGAATGTGCGGGCGCGAAGGTCGGCCGCCACCCGTGAACCGACGAGGGCGAAGGAGATGGCGGACCAGTAGTTGGCAATGGCACGAAGGATGCTGATGAGGACGATCGCGCCGCCGCACAGCAGCAGTGTCTGGGTACTGGCTTCCAGTGCGGGCCCGGGCCGTCGCAGGGTCGCGCCCAGCGAGCGTGACACGGCGTCAATCACGAGTTTCACCGGCCACGGCTCCAGCAGGCGGAACAGGACGTCGGCGGCAAGTGCCGCGAATCCGATGACCATCCGCAGCCGGTGTTCGCGCAGATGCGGCCAAACGCATCGCAAGGTTCGTCGAAGCCCGGACGCTGGTTTGTCGCTCTGGCGCCGGCGCATGGCCGGCCGCATTCCCTGGGGGGTTCGGGCGGGTGAGTTCCTCGACGCGGTCATGGCCGGACCACTTTCCGCGGGGCTGGCAGAGCCGACGTGATCCGGGAGAGGACCCCATTCCAACTGAAACGCTTCTCGGCGTCTTCGCGGGCCTGGCTGCCCAGACCGTCGCGCAGGGCGGGATTATCCGCCAGCCGGTTCAGTGCTGCCGCGAGGGCCGCGGGATCGGAGGCTGGAACCAAGATGCCGGTGCGTCCGTCGTCCAGGATGGAAGGTATCTGGCCCACGGAGCTCGCGACGATCGGCATCGCAGCGGCCATGTATTCGTAGACTTTCAGGGGCGAAAAATAGTCGTCCCGACCCGCTTCCTCCGCGGGATAGGGCGCCGCGGCGGCGTCGCACTCGTGAAGAAGGGCCGGCACGTCCGCCGGCCGTACGGCACCGGTGAACTCCGTCTGAATGCCCAGCGAGCCGGCGAGCTGTTCCAGTTCCATCCGGACCGGGCCGTCGCCGATGATCCGTACCGCCCAGCGGCTGCTCGGATTGGCCGCCGTGGAATTCGCCAGTGCAACGGCTCGAAGCAGGTCGGGCACCCCGTGCCACGGCTTCAACGTCCCAACAAAGGCCACGGTGAGGTGGTCGGGGTTCTTCCGGCCGGGGCGGCGTGCCGTGATGCGGTCGACGTTGACGCCGTTCGGCGCCAACGCCGTTCGGGCCCCGGGAACCCGCGAGTGCACCCAGCGGACCACTGGCGCCGAAACGCAGGCGACGACGTCGGCTGTTCCGGCATTGCGCCGAAGCACTGTTTCGGCTTTCCTGACGTCCAGCAGTTCGCGGTACTTCTGTTGTTCCTCGATCAGCGGGGCGTTGACTTCGAGTACCGACGGGATGTCCAGGAGGCGGGCCAGCACCGAGAGCGCCGGGCTGAACAGCGAATAGCGTTCGTACACCAGGCCGCAACCCTGGCGCAGAACCCGGTCCACGAGGGCGAGTGCGGCGTCTTGGAGTGCCTGTTCGCGGGCCGGTCCGGGGACGCTGTCAGGCTGGACTTCGACGACGTCGAGGTCGACGAGGTCGTCGGGCCGGTCGGTTCCGAGCCGGGCGCAGTACACCGTGACATCGGCACCGGTTACGCGCCAGGCCCGGACGATTTCCTGGACGTGCACAGACGAGCCCTTGGTGCCAAAGACGGGTACCCCAGGGTCGGCGCAGATATAGGCCACGTGCATCAGGCGACCTTCCGTTCGGCGAGGGCGAGGGAACGAAGGAGTTCGGCCTGGCGCCGGACGTCGAAGTCCTGCTCGATCAAGGCACGTGCGTTGCGGGTCATCGAGATCCGGTCGGTGCCGGGGGAGCTCATCTTCTGGATTGCGCGGGCCAGGAAGTGGGAATTTGCCGGCCGGGCCAGGATCCCGGTCGAACCGTTCCGGACGACTTCGGGGATCCCGGTGACGGCCGTGCTGATGCAGGGAACCCCGGCTGCCATTGCCTCCAGCAGGACCGTGGGCATGCCGTCAGCGTTGCCGTCGGCCCCGATGACACAGGGTGCGACAAAGATGTCGGACGAGTCGAGCAGCTCCTGGATCTCGTCCTGGGTCTGGGCTCCGATCAGCCGGACGTGGTCTCCCAGCCCGAGGCGTTCGATGGTGGCCTCAAGCTCGTCGGCCAGCACACCTGTTCCGGCGATGCGCAGGTCCAGGCGGAAGCCCCCATCCAGGAGTTCGGCGGCCGCGGGCAGGAGATGCTGGAATCCCTTCTTCTCCACCAGGCGCCCGACGGCGGCGACCCGCACCGTGGTGCCGAGGGGCCGCGGATCGCGGTACGGGAAACGATCCAGGTTCAGGCCGTTGCGGACCAAATGGAGCCGGGCAGTGGATGCCGGGAAGCGCCGGCGCAGGTAGCGCAGATTGAAGTGGCTGATCGTCACGGCGTGGTGGGCCTGGTCGAGCTTGATCCGGAGGTCTTCGCTGCTGACCGAATCATGGAAGATGTCGACGGCGTGGGCAGTGAACGAGTAGGGGATGCCCGTGATGGCCGACGCCAGCCGTGCGACACTGGTGGCGCCCGAGGCGAAGTGGACGTGCATGTGCCGGATATTCCGGTGCTGCAGGGCAACGGCCAGGTTGATGGCACGGACGGCGTCTTCCGGCGCTGCGGCGGCGAGTTCGGCGAAGTTCCTGGCCAGCGCCGACGTGAGCCCGACCGCAGCGGCCGCGTGGAAGCACTCCCAGAGGTCGGACGTCTTCAGCGGCCGGTCAATGTAGGTCACCGGCGCCTGGACCCTTGCGAGTTCAGCGTGGAACCGGGCGTCGTTGGGCGGCAGCAGGGAGAAGATCTCTATCCTGTCTCCGGCCGCCTCGCGGGCCAGGATCTCAGACACGATGAAGGTCTCGGAGAAACGCGGATACATCTTGAGAACGTAGGCGGTCCCCGGCTCAGACGGCGACACGGCCGGCGCCAGCTTTCAGACTGAGTGCGGGATCGCCGGCATTCGTACGGGCGGGTTGCTGGAGCAGTTGGGCCGCCAGTTGCGGGACACGGATCAAACCGTCCAGGACTGCCCGACGGCGGTCCACTGTGGTGCCGATCCTCGCCGCGAGCCAGCCGGCGAAAATATCCGGGGTCAGGGTGCCGATTTCGTGTTGTTCCAAGTACCCGGCGTTGGCCAGGGACGCGGCCCGGATGCGCTGCTCGGCCCGCGCCTGGGCCCGGGGCACGATCAGGGCCGGGACGTTGGTGCTCAGGATCTCACACACGGTGTTGTAGCCGCCCATCGAGACGACGGCGGCCGCATGGCGCAGATGATAAATGAGGTCCTCCACTGTAGGGACAACTTTGACGCCGGGCCGGGCCTGGCGCCGCAAGTCGTTGAGCTGGTCCAAGGGCATCTCAGGGCCCGCCACGATCAGGTGTCCCAGTCCCTGCGGTAACGGCGCGGCGACTGCCACGCTTGCCAACGCATGACCGTCCGAGCCGCCGCCGACCGTCGTCATGCAGTATGGGCCGGGCATGCAACTGGTTCCGGAGCCGGGGGGGCGGCCCGCGGCCAGATAACCGGTGTAGCGGATGAGCTTCCGAAGGGAGAAAGGGATTTCACCGGCCGCCACGGGATCGTGCACTGCCGGGTCGCCGTAGATCCAGATCTCATCGAACAGCTCCTTGACCAGCCGCGGTCCGCCAAGGCGGACCCACTCCGGGAAGGCCGCGTCGGGGGAGTCCAGGACTTCACGAAGACCCAGCACCACCCGCACCGGGCCGAGCGAGCGTACCCGCCGCAGGGCGGATTCAAGTTCACGGTGTACCCCGGTGGCATGGCGGTCCACGATCACCAGGTGCGGGCGGAACCCGGCCAGGACCGCTTTGAGCAGCCTTGCCCGCATGGCCACGAGTTCCTGCATGGGCATGGAGAGGTTCCGGGGCAGGTAGCCTTCAGGGCTTTTCCCCACCCCGGGAAGCAGTACCCAGTCCCAGCCGTCCGGCGCCTGGAACGAGGGCGCATGCGCGGTGCCGGTGATGAGGATGCCGGTGACGGGACGGCCGGTCAGTCCCGGAAGCTGATTGTTCAGCGCATGGGCCAGCGCCAGATTTCGGCGCACATGCCCCAGGCCCACAGAATCATGTGAGTAGAGCACTATTCGCATCGGCTCCATTGCGACCCTCCAAGCCCACGGTCCGCAGCGCAGGGGTCTTCCTTGCCGGCGGTAGTTGATGTTAAGACCCAGACTGCGCCGTGAGCGTGAGAAAGGGATGAGGGGAAGATGAAGGAGTTTTCATGAAGAGCGCGCCGGCTCCCGCCGGTTCAGAGTTTCACGTCAACGCCCTGCATCGGGACCCGGATCATGAAGCGTGATCCCTGTCCGTAGGCTGATTCCACCGTGGCAGTACCGCCGTGGGCTTCGGCGATAGCAGTGACGATGGACAGGCCGAGGCCGGACCCTTCCTCCCCGCGGCCCGGGCGGGCCCGGCCGAAACGCTCGAAGATCCGCTGCTGGTCCTTCACCGCGATGCCGGCGCCGGTGTCCCGCACCCACAACACCAAGGTGTCTGATCCGGGCAGCGGGGTGCCGCCGGCCGCCGTCGGGCCTTCGATCCTGCTGCCCAGTGCGATGGTGGAGGAGCGCCCGGTGTGCTTGACGGCGTTGGCGGCCAACTGGACGAGGGCCTGGGTGAGGCGCTGGGGGTCGGCCTCCACCACGTAGTCGTCGCTTTCATCGATCTGCCAGCGCCGGTCCGCGAGGACACGGATTTTCTCCATCACCTGCTGGAGGAAGTCGGGGATCCGGATGGGCGCTTTCCTGATGAAGTCAGGGTGGCCGGCATTGGCGAGCACCAGCAGGTCGTCCACGAGGCGCTGCATCCGGTCCACCTCTTCGAGCAGCACTTCCCTGGTGGCGATCACATCGGCGGGGTCGTCGACGGACACAAGTTCCAGGTGCCCTCGGAGAATCGTGAGCGGCGTTCGCAGCTCGTGGCCGGCGTCGTCGAGAAACTGTTGCTGCTGCCGGGCGCCCTCATCGAGTCTTTCCAGCATGGTGTTAAAGGTCTTCGTCAGGAGCGTTACGTCGTCGCCGCCGTCGCGCACTTCCACCCGCTGGGTGAGGTCCTCATGGCTTACTACGCGGGTGGCTTCGCGCAAGCGGCGGAGCGGATCCAGCAGGCGACCGGCAACCAGGCCTCCGATCAGGGCGGCGCCGAGCAGCGTGCCGGCTCCCACCAGGGAGTACGTCTGGACCGAGGCGAGATTGTGATCCCTTTGGTCGGCAGCGTCCCGGCCAAGTAACAAATAGGTGCCGGTGTTTCCTGCCGCCGAACCCTTTACCGGCAGGACGACCGTCCTGAGCGGGCGGCCGCCGGCGTTGAAGTCGCCAAAGGCGGCGCCCGAGGGGTTAGGGAGCCGGACGACGTCGGGGCGCAGGGCAGCGTCCAGAAGAGGCTCATCGGGATTGCCCTCGATGATCCACCCAATGCGGCCGTCAACAATTGCGGCCATGACCTCGTTGCTGCGGGGCGCGATGTTCTCGGCGGCTTCGTGGAGCTTGCTGCTGTTGGAATCGCTGCTGGCATTGCTGGTGGTCGCCACCAGCTTGACCAGGGTGTTGCCCTTGTCGAAAATTGCTTGGTCAACCCGGGCATCGGAGTCCTGGAACTGGACTATGAAGGCGATCAGTCCCGCCGTCACCAGCCCGGCGAGCGTCATGCCCAGCATGGCGGCCACCACTCGGAAACGCACCGAGTGGAACTTTGCGCTCCATCCGGACGGGTCCAAGTCCGCGGCCGGCGGAGCTCCGCCTGCGGGCGGGCCGGCCGGAGGGACGGCCGACGGGGCGGCGGCAGTGCGGCCGTTTTCAAGGAGCCGGTGCAGCAGGGAGGTCACGATTTTCCTTCCCCGGCAAGCCTGTATCCGGCCCCACGCGTTGTGACGATGTGGTCTGCGCCGATCTTTTGCCGGAGCTGGCGCACGTAGACGTCCACCACGTTGGACGTCCCGTCAAAGTCGTAGCCCCACACATGGCTGAGCAGTTGTTGCCTGCTCAGGACCTGCCCCGGATGGAGCAGGAACATTTCCACCAACGCGAACTCGCGGGCGGAGAGTTCAACAGTCCTTTCTCCGACGCTGACCGCGCGAGTGTGGAGGTTCAGTTCCAAGATGCCGTAGCGGATGATGTGGTCCGGGGGAGGGTCGTTGTTTTCGCCGGGGCGCACCCGGCGCCTGATGCGCGCCACGAGCTCCTCGAAACGGAACGGCTTGGCCATGTAGTCGTCCGCGCCGCCGTCCAGGCCCGCTACGGTGTCCGCGGCGGAATCCCGGGCAGTGAGGATAATGACCGGAATGTCCACGCCGCTTTGGCGCAGCGCGGCCAGGACGGTGAACCCGTCAAGGCGGGGTAGCCCGACGTCCAGAAGCAGGAGATCGAACTGGCCGCCGGAGGCGTAGTCCACCGCTGTAACCCCATCGGCCACCACAGTGGGGGCGAAACCGGCAGCCCGCAGGCCCTTCTCGATGAACCGGGAGATGCGTTCTTCGTCTTCGGCGATGAGTATGCGGATCACGTCGACCTCAGAAAAATGCCCGATTTCGGAACGGTCCAGGGGTTCGCGCGACGGCGCTCCTGGCACTGGTTCCTAAGAGTTCAGGCCTGCTCCAAATCTGTGGCGTCTCCTGCATGAGCTGGGAGGAAGGTCAGAGGCCCCAGCAGCCCCGATCTGCCCGGATGGCGGGCATGGTGCGGACATTGCTACCATCCGTGCGCGAGGAGCCGGCATCCGCGATTGGCGTTGGATCCGGCGTCCTCCCATCGTGCTCCTGCGGTGGGGCATGCGCCACCCCTTCGTGGTAATTCATTTTCCAGCCGTTACCGCCGGAACAGCGACCCGGCGACCGCCGTCGTCAGCTGGTGGATCACGTCGATCCGGTCCGGGCTGTCCGCGTCCTCGTCGCCCCAGGTGTAGATCGCCACCGCGTAGGCGGCGTCCCCGGAGCGCAGGACCGCGGCATCGTGTACGTAGCCCTGCACCACCCCGTACTTGTGGTTCACCGTGATGCCCTGCGGCACGGCAGCGGGGATCAGCTCCTCGTCGTTGGTGTCCTGCATGTAGCCCAGCAGCTCCTCCGTATGCTCGGGGCTGAGCAGCTGCCCGGCGTAGAGCTGCTTAAGCAGGAGCGCCATCGCGGCCGGCGTCAGGAGGTTCTGTTCCGGATCGTAGCTGATCCCGAGCGAGGCGGCGTACTCGATCAGCCGCGGGTAGCCGATGTCCTGCATCAGCAGCAGCCAGGAATCGTCGCTGCTGGTGTTGACCATGGCCTGGAGCTGGAACGCGGCACTGAAACTGCCCAGCTGCGTCTCCAGCGACTTCTCCCCGGTTTCCACCAGATGGTAGTAGGCGGCGGCTGTGATGATCTTGGCCGTACTGGCGGCCTTGTACGCGGCGACGTCGCCGTACGCCTGCGGCTCCCCGCCGCGCGTGTCCTGGATGACGACGCCGATCCGGTAGTCGGGGTTCTCGGCCTGGATCCGGCGCATTTCCGCTGCGAGGTCGACGACGGCGGGCGGCGCGCTGGCTGCGGCGCTGCGGCCGGGAAGGGGCTGCAGTTGGCTGTGCAGCGTGGCCCAGAAATCCGTCTTGGGGTCGGGTCCGGTGCGCAGCGCGCCGGCCGTGACGGCCCCGGCCAGCAACAGCGTGGTGGCGGCCCCGACGGCGACCAGCCGGCGTCGGGCCTTCACCCCGGCGCTCGCGGGGGCAGGAGTCGGGGGTCCGGGGGTGTTCATGGCGCAGGGCCTTCCAGATCTTGCCGGCGGGAGGATCCCCTGAATCTAAGCCCGGGCGCAAGGCAAGTCCACGCCCCACGCGGGGCCGCCCACGGTCTGTGGGCAAACTCCCAGCCTCCCCGCCAGCTAGGCTGGCTGCTATGCCGAGGAAAATAAATGTCAGCCTGCCGGACGCGACCCTGCGGGAGTACCTCACGCCGCACCCGGACGTCACCGTCCTTGAGTGGGACCTGACCGGGGCACCGCCGCAGCCGCACATCGACATCGTGGTCCCGCCCTACATGGGCGGCAAGGAGATCCTGCGCGGGCTGGACGCCGTGGACACCGGGCTGGTGCAGAGCCAGTCGATCGGCTACGACGGCGTCGAGGAGGTCCTGCCCGCCGGGAGGGTGTTCGCCAACGCCTCCACCGTCCACGAAACGTCCGCGGCCGAGCTGACCGTGGCCCTGATCCTGGCCAGCCAGCGCGAGCTGCCACGGGTGCTGGAAAACCAGCGGGAGCACCGCTGGGAGAGCCGCCCCACCGCCAGCCTCGCGGACCAGCGGGTGCTGATAATCGGCTACGGCGGCGTCGGCAAGGCAATCGAGGACAGGCTGCTCCCGTTCGAAACCACTGTCACCCGGGTGGCCAGCCGGGAGCGGACCGACGCGCGCGGCCGCGTCCACGGCATCACAGAGCTGCACAGCCTGCTGCCGGAGCAGGACATCGTGGTGGTGGTGGTCCCGCTCAGCGACTCCACCCGGCACCTTGTGGACGAGGCTTTCCTCGCGGCCATGCCCGACGGCGCGCTGCTGGTCAACGTGGCCCGGGGGCCGGTCGCGGACACCGAAGCCCTGGTCCGGCACACCGTCTCGGGCCGGATCCGCGCGGCACTGGACGTCACCGATCCCGAGCCGCTGCCGTCGGACCACCCGCTGTGGGGGACCCCCGGGGTCATCATCAGCCCGCACGTGGGCGGCGCGAGTTCAGCGATGCGCCCGCGGATGGGACGGCTCCTGCAGCGGCAGATCGAGCTCATGCTCGCAGGCGAACCGCCGGTGAACGTGGTGCTGAACGGCTGAAAAGGGGACGCTATTCGGGCGTCTCACTCTGCTGCCTTTGGGTGAGCTGCTGAAATTGCCGTTTATGCACGTCGGGCAGCCAGTCCAACGGGGCTACGCGGGAAGTTTCGCGTGCAGGTGTCTTACGGGAATTCGCAAAGCCCGGAACGAAGGGTTTTAGGAGGAGCCTGTGGATTTGATTGCAAAGTGGCGGCGTTCTGTGATCGCTATTTGGCGCATAAGTGTCCGTAAGCCGATGCCTATCCGGACGGATCGTCCGCGGTGAAGAACAGGATCCGGCAGGAACGTCGCGATCACCTCGGAATGCAGCGCCACGAGATCCTGGGGGGCCGAAGCCCGCGCTGATTCGACGTCGGGCACTCAGCTCCTGGTCTCGTACCTGGTCAGGACCACTCCGTCGGGAAACGTCCGGGCCTCCACCAGGCTCAGGTTCACCCAGTTGTCCAGGGCTGTGAAGAACGGCGTGCCGCCGCCCACCAGGACCGGATGGGTGACGATCGCGTACTCGTCGATCAGCCCGGCCCGCATGGCCGCCGCGGCGAGTGTGGCACCGCCGATGTCCATGGGGCCGCCGTCGTCGGCCTTGAGCCGGGTGATCTCGGTGACCGCGTCGCCGGTGACCAGGCGGGTATTCCAGTCGACCGTGCTGGTCGTCGAGGAGAACACCACCTTCGGCATGTCCCGCCAGCGGCGGGCGAACTCGATCTGCGCCGGTGTGGCGCCAGGCTGCTGGTCGGCGGTCGGCCAGTGCGAGCTCATCGTCTCCCACAGTTTGCGCCCGTACAGTGCCAGGCCCGTCGCCCCCACCCGGTCGGACCACCATTGGAACAGCTCGTCGCTTGGTACGCTCCAGCCGAGGTCGTCGCCGGGCGCGGCGATGTAGCCGTCCAGGCTCAGGTTCATGCCGAAGGTCAGTTTGCGCATGGCGCCACTCTCCCGTGAGTCGGTATTGGTTGTACAGGCCAGCACGGTGCGGAAAAGTCATCGGTCGGGCCGCACCGAGGGCCAGACCACCGCGCCAAGCAGACGCTCCGTACCAAGCAGACGCTCCGTACAGAAGGGATCCTCCACCGGGCGGGCTGTGCAGACGGCTTTGGACATTCTGTGCAGCCGACTTCGGAAACTGACAAATAACCAAGTCGCCTCAACACGCCATTCTGACTCGAAAAGCCCCACGCGTCCCCGCTGAGACGATATGTGGTGAGACGCGCCTCCGAGACGCGCGGCGGCCATGGTTCCTGACGACTATTAAAGGTTCGCCGGAGCTCGAATCGGTGTCTTGGAACCTCCGCCTACGGCGAACCGGGCGGGGTGGCCCGCACAAAACGGGAAAGCACCTAGTTTTGGTTCTGCTGGCCACCCCTGACTCGGCTCTGATTCAGTTGGCGGTCAGTGCTGGGTGTCCGTCGAGGGAGAAGTGCCGCACGCCGCTTGTTCTCGCGCGGGCTAGGTTAGGCGTATGGGTGAATCTTCGAATGAACCGCCGCCTCCCCCCGCAGATTTCTGGGCGGGGGCTCGGATGCGCTTGCGCAGCCAGCTCGACGCCACCCGGTATTCGGCTGTCGACGAGCACTGGGCTGGAGGGGTTCCGCCGCAATACGGGGTGGCGCCGAGGATCAGAATCGGACAGAACAAATGGTTTAATCTTCTCTGGCTGATCCCGATCGGGCTGCTGCTGCTGATTGGCGGTGTGGCGATCGCGCAGGGCATCCGTGAACTGCCAACCGTGCAGGCATTCATGCAGCGTTATCCCGGCGAGTCACAGCCGCTGCCGAATGCTCCGGTTGGACTTCCTGCGTGGCTGGGCTGGCAGCACTTCCTGAACATGTTCTTTATGATTTTCATCATCCGGTCCGGAGTGACGATCATCGCGGACCATCCGCGGCTCTACTGGACCCGGCACGCGACGCCGGGCAAGGACTGGTTCCGGGTGCAAAAGCCCGTGCCCGCGACCCCGCTCTACACCGCCAAGCAGGACTCCATCACGCTCCCGAACGGTGTCGGCCTGCCGGGCCGGCGACACTCGATCGGTCTGGCCCGCTGGTGGCATCTGGGCATCGACACGCTGTGGCTGGCGAACGGTCTGGTCTTCTACATCCTGCTGTTCACCACCGATCAATGGATGCGGTTGGTTCCGCTGCGGTGGGATGTTTTTCCAAACGCCGTTTCGGTCGCGATCCAGTACCTCTCACTGCAGTGGCCGACCGAGAGCGGGTGGAGCAACTACAACAGCCTGCAACTGCTCGCATACTTCATCACGGTGTTCATCGCCCCACCGGTGGCGCTCCTGACCGGGCTGGGCATGTCCCCGGCATTGTCCACCCGATTCCGTTGGGTGAGCCGATTCTTCAGCATCCAGGTCGCCCGGTCCCTGCACTTTCTCGTGCTGTGCTGGTTCCTCGTCTTCATCGTCATCCATGTCATTCTTGTGTTCACCACTGGTGCCCTGCGCAATCTCAACCACCTGTATGCGTCTCAGAACACCTCATCCTGGACCGGGTTCTGGATCTTAGCGGCCTCGATGGTCGTGATCATTGTCGGGTGGGTCGCCGCGACACCGTTCACGTATCGCCATCCGAGGGTCGTGCAACGCGTGGGTTTCGCGCTCGTCGGGCCCGCACAGCGGCTGTTCGAGCACGTCGACTCGAAGCCCGGCGAGTACACGGAGAAAGACATCTCGCCCTATTTCTGGCACAACGGCAATTACCCCGACAGCGCACACTACAAGCAGCTCCAGGCAAACGGCTTCGTCGATTACAAGCTTGCTGTCGGTGGACTCGTCGAGAACCCGGTCGAATTGTCCCTTAAGCAACTTCGGGCACTTCCCAATCATGAGCAGATCACGCAGCATTTCTGCATCCAAGGCTGGTCCGGCGTAGCCAAATGGGGCGGCGTCTCCATGCAGACGATCCTGGACACCGTCCGCCCGAAACCCGAAGCCAAATGGGTGATCTTCTACTCGTTCGCAAGCGGCCCGGAGGGCGGTCTCTACTACGACGCTCACGCCATTGAGCAGATGAGTTACCACCTGACAATGCTCGCCTACGACATGAACGGAGCACCCTTGTCCTTCGGCCACGGTGCACCGCTGCGCCTCCGCAACGAAGTCGAGCTCGGATTCAAGATGGTGAAGTGGATACAAGCCATCGAGTTCGTCGAAAGCTTTGCCGACGTCGGGGGCGGGCTGGGCGGTTACAACAACGACCACGAGTTCTTCGGCTACCGACAATCCATTTGACCCTGTCAGATCCGCGCTTCCCCCCTGCCCCGGCACAGCGACCCTAACGAAGCCGGCCCACCCCGATGGGCCGGCCAAATATCGTTGCGAGAGGCATGCCATTTACCGCTGCCACTCACAGCTTCGACCAAGCGCTGACGGACCGGTCTGTGAATCGCAACTGTATTTGGCCGGATTTCCGGCCCTTCGTCTCTAAGCGTGGTTTGGGCAGCTGAGGTTGAGGGTTCGGGGTGTTGTCGGCGTGGCGGCAGGAGAGGGACATCAGGGTCTCTTTGAATTGGTAGCGACTAAACAACCATTTCCCAAAGAAACCCTGACGTGGGCAACTCCACGGGATCGGCGGTGGCGCTACTTGGGCAAAATGCCCGGCCCGCGCGTTCTAATGTGGCTCTTCAGAATTGAGAGTGTATTCAGCGTTGCCGCGTGAGGAGTCCGGGGCGGGAGGTTGTTTCGGCTGAGGTGAGGGCCTTGGGAGAGAATC
>NZ_JBEPNK010000032.1:0-34110 GCF_040546245.1 Arthrobacter sp. UYEF3
CAGTGGCTCCCAACCACACCACCACTGGCTCTCTTCCGCACGATCGCTGGCTCTGAACCGCACGATCGGGTGGCTCTCAAGGCATCAAATACTCAGGCTGGCATAAAGAACGCGGGGCCACCCGCGGTACCGCCGGAAGTGCCGGACGGACCCTGGGCGACCCCGCGTCGAACTATCTTGTTGCCGTTGAGGGTGTGGCCGCTAGGAGCGGGTGAGCGACTCCGCGTCCTCCCGGTCAGCCGGCGTGGCGGGGGTGGCGGGCGTTCCGTTGACGGCGGTCCTCGCCTCGGCGAACTTCTCGTTGAGGCGGGAGTGGCGCTGGCCGTAGGCGAAGTAGATTGCGATGCCGACAACGAGCCAGATGGCGAAGAAGATCCAGGTCTCCACGGCCAGGTTGGTCATCAGGTACAGGCACAACACGGCCGACACCACCGGGAGCACCTTGCCGAAAGGCACGCGGAACGCCGGATTCAGATCCGGGCGCTTCTTGCGCAGCACCAGGATGCCGAGGCTGACCATTACGAACGCGGAAAGCGTCCCGATGTTGATCATTTCCTCGAGCAGGTCAACGTTGGTCAGCCCGGCCACAACCGCCACAGCTGCGCCACAGATGACTTGCAGGCGGACCGGGGTGGCCCGGATGGTGGAGGTCTTGGACAGCGAGCGGGGCAACAGGCCGTCGCGGCTCATCGCCAGGACCACGCGGGAGAGGCCCATCAGCAACACCATGATCACAGTGGTCAGGCCCACGAGGGAGCCGAAGGCGATCACCTTGGCGGCGTCGGTGTTGCCCACGGCCTCGAAGGCGGTGGTGAGGGTCGGGTTCTTAGTCTCTGCCAGCTTGGTATATGAGACCATGCCGGTGAGCGCGAGCGAGACCAGGATGTAGAGCACCGTGACGATCGCCAGGCCGCCGAAGATGCCGCGGGGCAGCGTCTTCTGCGGGTTCCTGACCTCCTCCGCAGAGGTGGCGACGACGTCGAACCCGATGAAGGCGAAGAACACGAGGGCCGCGCCGGCGAAGACGCCCAACGTGCCGTATTGCGCCGGGGCAGCGCCCGTCAGGAAGCCGAAGAAGGACTGCTTGAGCACGTCCGTGGCGCCTGTGCCGCCGGTCGGTTCGGAGGCCGGGACGAACGGTGCGTAGTTCTCGAATTTCACATAGCTGAAGCCGACCACGATCACGAAGAGCACGACAGCGATTTTGATCAGAGTAAACACGTTGCCGACGCGGGCGGACAGTTTCGTCCCCAGCACCAGCAGCACGGTGAACACGGCCACGATCAGGAACGCACCCCAGTAGAGGTCGACGCCGGCCACGGAGATCGACGGCGGAACGTCCAGGCCCGTCAGCGCGAAGACCTTGCTGAGGTAGATGCCCCAGTACTTCGCGATCACGGCGGCGGCGGTGAAGAGCTCGAGGATGAGGTTCCAGCCGATAATCCAAGCGAGCACCTCGCCCATCGTGGCGTAGGTGAAGACGTACGCGGAGCCGGCCACGGGGATGGCAGTGGCGAACTCGGCATAACACATGATCGCCAGCGCGCAGGTGACCGCTGCGATCGCAAAGGAGAGAGTCACGGCCGGGCCGGCGAAATTCGCAGCGGCCTTGGCGCCGACCGAGAAGATCCCGGCCCCGACGGCGACGGCGACGCCCATGATCATCAGGTCCCAGGTGCTGAGCGAGCGTTTCAGCTTGCGCCCAGGCTCATCGGCGTCGGCCATCGACTGCTCAATGGATTTGGTCCGGAAAAGGTTCATAGGAAAGTCCAAAATCTAGATAGCTGGGTGGAAACAGACCTATTAACACTAGTGTCCATCCAGTGGACGGCCGTTTTCATCTCACATTATGAGACGCCGCGGAGCTCGGACCGGGACCTCGGTCGGCTCAGATGGGCCAGTCCATCAGCGTCGAGCGGATCAGGAAGCGTTTCCCCTCGGGCGCCTCGACCGAGAACCCGCTCCCGCGGCCCGGGACAACGTCAACCGTCAGATGGGTGTGGCTCCAGTAGTTGAACTGCTCTTTGGACATCCAGAACTCGAGTGGTTGGGGCTGCACACCGTCCGAAATGTCGAACAGGCCCAGCAACACATCCGAGTCGCCGGTAAGGAGCTCCCCCGCCGGGTAGCACATGGGCGAGGAACCGTCGCAGCAGCCGCCGGACTGGTGGAACATGAGCGGACCGTGCCGGAGCCAGAGCAAGCGGAGCAGCTCCACGGCCTCGGGGGTGAGCGCCACCCGGGAAAAGTCCTCGCCGGCCAGCGTCACGGCGGCTTCAAGCCTGGTCTGGGACATCGGGGCGCCTCCTGGGTGGGCGGGTGGGCAGGGCGGGGGCGGACCGGGGCGGGGGGCGGACCGGTCCGGTCCGCCCCGCCGCATCGGCTTAGAAGAAGCCGAGCTTGTTCTCGTTGTAGCTGACCAGGAGATTCTTGGTCTGCTGATAGTGGTCCAGCATCATGGCGTGGTTCTCACGGCCGATGCCGGAGGACTTGTAGCCGCCGAACGCGGCCCCTGCCGGGTAGGCGTGGTAGTTGTTGACCCACACCCGGCCCGCCTGGATCTCGCGGCCGGCCCGGTAGGCGACATTGCCGTTGCGGGACCAGACGCCGGCGCCGAGGCCGTACAGGGTGTCGTTGGCGATGCCCATGGCGTCGTTGTAGTCACTGAACCGGGTTACCGAAAGCACCGGGCCGAAGATCTCCTCCTGGAAGATCCGCATCTTGTTGTGGCCCTCGAAAATGGTCGGCTGGACGTAGTAGCCGCCGGCCAGGTCGCCGGATAGTTCGGCGCGGGCGCCTCCGGTGAGCGCTTTGGCGCCTTCCTGCTTCCCGATGTCGATGTAGGAGAGGATCTTTTCGAGCTGGTCGTTGGAGGCCTGGGCGCCGAGCTGGGTGTCGGTGTCCAGCGGGTTGCCCTGGATGATCTTCTGGGTGCGGGCCAGCGCATCGGCCATGAAGGAGTCGTAGATGCCTTCCTGGACCAGGGCACGGGACGGGCAGGTGCAGACTTCGCCCTGGTTGAAGGCGAACAGCGTGAATCCTTCAAGGGCCTTGTCGTAGAAGGCGTCGTTGTTGTCCGCGACATCGTTGAAGAAAATGTTGGGGCTCTTGCCGCCCAGTTCCAGGGTGACAGGGATCAGGTTCTGGGACGCGTACTGGCTGATCAGGCGGCCCGTGGTGGTCTCGCCGGTGAAGGCGATCTTGCGGATCCGCGGGCTGGAGGCGAGCGGCTTGCCGGCCTCGACGCCGAAGCCGTTGACGACGTTGATGACGCCCGCGGGCAGCAGGTCGCTGATGAGTTCCATCAGCACCAGGATCGAGGACGGGGTCTGCTCGGCCGGCTTGAGGACGACGGCGTTTCCGGCAGCCAGCGCGGGGGCCAGCTTCCAGACGGCCATCAGGATGGGGAAGTTCCACGGGATGATCTGGCCGACGACGCCGAGCGGCTCGTGGTAGTGGTAGGCGGTGGTGTCGTCGTCGAGCTGGGACAGCCGGCCTTCCTGGGCGCGGACGGCCGAGGCGAAATAGCGGAAGTGGTCCGCGGCGAGCGGGATGTCCGCGTTGAGGGTTTCACGGATCGGCTTGCCGTTGTCCCAGGACTCAGCGACGGCCAGCAGTTCGGTGTTTTCGTCGATCCGGTCGGCGATCTTGTTCAGGACGGCGGCGCGTTCGGCGACGGACGTCTTGCCCCAGGACGGGGCGACCTTGTGCGCGGCGTCCAGCGCCAGCTCGATGTCCTCGGCGGTGCCGCGGGCGACCTCGCAGAAGGCCTTGCCGGTGACCGGGGTGATGTTTTCGAAGTACTGGCCCTTGACCGGGGCAACCCACTCGCCCCCGATCCAGTTCTCGTAGCGGTCCTTGAACGTGACCTTCGAACCCTCGGTGCCGGGCTGTGCGTAGACAGTCATTGCTAGCTCCTTTGCTGTGCAAGATTGGTATGCAGGATCTGGTGGCGGGAGCGGCCGCCGTGATTCCTGCGGCCGCCGCTGCCACCAGCCTAGGAGCGGGGAGGTTGCAGGCAGGTTGCAACCGTATGAACCGAGTCACTCCGGGCACCGCGTCACTCCTCGGTCTCAGACGCTGAGCTCCGCATCCAGCCGTTCTAGGTCCGCGACGACAGCTGCCCGCTTGGGTGACCGCGGCGGCAACAGTTTCAGGGCGGCGGTCCGGACGTCGACGTCGTCCCGTGCTTCCGGCAGCTCCGCGTATCTCAGCAGCGACTCCGCGCTGCCGTCGGTCAGGACAGCTTCACGCAGCAGGGCGGAGAGGCGGCGGCGGAGCTCGATGATACCGGGCGCCTCGGAGCGGGGCAGCATAGCGCCGCGGTAGATTTCCAGCGCGATCCGGTGGGCGCCGCGCTGCAGGCAGCTGAGCACCTGGCCGGAATCCGGCGCAAGGTCCACTGTCAGCCGGTAGGGCCGCGACGCCGGGACGGCGTCCGGATTGAGTTGCTGCAGGACCTTGCGCAGGCGGACCATCTCAGCGCGCAGCGTTATGGTGGAGCCGTTGCCCGGGTAGAGCAGCGCGCTGAGCTCCTCGGCATTGAGCCCTTCCGGATGCGCGCTGAGCAGGGCCAGGATTTCGCTGTGCCGGGCGGAGAGGCTGACGGTGCGGCCATCCAGGCTCAGCACCGCCTGATCGCGGCCGAGCAGTTGCAGGCTGTTGCGGTAGAGGCTGCCGGCCGTCCCGGCGCGCGGACCGGCGGACCCCGCCCCGCCGGTGGGGAAGGCACCGCGCGCGGCCGCGGATGTCCGGCGCCGGACCGGCGTCGGCTGCCGGGTTGCGGCACGCTGGAGCCGCTCCACCCGCAGGTGTGCCTGGGCGGCGGCGACGGTCGCCTCGACGAGGGACAGGGTGTGGGGTGCGACGGCGGACTCGGTGCCGGTGATGTCGACGACGCCCAGCAGGGCGCCGGAATCCGGATCGTGGAACGGCACGGCCGTGCAGCTCCAGGGGTGCACCGATCGCTTGTAGTGTTCGGCGCCGGCGATCTGGATGCCGCGGCCCAGGGCCAGCGCGGTGCCTGGGGCGCTCGTGCCCACGGTGGCCTCGGACCAGTCGGCGCCCGGGACAAACATCATCCCTTCGGCCCGGCGCTGCAGGGCGGGATCCCCCTCAACCCACAACAGCCGGCCCACCTCGTCCCCGACGGCCACCAGCATGCCGCTGTCGTAACTGGGCAGGACCAGGAGCTTGTGGATCACAGGCATGATCGCGGCCAGCGGGTGCTGCCGGCGGTAGTCCTCGATTTCGTCACGGTCCATGGCAAGCGGGGCCTCGGGGTTGTCCGGGTTGGCGTGCAGTTGCTCGGAACGCTGCCAGGATTCCCGGATCAGGCTGCGAAGCCCGGGCAGCTGCTCCGCGCCCATGCCGGGGCCGCCGAGCTGTTCATGCCCGGCGCGGGCAAACCGCTGGCGCAGTTCCGGGCTCATGCCGTGGCCGTAACCGCGCGGGGCTTCGGGCCCGACCGGATTCCTCATTGAATCTCCCACCTGGCTGGCACCTTCTTCAGCGCACTACGGCGGGCCGGAGGCAGCCGATTCCCACCGAGTCTACGGGGCGTTCCGAACCCCCGCCAGCGGATGCGCGAACGTCTCGGCGACGCGCGGATTGCCCGTCGATGCAGGAACACCCGGTGCGCCAAGGTTTTTTCGCGTCATGGGACTTTATGCGCTGCGGGGACTGGTCACTCCCGGGAAATCCGGATCATTTCTTCCCGCGGGACGACTTTGATGCGTTCGCGCACGACGCCGTCGACTCCGCCGTCAGCCCCGCGGGCGGCGGACCACGTCGCGCCGAGGGCAAGTTCGTGCGCATCCAGCCTGTTCCAGCCCTCCCAGGTGGTGTATTCGACGCCACGCTGCTCGAGTAGTTCGATGATGGCCTGCGGGTCCGGGTTCCGTGCGGGCGGAAGGGTCAGCCGGTCCTCGAGCAGGAAGCCGATGGTTTCCAGGGCGTCGCCCTTGGTGTGGCCGATCAGGCCGACCGGGCCGCGCTTAATCCAGCCGGTGGCGTAAATGCCGGGTACCGGGTTTCCCTCGGCATCGAGCACGCGGCCGCCTTCGTTGGGGATGACCCCGCGCCGGGCGTCGTACTCCAACTCCTCCAGCGGTGAGCCGTGATATCCGATGGCGCGGTAGACGGCCTGGACCGGGTAGTCGACGAACTGGCCGGCGCCCTTGGCATTGCCCGTGCCGTCCAGCTCGGTGCGCTCGAACCTGATACCCGAAACCCTGCCGGGGTGCGCGGCGTCGTCCTTGTTTTCTCCGAGGATCTCGACCGGGTTATGCAGGAAGTGCAGGTGCAGGCGGCGGGAAGACGGCTGCTCGGCCTCGGTGTGCTCCTCGACGAGCCAGTTGCCCAGCGTGTTCACCATGGTCTTGATCTGGTTGTTCGTGCGGATGGCCTCATCGGAGGCGTCGTCGAACTCGAAGTCCTCGGGGTAGAGGACGATGTCCACGTCGTTCGCGTGACTGAGCTCGCGCAGCTCCAGCGGGGTGAATCTCACCTGTGCCGGGCCGCGGCGGCCGAAGACGTGGACGTCTGTGACCGGGGAGTCCCTGAGCGCCCGGTAGACGTTGTCCGGGATTTCCGTGACCAGCAGTTCGTCCGCGTGCTTAACCAGCATCCGGGCGACGTCCAAGGCGACGTTGCCGTTGCCGATCACGGCAATTTCCTTCGCTTCCAGGGGCCAGTCGCGCGGCACATCGGGATGGCCGTCGTACCAGGAAACGAAGTCGGCGCCGCCGAACGAGCCCTCCAGTTCGACGCCGGGGATGTCCAGGTCCGCGTCCCTGATGGCGCCGGTTGCGAAGATCACGGCGTCGTAGAGGGCGCGGAAGTCGTGCAGGGTCAGGTCCCGGCCGTAGCTGACATTGCCGAGGAAGCGGATGTCGCCGCGGTCCAGAACCTTGTGCAGGGCATTGACAATCCCCTTGATGCGCGGGTGGTCCGGGGCCACGCCGTAGCGGATCAAGCCGTAAGGCGCGGGGTAGGCCTCGAACAGGTCGATGCTGACCTCGAAGTCGCCGTCCTTGACCTCGTTGGACTTGGTCAGGATGTCCGCGGCGTAGACGCCGGCCGGACCGGCGCCGACGATCGCAACACGGAGCGGACGATTGGACGGAGTTTCGGCCGAGCTGGACACCGGGAGCCCTTCTGAGTCTTGGCGGGTGCGCAGGTGTTTACTGCGCACAGTCCCCCATTCTAAATGTCCCCCGCCCCGGACGCGGAAACGTCCAACGGCCGGCCGTTCAAGCGGGTAGGAATAGGCACACCGGACGTGGTGTTATTGGCTACGTGCCTATTCCCACCGGACCCGCTTCCCCGCCGAACTCCACCACTGCGGTCACTACGTCCGCACCTGCGGGAACCCTCAAGGGCGGCAAGGCTCCCGGGCTCAAGGCGGTGGACAAAGAAACGACGGCGGGTGTGCTGTTCGGCATCGGCGCCTACGGCCTGTGGGGGCTGCTGCCGCTGTATTTCTTCGTGCTGGCCCCGGCCGGCGCCGTCGAAATTGTGGCCAACCGCGTGGTCTGGTCGCTGCTGTTCTGCACCCTGCTGATCACCGTCACCCGTTCCTGGCGGGTGCTCGGGGCGGCATTCCGGAACCGCACGGTGATCGGCCCGCTGGCCATCGCCGCCGGGCTGATCGCGGTCAACTGGCTCACCTACACCTACGGCGTGACCACGGGCCACGCCGTCGAAACGTCCCTGGGCTACTTCATCAACCCGCTGGTGTCCGTCCTGCTGGGGGTCTTTGTCCTGAAGGAGAAGCTGCGGCCGCTGCAGTGGGCCGCCGTCGGGATCGGTTTTGTGGCTGTGGGTGTGCTGTCCTTCTCTTACGGCAAGCTGCCATGGATCGCCCTGACCCTGGCGTTCAGCTTCGGCCTCTACGGCTTCTTCAAGAAGCGGGTGGGGCCGCGCGTTGACGCGCTCACCAGCCTCACCGTGGAGACCGTCGTGCTCGCACCGTTCGCCGGGGCCACCATGATCGTACTGGCCGTGAGCGGGGCCGCCTCGCTGACCACCGACGGCGCCGGGCACTTCTGGCTGCTCCTCGCGTCCGGCATCATCACCGCCGTCCCGCTGCTGTTCTTCGGCGCCTCGGCTCGCCGGCTGCCGATGACGACGATCGGGCTGTTGCAGTATTTCGCCCCGGTGCTTCAGTTCATCGTGGCGCTGACCGTGTTCAGGGAGGCCATGACCACCGAACGCTGGATCGGCTTCGGAGTCGTCTGGCTCGCGCTGCTGCTGCTGACCGCTGACACGCTGGGCACTGCGCGGAGGAATTCCGGCGCCCGCAAGCTGGCCCGAGCCGCCGCCTAGATCCGGGCGCCCTGCGGCGGCTCGGCTCAGTCCTCCGGGTCGGTGTCGATGCGCTCGTAATCCCGCGGCACCACCACCATGGGAACCGGCAGGGCGCGCAGCACCTTGTTGGCCGTACTCCCAATGAAGAGTTTGTTCTTTTCCGCCAGCCGGGACGAGCCGACGACCATGACTTCCCCGTCGTTCCACTCAAGGTCATCGATGGCTTCCTCGATGGTGCGGCCGTGTGCCACCTCGACGCTGACGCGATGCCCTTCGGGCAGACGGTCGGCGGCGGCCTTGAGGACGGTGTTTGCGTGGATGTGCGCGGCGTTGATGTTTTCGCCGCCGGTGCCTTCGGCATCCAGTTCAACCAGCGACACCAGCCGCAGCGGGACGCCGCGGCGCCCGGCGGCTCCGATCGCTACGTCGATTGCCGCCTCCGCTCCGGTCCGCTCGCCGACCGCCAAGGTCAGCCCGCTGATCGGTTCGGTCCGCCGGTAACCGCGCGGCGCCAGCGTCACCGGGACCGGGGAGGCATGCAGCAGCGCGTTGGCCACACTGCCGACGCTGTAGCGCTTGAACAGGCCGTTGTTCGCCGCGCCTACCACGATCAGGCCGGCGCGGTATTCTTTCGCGGCGTCGATCAGGCCCGCGGCGAAGGAGTCAGCCTGGCGCACATGGAACCTGGCTACCAGTCCGTCGGGAACCAGGGCGAGACCCTGCCGTTCCGCGGTCAGCACGGACTGCTCCGCCACGCTGACGCGGTTACCCTGCGGGTTCAGGGCGACGTAAGGGGTTTTCCGGTCCACCACATGGACCAGGTCCAGGTGGGCGCCCTGGGCGCGGGCCAGTGCCGAAGCCAGGGCGACGGCGTCGGCGCCGCGGTCGTCGGGTGTGTAGCCAACTACGTAGCGCATCGATAAACCCCTCATGGGTCTGGGCAGAGTCCAGCTTGGCTCCGGGGGCCCGGGCGACGTCGGCCGGTCTGCGTTCCTGCGGTGGTAGGAACGACTCTAGCCCAGCGGCCCCCGGAATAGCGCTGTTACGCGTTGGCCTTGATCGCCGCGGCCAGGACCTCGAGTCCGTCCAGCAGCAGTTCATCGCTGATGACCAGCGGGGGCAGCAGCCGGATCACGTTGCCGTACGTGCCGCAGGTGAGGATGATGACACCTTCCTTGAGGCAGGCGGCGGCGACGGCCTTGGTCAGCTCCGGGTTCGGTTCCTTGGATCCGTCCTGGACGAGCTCAATCGCCAGCATCGCGCCGCGGCCGCGGACGTCACCAATCACGGGCTGCTCAGCGGCAAGTTCGCGCAGCCTGCCGAGGGCGATTCCCTCGATGTGGCGGGCCCGGGTGTTGAGGTCATACTGCTGCATCGAACCGATCGCGGCCAGCGCGGCTGCGCAGGCTACCGGGTTGCCGCCGTAGGTGCCGCCGAGGCCGCCGGGGTGGACGGCGTCGAGGAGATCGGCGCGGCCGGTGATGGCGGAGAGCGGCAGGCCGCCGGCGATGCCCTTGGCCATGGTGATGATGTCGGGGATGACGCCTTCGTGGTTCACGGCGAACCATTCGCCGGTGCGGCAGAAGCCGGACTGGACCTCATCGGCGATGAAGACGATGCCCCTGTCCTTGGCCCAGGCGGCCAGTTCCGGCAGGAAGCCGGCCGCGGGGACAATGAAGCCGCCCTCGCCCTGGATGGGTTCGATGATGATCGCGGCAACCTGCTCGCCGCCGATCTGCTTTTCGATCATGGTGATGGCACGCTTGGCGGCCTCGGCACCGGTGATCTCCGGGTTTTCCTCGCGGAACGGGTAGCTCATCGGCATCCGGTAGACCTCGGGCGCGAACGGGCCGAAGTTGGTTTTGTACGGCATCGCCTTGGCGGTGAGGGCCATGGTGAGGTTAGTGCGGCCATGGTAGGCGTGGTCGAAGGCGACGACGGCGTCCCGGCCGGTGGCCAGGCGGGCCACCTTGACTGCATTTTCCACGGCTTCCGCGCCGGAGTTGAACAACACGGTGCGCTTCTCGTGGTCGCCCGGGGTGAGCCGGTTCAGCTGCTCTGCGACGGCGACATAGCCCTCGTAGGGCGTGACCATGAAGCACGTGTGGGTGAAGTGCTCCACGGCTTCTTTCACGGCGCCGACGACGGCGGGGTCCGAGGCGCCGACGCTCGTCACGGCGATGCCCGAGCCGAGGTCGATGAAGGAATTGCCGTCGACGTCGTGGATGATGCCGCCGTCGGCGTCGGCCACGAACACGGGGACGCTGGACGCGACGCCGGCGGCGACGACAGCTTTGCGGCGCTCGGTCAGGGCAATGGACTTGGGGCCCGGGAAGTCGGCCTGGACGCGGCGTTTCTGCTCGAGCCGGTAGGTGATGTCAGGTGCGGTGGTGGTCATGGCTTATCCTTCTTGGTTGCGATGGCTGGGCCCACGCCGGCAGGGTTCCCTGGCCGAAGCGGAGCGAGGTTAGGGCGCCGGGGGGATTATGCATCTAATGCGGACATGACGTGCTTGATGCGCGTGTAGTCCTCGACGCCGTACATGGAGAGGTCCTTGCCGTAGCCGGACTGCTTGAAGCCTCCATGCGGCATCTCGGCGGTGAGCAGAATGTGGGTGTTGATCCAGACGGCACCGAAATCCAGGTCGCGGCTGACCCGCATGGCGGTGCCATGGTCAGTGGTCCAGACGCTGGAGGCCAGGGCGTAGTCGACGTCGTTGGCCAGCTCGATCGCCTCGGCCTCGGTACTGAACTTCTGCACCGTGATGACCGGGCCGAACGTTTCCTTCTGCACGATGTCATCGCTTTGCTTCGCACCTGTGACGATGGTGGGCTCGAAGAAGAAGCCCTTCTCGCCCGCGCGGTGGCCGCCGGTCTCGATCTTGCAGTTCGCCGGGAGGTGCTCGACAACGGAGCTGACCGCGTTGAAGTGGTTGACGTTGTTCAGCGGGCCGAAGTAGTTGTCCTCGTCGTTCTGCGAGCCCGTGTGCAGGGTCTTTGTATGCTCGACCATGGCGGCCACGACGTCGTCGTGCACCGAATCCTGGACCAGGACGCGGGTGATGGCCGTGCAGTCCTGGCCGGCGTTGAAGAACGCGAACTCGGCGATGGCCGCGGCGCTTTTCTTGATATCGGCATCGGCGAACACAATGGCCGGGGCCTTGCCGCCGAGTTCCAGGTGGGCGCGCTTGAGACCTTTGGCGGCGCCCGACGCGACGGCGATGCCGGCGCGGACGGAACCGGTGATGGAGACCAGGCCGGGGACCTTGTGCTCCACCATCATGGCGCCGGTCTCGCCGGTGCCGAGGACGACGTTCAGCACGCCGGCCGGGAAGATTTCGCCAGCAAGGCGGGCAAGCACCAGGGTGGATTCCGGGGTGGTGTCCGAGGGCTTGAGGACCACGGTGTTGCCGGCGGCCAGGGCAGGCCCGATCTTCCAGATGGCCATGAGGAACGGGTAGTTCCACGGCGCCACCTGGGCAACGACGCCGATCGGTTCGCGCCGCACGTAGGAGGTGTGGCCTTCGAAGTACTCGCCGGCGGACTTGCCTTCCATGATGCGGGCGGCACCGGCGAAGAAGCGCAGCTGATCGGCGCCTGCTGCCACTTCCTCGGAGGCGATCAGGGAGCGGACCTGGCCGGTGTTGCGGTGCTGGGCCTCCACGAGCTCGTCGCTGTTGGCCTCGATGGCATCCGCGAGTTTGAGCAGCATGAGCTGGCGCTGCCCGGGCGTGGTGTGCTTCCAGCTCTGGAAGGCGTTCTTGGCGGCGGTCATGGCGGCGTCGACGTCGGTCTGCACAGAGATGGGTGCCTGTGCCACCACGTCACCGTTAGTGGGGTTCACAATGGGCAGCAACCCGGTGCCGGCGGGGGGAACGAACTCCCCGTTGATGAAGTTCTGCAAGGTTTGAACCACGGTGTACAACCTCTTTCGAGCTGGTCTGGCGGAGACAGGGCTAAGGGATTTGCGACTGCTCCGAGCCTATGCCAGGTGCGTGAGGCTGGGAATAGGCAGCTGCACACCGGAAATGCAGGACTTTAGTGCGGTTGACCAGCGCGCGGCTATCCTGCTTTTATGGCAATTTCACTCGCTGCCCTGCTGGGGGTCCCGTCTTTGCGGCTGACGAAAACCGGCGTCGCGGAGACCACCTGGCACCACGACATCCGCTGGGTTGCGGTGACCGAGCAGGAGGACCCGCAGCGCTTCCTCAACGGCGGGGAACTGGTCCTCACCACCGGGATGCGGCTGAAGACCGCCCCTGAGCAGCGCCGCTTCGTCCGCCAGGTCCAGCGCGCCGGAGCGGTGGGCATCGGTTTTGGGGTCGGGCTCACGCACGACGCGGTGCCGCCGGCCCTGGTCGCCGAGGCCAACCGCTGGGGCCTGCCGGTGGTGGCGGTGCCCTACGAAACCCCCTTCATCGCGATCGGCAAGCTCGTGGCCGACGCCCAGTCCGCGGACCACTACGCCAAGCTGGAGCGACTGATAGCCGGGCACCAGGTCCTGGCCCGCGCACTCCTGACCGGCGGCGGCCTGACTGAGCTGCTCAAGCACCTGGGCTCCATGCTGCGCACCGATATTATCCTGACGCAGTTCACGGCGGAGCTCTACAACAGCGCCGCCGGCGGCCCCTCCCCTTCCACCGACGGCTGGGCCTCGTACCCGGTCCCCACTGGCCGCCGCGACGCCTGTACGCTGTGGATCCGGCACCCGTTCGAAGACTCCGGGATCGTCGGCTACGCGCAGAACTTGATCAGCGTCGAACTCAACAACATGGTTAAGCAACGACAATCGCAGCGGGCCCTGGCGGGGCAGGTCCTTGAAGACGTGATCCATGGAACCCTGGAGCCCACCGAGGCTACCCGGCGGCTCGCCGGCATCGGCGTCAACAGCACCCGCAAGAACGTGGTGCTGCTGGCAGAATCGGCTGCCCACGCCGCCTCGTTGGCGAGTTCCTCGCTGCCGCAGCCGCTGAGGACGGCGGTGACCGCCGTCGTCGGCCAGGACCTGGTGGCGGTGGTGCACGACGACGGCAGCGGTGCCACCGCCCTGGCCCGGGGACTCAGCGACCACCTCGCCGAGGCGGGAATCCACGCCACGATCGGCATCGGCGGGGCTTACACCAAACCGAACGGACTGCGCTGGAGCTACTTCGAGGCCCGCGACGCGGCGAGCCACGGGCTGCCCGTCAATGAGCCGGAGCGGCTCAGCCTGACCTCACTGCTGCTGGCCAGTGAGGACGTCCCGCTGGCGGACATGGCGAACGAATCGCTGAACCCGCTACGCCAGTTCGACGCCGCCCACGGGGCCGGCCTGATAGCCACGCTGGAGAGCTACCTGGGCAACAACGGCTCGGTCGCCGCCGTCGCCGAGGACCTCACCCTGCACCGGAACACCGTCCGCTACCGGCTGGCGCAGATAACCGAGCTGACCGGGTACGACCCGGCGCAAACTGCGGACCGCGTGCAGCTTTGGCTTGCGCTGGCCGTCCAGCGGCTCGGCGCCCGCCACCCGGGCTGACCCGGCCCCGACAGCCACACGGGAGCCGCGAGAAGTTGGACACACAACTCGCGCGGCCAAACATCAGACGTCTAACCTTTAGTTATGAAACGCACGACGGCGGCCTCCGCCCGCCCCGCCACTGCCCCTGCCACCCCGCAGCGGGTCCGGACGCGCACGGTTGCCGTGTTCGGGACAGTCGCCATCGTGCTGATCGGGCTGAACCTGCGGGCCGGCATCAGCGGCGCCTCCGCACTCTTCCACGACCTGCAGGCCGTTCTCGGGTACGGCGCGTTCGTCGCCGCAATCGTTCCGTCGGTTCCCACGCTTTGTTTCGCGGTTGCCGGGGCGGCGACGTCCTGGCTCACCCGGCGGCTCGGCGTCGAAAAGGCCATCCTGCTTTCACTCGTGATGCTCGCCGGCGGCCTGCTCCTCCGCGGCGTGCCGACGACCGGCATGCTGGTGGCCGGGACCGTGATCGGCATGTCCGGACTGGCGGTGTGCAATGTGGCGATGCCTACTTTTATCCGTGAATACTTTGCGGACCGGACCTCCCTGATGACCGCCCTCTATACGATGACCATGACCACGGGGGCCACCGTCACTTCGGTGCTGATCGTGCCGCTGGCACTGCAGCTCGGTTCACCTTCCGCCGGGCTGGGGTCGATCGGCATCCTAGCCCTCGCCGCCTGCCTGGGTTTCCTGCCGATTGCGCTGCACGCGCACCGCCACGCACCAACAGTGAAAGCCATGCATGTGTCGCCATGGCCGCTGCTGCGGACCCGCACCGGGCTCTTGATCACCGTCGGTTTCACCGTCCAGGCTCTGCTGGCCTATTCCGTGCTCAGCTGGTTTCCGTACATGCTGGCCACGCAGGGCGTCAGCGCCTCCCAGGGCGGTCTCATGTTCGGGCTCATGCAGCTGGTCTCGGTCCCGGCAGGTATGGTGCTGATCGCAATCGGTGCACGCCCCCATATGTTGCGCCCGGCGTTCTACCTGGCAAGTGTCTCCACGGTGGTTGGCGTCCTTGGCATGCTCCTGTTGCCTGCCAACCTGGCCCCCGTGACGGCGGTCTTCCTGGGTTTCGGGCTCGGAATCTTCCCGCTCATCATGGTGATGATCAGCCGCAGCGGCCGGAACAGCACCGAGACCACCGCGCTATCCACCGTCGCCCAGTCGGTGGGCTACCTGCTGGCAACCGCGGGTCCCTTCGGCATGGGCCTGCTGCACAGCGCCACAGGCAGCTGGACCCTGCCGCTGGTTCTGCTGCTGGCAGTGGCCGCGGGCCAGGTTGTCGTGGGGCATCTGCTGACGGTCCGGGTGATGAAGCCGCAGGCCGCCGGCGGCCAGGTCGTGGAGCCGCCCCTGGAAGGGGTGCAGCGATGACGCTGAGCCCTTCACACCGGCCGCCGTTGGTGGAGGAAGTCACCGCCAAGCTGCGCTACTCCATCCAGTCCGGCGAGTGGCAACTACAGCAGCGCATTCCCGCCGAACCGGAACTGGTGGCGGCCCTTGGCATCTCCCGGGGCACCCTGCGTGAGGCGATCAAGGCTCTGGCGCACAGCGGGATGCTGGAGGTCCGGCGCGGGGACGGGACCTACGTCCGCGCCACCAGCGAGATCTCAGGCGCCGCCCAGCGCATGTACCGGGACCACTCCCAGATGCACATATTGGAGGTCCGCGTGGCCCTGGATACCCAGGCCGCCCGGCTCGCGGCCCGCCACGCCACGGACGACGCCGTCGCGGCGATGCGGGAACTGCTCGAAGTGCGCCGCAGCGCCTGGCTGGCCCGGGACTTCGCCGGCTGGGCGCAGGCTGACTGGGACTTCCATGTCTTGGTGGCGCAGGCCTCGGGGAATCCGCTGCTGCACGAGCTGTACATCAGTTTCGGCGGAGTGTTTCACAGCGACCTGCTCCGCCAGCAGCGCCGGGGCGGCTTCGACGGCCTTCCGCACCCGGGTCACGGCGAGCTGGTGGACGCCATCGCCGCCCGCAACGCGGCCGCCGCCGTCGAAAGCGTCCACCGCAACCTGAATTCCTGTGCGGAATGGCTCGGGCGCGCCTAGCGGGCGAGGCCCTTGAAGACGTTCTTCGGCCGCTGCATTTCCCCGTGTTTGGCGCCCAGCACGATCACCCAGCCGGCGAAGACCGGGATGGCCCACTGCAGGACCTTCAGCTGCTGCTGGGCGGAGCGGAGTTCCTCCGACGCACCGTGCCTGGGTTCGGTAGCGCCGGCGCCGCCTTCCCCGGCGAGCTTTTCTACTTTCGCGCCCTGCAGCCCGGCGTACAGGGTCACGGCCGCACCCGCCAGGGTGACAACCGTCTTATAGATACTCAGCCGCGTTACGCCGTCCTGCTTGGCCATCCGGTCCTTGTTTTCCCAGATAATGGCCAGGCCGGAGAGAAGGTGCGCACCGAACGCCGCCGTTTGGTAGGGGGCCCATTTCTTCCAGCCGAGACTGGAGAGCCGGGTGCGTTCGGCGGGGTCCTTGGCCTCAGCCGTCGCGCCGTTCAATCCGATAGCGCCCATCAGTGAACCGCCAAACCACGCTCCCGCGGTCAAGTCGTGGATGGAACGGGCAACAAGATTTCCTGCCATGGTGAGCTTCCTATCGTTTATCTTCGAGTCCGGACAGGCAGGCCCCCACGTGGGAGGTCCGCACCCAGACATAGTAAGCACACTTAGCACAGTGATGGTAGCCCCGCTTCCGGCGGTTTCGCTCATGGGACCGCCGCCAGATGCACGTGGACGGCCACCTCATCAGCGGGCTGGGCGTGGCCGGCCATGTGGCCAAGTGACTCGCGTTAATCCTGACCGGCCTCTGTTCGTGATGGCCGCGGCCACGAGCACCACCCGTTCGGTCCGTACCTGCTTCTTGCCATCGGCGCAGGCTTCCTCGCCTACGGCGTCTTCGCCCTGATCCGGGCGCGGTTCGGGCGGATGTAGCGTCGCGTCCAGCGCGCCCCCCCGCTTTACCGCAGCGGGACCACCGCACCTTCCTGGTAGAGCAGCGCCCGGATCTCGGACTCGGCGGAGTCCAGCCGCTTCGGGTCAATGGTCTCCCCCGCCGCGAAGTGATCCAACAGCCGCGGATCCACGTAGCTCTTCCGGGCGATCGACGGCGTGTTCCCGAGGACCGCGGACGCGTCGAGCATGGCCCGGCTCACCGCCCTTTTCCGGGCCGACACCTTCAGCTGCGGCCCGCTCCGCGCCAGGCTGACGGCCGCCGCGACCGACCCGCGCAGGGTGCGGAAATCCTTCGCAGTAAAGTCCCCGCCGGTGCGTTCCTTGACGTACTCGTTGATCTCGGCGCTCGTGACCGGGTGCCAGCTGCGGCCGTTTTTGTAGGCGAGCAGCCGGGAGTTGCCACCGCGGCGCTTGAGCGAGCGGACGACGCCGGCGAGGTCGGCGTCGTCAATCCGGGACTCCCAGGTCTTGCCGCTCTTGGCGGGAAAGCTGAGCCGCAGCTCGTCCTCGCGCACCTTCACATGGGCGCAAAGAAGCGTGGCCAGGCCGTGGCTGCCATTCTCGTTGGTATACCGCTCGGAGCCAACACGCAGCGAACCACTGTCCAGCATCCTGAAGGCGGCAGACATCACCCGCTCCCGGGTGAGGCCCTCGGAGCGCAGGTCCAGGGTCACCAGCCGGCGAGCGGTCGGGAGGGTTTCCGCGAGCTGAAGCGAACGGTCGAACTTCAGCCGGTCCTTTTTCTCACGCCAGCCCGGATGGTAGATGTACTGGCGCCGGCCGACGGCGTCGAGCCCGGTGGCCTGGATGTGCCCGTTCTCGTACGGCGCAATCCAGACGTCCGTCCATGCCGGCGGGATGCCGATGCCTTCCAGCCGGTCCCGGACCGGACCGGGCGGCAGCGTGGAACCGTCCAGGTCCTTGTAGCTGAAGCCGGTCCCGGCGGGAACCCGGCGGTAACCGCGACCGGACGCGTTACTTTGACGGAGCCTCATGACGCTAAGCGTACTGACTACCACCCCGGATCTCCCACAACCAAAGCAACGCGGGGTCACTTAGCGCCCGTAATCCCCTCCGGGATGGGCGCGAAGTGACCCCGCGTTGCTTTGGCGGTCGTCACGTTAAGGACCGCTTAAACTTCCGCAGCAACCCCGCCGCGGGAAATTTCCACCATGTCCTCGCGCGGGACCACCTTAATGCGTTCACGGGCGACCTCGACGCCGTGCGAGCCGCCTGCCGCCGTCGCCGTCCCGCCGAGGTCGCGTTCGTGCGCGTCGAGCGCGAGCCAGCCTTCCCAGCTGGTGTATTCGATACCGCGGCTTTCGAGGAGTTCGACGATGGCCTCCGGCGCGGGTGCCGCCGCCAGCGGCAGGTTCCCGCGGTCCTCGAGCAGGTAAGTCACGGTTTCGAGCGCGTCGCCCTTGGTGTGGCCGATCAGGCCCACCGGTCCGCGCTTGATCCAGCCGGTGGCGTAGATGCCCGGCACGTGGGTGCCGGAAGCGTCCAGGACGCGGCCGCCGTCGTTCGGCACGACGCCCTTGCTGTGGTCGAACTCGACCTCCGGCAGGGCTGAACCGAAGTAGCCGATGGCCCGGTAAACGGCCTGGACCGGGTAGTCGATGAACTCGCCGGTGCCGCGGGCGTTGCCGGTGCCGTCCAGCTCCGTGCGCTCGAACTTGATGCCGGCGACGCGGCCGGGAGCACCGGCGTCGCCGGTATTGTCCCCGTACACCTCCACCGGGCTGTGCAGGAAGTGCAAGTGCAGGCGGCGCGAGGCAGTGAGCTCCGAGAGGTCCTCGGGCTGCTCGGCGATCCAGTTGGTGAGCGTGCCCACCATGGTCTTGGTCTGGTTGTTGCTTTGGATCTGGCGGTCCGATTCCGCGTCGAACTCGAAGTCCTCGGGGTAGAGGATGATGTCGACGTCCCTGGAGTGGGAGAGTTCGCGCAGTTCCAGTGGCGTGAATTTCACCTGGGCCGGGCCTCGGCGGCCGAAGACGTGAACGTCGGTGACGGGGGAATCCTTGAGCGCCCCGTAGACGTTGTCCGGAATTTCGGAGACCAGGAGGTCATCGGCGTGCTTGGAGAGCATCCGGGCCACGTCCAGGGCCACGTTGCCGTTGCCGATCACGGCGATTTCCCTGGCCTCGAGCGGCCAGTCGCGGGACACGTCGGGATGCCCGTCGTACCAGGAGACAAAGTCGGCGCCGCCGTAGGAACCCTCGAGCTCGATACCGGGGATGTTCAGGTCCGCATCCTTGATCGCGCCGGTGGCGAAGATCACGGCGTCGTAGTGGGCGCGGAGGTCCCCGAGGGTGAGATCCGTGCCGTAGTCCACGTTGCCGAAGAACCGGATGTCGCCGCGGTCCAGGACCTTGTGCAGGGCGTTCACGATGCCCTTGATGCGCGGGTGGTCGGGGGCCACCCCGTAGCGGATCAGGCCGTAGGGCGCCGGGTAACGGTCGAAGAGGTCGATGCTGACGGTGAGCTCGCCACTTTTGACGGCCTGGCTTTTGGTCAGGATGTCCGCGGCGTAAACGCCGGCAGGGCCGGAGCCGACGACGGCGACGCGCAGCGGACGTGCGGCGGTTCCTACGGGAGTATTCGTTGACACGGCTGTGTTCCTTTGGTTCGTGGCTTCCCAACTCACTCGCAGCTACGGCCGTTATGAGGGCTCAGAACGGCTTCTGCTGCGAGCTAGTTGGGCGGTGCGGGCGGTTCGGGCGGAGCTAGCGGGCGGGGACGCGCGGGGCGTTCGGAGACGTGGTGCTGTAGTCCGCGGTCTTGAAGTGCGGCGGCGCGAACGGGCTGACGCGGACCACGTCGCCGATCACGATCACGGCGGGATTCGCGACGCCCGCGGCCTCCGCCTGGTCCGCGATAGTCCCGAGCGTTCCAATGGTCACCCGCTGGTTGGGCAGGTATCCATTCTCTACGATGCCAACCGGCGTCCCGGCTGGCAAACCGGCGCGTCCCAGCGACGCCGCGGAACCGCGCAGTTGCCCCACACCCATAAGCAGGATCACGGTGTGGTCGGCGCGGGCGGGGACATCGGAGAGCTCCTCGTGGCCGGTGACCACGCTGAAGCCTTTGGCGAGCCCGCGGTGCGTGACCGGAATACCGGCGGCGGCGGGGACGGAAATGGCCGACGTGACACCGGGAACCACCTCGACTTCGACGCCGCGCTGCCGGCAGAATTCTGCTTCCTCGCCGCCGCGGCCCAAGACGTACGGGTCGCCGCCCTTGAGCCGGACCACCCGGTGGCCTGCCAGGGCTTCGTCCACCAGGATCTTGTTGATCTGCGCCTGCGGGACGGGGTGGTGGCCGGGAGTCTTGCCGACTTCGATGACGCGGACGTCCGGGGCAAGTTCCGTGAGCAGTTCGCGGGGGCCAAGGCGGTCAGCCACCACGACGTCGGACTGGCCCAGGAGCCGCCGTCCGCGGACCGTGATGAGTCCGGTATCACCGGGGCCGCCGCCCACGAGTGCGACCGACCCGGCCCCGGCGGTTGCACCTGTGCCGGAAACACGGTGCCGGCGCAACGGCAGGTCACCGGTTTCCAAGGCGGTGGCGACGGCGTCGCGCAGGGCCATGGCGCGGCGCGGATCTCCCCCGGCGTTCACGGCAATCTTTACGTCGTCCACGACGGCGACGGCGGGTGTCCAGGCGGCCGAGGCTTCGTGGTCAGAGGCGTTGACGCACCAGATGCGCCGGGCCTCCGCGTCGGCCGCGACCTTTGTGTCGACGTCGGGGTCACCGGTGGCGGTCTGGATGAACCACGCCCCGTCGGTGTCGGACGGGCGGTATTGGCGGGGCTGCAACTCCAGCAGCCCGGCGTCGGCCAGTTCGTTCAGGGCCGGGCAAGCTAGCGGCGCGACGACGGTGACGCGGGCGCCGGCGTCCAGCAGTCCCTTGGCACGGCGCGCGGCGACGGGACCGCCGCCGACCACCAGCACGGGGCGGCCGAGCAGGCGCAGCGCCGTGGGGTAAATGTCCTGAATTGCCATGCATCGACGATAGGGCGGTGCCCGAATGTCTAACAACGGAACGGAAACACCCGTTCACGCAGGGTAACCGGACGTAACCTGGGGTCCTTCCGGCGGGTGGCCGCTGGCTGTTGCCGGCTCGGCTCCCGGCAGTCCGGCCCTCAACGCCTGGTCGAGCAGGGCGCCTGCCGTCCACCGCATCGAAGCGACCGCGGCGTCCCTGCCGAGGCCGCCCACGTCGGTCAGCCAGACCAGGGATTCGATGCCTATGGCGCTCCGGATCGCCAGCACCAGTTGATGGATCTCCCGCTCGGACAGCCTGTTCTCCAGCGGGGCCAGCGCCTCGGCGATCCAGGCGATGGCGCGGCCCTGGCGCAGAGGCAGGCTCCGCTCCTGGCCGTCCGCAGGCTCCAGCGACAGGCGCAGCATGGTCCTCTGCTGGGACTCGGTTTCGACGATCATCCGGGTGAACTCGACCACCACGGCATCCAGCCGCTCGGCCACGTCTTCCGGTGGGTTGTCCGGCAGCATCGACGTGCGTGCGGTCTCGGGGTGGGCGGCCGCGAGCAGGTCCCTTTGGCCGGGGAAGTAGCGGTAGGCGGTGCTCCGGGCCACCCCGGCGGCGAGCGCGGCCTCGTCCACTGTGGGCGTAGTGCCGGCCGCGACGAGTTGGCGGGCCGCCGCTACAAGGGCATCAAAGGTGCGGCGCTTCTGTCCGGTGCGGCCCGCATCGACATAGGGTCTTGACATGAGCTTCATGGTACATGAGTCTTGTTATGGGACAACAGTCCCATAACAGCTGGACGGGTATTGAGGCGACCATCATGGAGACGAAGAGATCAGCATCCGCAATTGTCCGGCAGCCCGGCGAAGGGCCCAGGCGTTGGTTCTTCGGCGGCGGAGTGCAGACCTGGAAGGCGACGGAGGAAGACACCGCCGGGGCGTTTCTTCTCTTTGAAGACGAAATGGCGCTGAACAAGGTCACACCGATGCACACCCACCCCGACTCCGACGAAACGCTATACATCCTGGCCGGCGAGATCCTGATCAACATGGACGGCACGGAGCACCACGTTGCAGCCGGCGGACTGGCCATCGCACCGCGCGGCGTTCCCCATGCGTTCAAGGTCCTGCAGGAGGGGACCAGGATGCTTTGCCTGCACATTCCCGGCGGCGCGCAGGCCTTTTACTTCGGCGCCAGCGAGCCGCTTGGCGCGGAGGATAATCGCGAAGGGGCCGTGGATTTTGATCGGATTCGCGAATCCGGGCGTGTGAACGGCGGCATCGAAATCCTGGGACCCCCGCCGTTCGGCTAGGACGCGTCGGCGGCGCCGGCGGCGGGACCAGCGCCAGCGACGGGACCTGCGCCGGCGGCGGGACCTGCGCCCGGCGGCGGGACCTGCGCCGGCCAGTCCTACTTCACCGCAATGATTTCGACCAGTTTGATGTCTGGGTCCTTGGCCAGCAGCTCCGGCCCGTGTTCACCGAGGGCTGCCGGGATGGCGCCGTTGAGGTGGGCCTGGCGGTCTTCCTCGGTGTCGAAGGTGTCGAAGATGCCGAAGGTGTTCTCAGTGACCCGGAAGGCATACCAGGTCCGGGTGCCGGGTTCGCCGAGCACAATTTCGCGGCCTCCGTTGAGGAAGTCCCAGACATTCTGTTCTTTTCCCGCTTTGGCTTCGACCAATGCCAGAACTCCAAATTTTGGCGCCACGGCTGTCTCCTTGAGTTGGGATGGATCGGCCGCAAACCGGCCAATAGCCGTGAGTGTAGGCCGGTACCGGCACGCGGACAAGGAGTCCTCCGGGCTCGGGCGGACACAGCAGAGCCCGACGGCGGTAGTCGCCGTCGGGCTCTGCTGATACGTTGCGGTGCTCGGGCTACCGGGTGCTGCCGGCAAGGAGGCCGCGGCGGCGCAGCAGGCGCTTCTCGATCGGGGCGAAGACGCTCAGCTCTACCAGGATCCCGACGGCGAGGATCAACAGGATGGCTGCCAGCACGATCGTCATGTCCGCGAGGTCGCGGCCCTGGTTCAACATGGAGCCCAGGCCGAAGCCCATGCTGCCTCCCACCGTGATGATTTCCGCGGCCATGAGGGACCGCCAGGAGAAGGCCCAGCCCTGCTTCAGGCCACTCAGATATCCCGGCAACGCGGCCGGCAGGACGATCTGAAGCGACAACTGCAGGCGGGAGGCCCCCAGAACTGTGCCGACCCGGCGGTACTGTGGCGGTATCTGGTCGACGCCGGAGATCAGCCCGTTGATGATCGACGGGATGGCACCCATCAGCACCACGAAGTACACAGTGGCGTCGCTCAGGCCGAACCAGATGATGGCGGCCGGCACCCACGCCACTGACGGCAGGACCTGCAGCCCGGAAATCAGCGGCCCGAATGCGCGCCGGAGCGGGGCGACCTGGGCCAGCAGCAGGCCCACCGGCGTCGCGATGACCACGCTGATCAGGAAGCCCGCGACGCCACGCTGCAGCGAGGTCCAAACGGCTTCCTGCAGTTTGGCCTCACCCCACAGCGCGCCGAGCTGACTGATCACATCGAGCGGGCCGGGCACGAGGTCGCGTCGTTTGATGCCAAGCCAGACATAGACCTGCCAGGCGATGATGAGGACGGCGAGCGCGGCCACCGGGAGAAGGATCCGGCTCCAGTCGACCCGGGCCCTGCGGGCAGCGTCGGACTGGAGCGAGTCGAGTCCGGCTTCCAGCTCGCGCAGGTCCTCGGCTCCGGTGGAGGACCGCGTCAGGGCGGCGTGCACCGGGTGCGTCCCGGCCGGGGCTTCGGCCACGGGGAGTTGGCTATTGGGCATGGCGGCGGATCTCCTCGCGTAACCGGGCGGTGATGAGGCCGGTCAGGTGTCCGGCCAGGCTGGCGTCGGTCCGGTGTTCCTCCGAGACGTGCCATTCCTGCACCACGCGCCCGGGCCGGGAGGAGAGCAGCAGCACGCGCTGGCCCAGGCGGACGGCTTCCCGGACGTTGTGCGTGACGAAGACGATGGTGCGGCCGGTTTCCTTCCAGATCCGCTCCAGCTCATCGTGCAGCAGGTCGCGGGTGATCGCGTCCAGCGCGGCGAACGGCTCATCCATCAGGAGCAACTGCCGGTCCTGGGCCAGCGACCGGGCCAGTGCCACGCGCTGCCGCATGCCGCCGGAAAGTTCGTGCGGGCGCTTGTCCCCCGCCCCGCCCAGATGCACCAGATCCAGGAGCTCGCCGGCCTGCACCCGGCGTTGGGCCTTGCCGACGCCGCGCAGCTTGAGGGCAAGCTCCACGTTTTCCCGGGCGGTGAGCCACGGGAAAAGTGCCGCGTCCTGGAACATGAAGGCTGCACCGTCGCTGGGCACTTCGAGGGCGCCCGACGTCGGGGCCTCCAGCCCCGCAATGATGTTCAGCAGGGTGGACTTTCCGCAGCCGGACGCGCCGAGCAAGGCGACGAACTCGCCCTGTCCGATGCTGGCGTTGACGCCGTCCAGCACCGGGGCGCCGTCGCCGAAGCGCTTGCCCAGGTTTTCCAGTACGACTGGCATGGTCACATCCTTAGTGGTGGTGGCGGGACGGCAGGCACTGGCTAGTCCTTGCCGAGTCCCTGCGCCGAGGTCTTCGCTGCCGCCAGCGAGTTCAGGGCGGTCAGGTCGAAGATGCCGTTGATGTCGGCCTGGGTTGTGGTTCCGGCGTCGACACCGTCCCGGAGCAGCTTCTTGTACGTTCCAGCGAGCGGATCAACGGTGAAGGCGATGTTCTTGAGCGAACGCTCAATCACGTCAGCGGGCAGGGCAGCCCCGGCCGATTCCCGGAGGGCCGCGTTGAGGACCGTGGATTTCTCCGCGGCGGGTGCGGCGTTGAGCCAATCCACGGATTCCATGTGCCCCTTCAGCAGCGCCTTGACCGCCTCCGGATGCTCGGCGGCGAACTTCTTGTTGACGATCAGCACGGTGGTGATGAACTCGCCCTTGTCCCACAGATCCTTTTCATCGACCAGGACCTTCGCGCCGGCCTGGAGTACCAGCCGGGACGCCCACGGCTCAGGCAACCAGGCGCCGTCGAGCTTGCCGTCCTGAAACAGTTTCAGGGTCTGGGCGTTCTCGGTGGGATTGATCGCGACGTCGCCGCCGCCATCCAGGGAGGTCTTGTAGCCCTGTTTGCCGAGCCATGCGCGCAGGGCCACATCCTGGGTGCCGCCGAGCTGCGCAGTCGCGAGCCGCTTGCCCTTGAGGTCCGCCGGCGAGGTGATGTCAGCTCGGACTACGAGCTGCGCTCCGCCGGAGGCTGCCCCGGCGATGATGCGGATGGATTCGCCCTTGCTCTTGACGTAGGAGTTGATCGCCGGGTTGGGGCCGATGTAGGTGGCGTCGATGGCGCCGGCGTTGAGGGCTTCGATCGCGGCCGGGCCGGCATTGAACACCTGGGTGCTGAGCTTGGTCCGGCCGAGCTCCTTGGCGATGAACCCCTTGTTGACACCGACGAGGGCCGGGGCGTGGGTGATGTTGCCGAAGTAGCCGAGCTTGAGTTCGGCGGCCGCGGTGGTGCCGGCGGCCGGAGGGGCCACGGCGTCGTTCTCGTTGCGAGACACCGTCGATGCGGCGGCGGCGCCGGCGCCGATCAGCAGGGCCAGGCCCACGGCGACGCCGATTTCGATGCTGCGATTTCGCTTCGGCTTGGCCGATTCGCCGGCGACGATCCTGGTGGTGCCGGGCCGGCTGCCGGGCCGGCTGCCGGGGCGGGAAGATTCTGGGGTGTTTGCCATGTGCGGAGTCCTTCTGAGCGCGGAGTTGCGGGGGTGCGGAAGTTCAGGCCCCGTGACATCGCCCCGGCAAAGCGAGGAAGAACCCTTCCGAAGTGGTCATAGATTCACAGTAGGTACGGGCACATTTCGGCTTCAATAGGGCAGAAACCCGGGGTCACGTGGGTTCATGCCGCGTCACAATCGCTCGGCGAATTTCCGCGCTTCCCAGCATGATCCGGGGCTTTTCTCCTCAGCGGGCGTCGAAGATGTCGGCCAGAAGCGGTACCCCGTCCGGCCGGGGCGGCCAGGCGAGCACGTAGGACTCCCGGCCGAGGACCCGCAATTGTTGTTCGCGTGAGAGCGTCTCAGCCATAATGACGTGCCGCTGGGTCCGATGCTCCTGCAGGCAGCACCGTGGAGTAGCCGTTCCAGCCCCGGCCCGCCCTCGCTGCGGACCAGATGGAAGGCCGCATCTGTTGCCCTGCCCACGGCGATGTGATCCGGGTGCCCCGTGATTCCGTCCGGGCCAAAAGTACACACAGCACCCGCGGACGCTCCTCCCGCAGGATCAGGGCAATCCTTCCGGTGAGCTCCCCGAACGGCACATCAGCCACCCCGCCGTCGCGATAGCCGAACCATTCGTGCCGGTCCGGAGGCCGGCCGTGCGACCGCCACGCGGCCTCGTCCTCCCGGCGCCGGAACGCGCCCAATGTCCCGGCGGGAACGTCGACGACGGGCGCGACTTCCCCGGCACCGCCGTCGGTAGCAAGAATCAGGATGAACCGGAACTCCGGATTCCGCGCATGCAGTGCCACGCTGCCGGCCAGTCCGTAGGCGTCATCGTCGGGGTGTGCGGTGACCAAGGCAACGGAGTGCTTGGGGCTTGCGACCATGACTCCGGTGTAGCAGTGAACGGAATTCTGTTCAACAACCAAAAACCCCGGCCTGTTAGCGACGTGCCGGCGCCTGAAGGCCGTGAGGGATAACAAGCTGCGGTTCGGGGGCGATGTGTGGGGACCGGCTAGATCGAGTAGCGCTCGTCCTCGTGGTCGCCCGGGTGGTCGTTGACGAGGCCGGCGGCGAGGGTGTTGCCGTCCAGCGGGTCGATCACGAGGAAAGCCCCGGCGCGGCGGTGGTGCAGGTAGCTCTCCAGCGGCAGCGGCGCCGCAAGCCTGAGCTGGGCATGGCCGATGTCGTTCAGTTCCAGGGTGGATGCCGGCTCCAATCGGAAGCTGGCAAGGTCCAGCTTCCCCGTCACGTTCCGGACCAGCGCCTGGACCGTTCGGGTACCGTGCTTGACGAGCACCTTCGAGCCCTCGCGCAGGGGCTTCGGGGACAGCCAGCACAGCGCGGCGTACAGGTCGGCCGTGGACTCCGGGAACGTCCCGGCCGCGGCGATCGTGTCCCCGCGGGCGACGTCGAACTCCTCGGCGAGCCGCAGCGCGACGGACTGCGGTGCCACAGCCTCGGTGAGTTCGCGACCGGCAAAGTCGATGCCGGTGACCGTGGTGGTGCGGGGGGCCTGGCCGGGGGTCACCACGCTGACCTGGTCGCCGAGTTTCACTGAGCCTTCGGTGATCTGGCCGGCGTAGGCGCGGTAATCCCGGTACGCCTTTGGCTTGAGTCCGCCGGCCAGGGCGTCGGACGCCAGCGCGCCCTGCGGCCGGATGACCAGCTGGACCGGGAAGCGGAAGCTCTCCAGGTGGCTTTCGAGTTCGTCGGCCGCCGGCAGGGTCTCCAGGACTTCCAGCAGCGCCGGTCCGCCGTACCAGGGCGTGTGCTCCGAGCGGTCCACGACGTTGTCGCCGTCGAGCGCGGAAACCGGGATCACCAGCAGATCCGTGGCGCCGTCCGCCCCGAGCCCAAGCTCCCGGCCCACTTTCTGCACGTCCGCTTCGATCCCGCGGAACACGGCCTCGCTGAAGTCCACGAGGTCGATCTTGTTCACGGCCACAATGACGTGGGCAACGCGCAGCAGCTGCAGGACGGAGAGGTGCCGGCGGGTCTGCTCGAGGACACCCTTGCGGGCGTCGATGAGCACGACGACGGCGTCCGCGGTGGACGCACCGGTCACCGTGTTCTTGGTGTACTGCACGTGGCCGGGGCAGTCCGCGAGGATGAAGCTGCGCCGGTCCGTGGCGAAGTAGCGGTAGGCGACGTCGATCGTGATGCCCTGTTCGCGCTCGGCGCGCAGGCCGTCGGTCAGCAGGGCCAGGTCGATCCGTTGTTTCCCGTTGGAGTCTGTGGCTCCCGACCCGCCGAAGCCGCGGTCCGCGGAGGTCCGGGCGACGGCGTCGAGCTGGTCCGCGAGGATCGCCTTGGAGTCGTGCAGGAGCCTGCCCACCAGGGTGGACTTGCCGTCGTCGACCGATCCAGCTGTCGCAAAGCGAAACAGCGTCGTAGACAAAACCGGTGATGCCAGCGGCGCCTCGTCAAGAAGAACAGCGGCGCGGGCGGTATCAGTGTGGGTGCTCATCAGAAATAACCATCCTTCTTGCGGTCTTCCATGGCGGCCTCGGAGATGCGGTCATCGGCCCGGGTGGCGCCACGTTCGGTGATGGTGGAGGCGGCCACTTCGATGACGACGTCGCGTACGGTGGCGGCGGCCGACTCGACGGCGCCGGTGCAGGACATGTCACCGACGGTCCGGTAGCGGACGGTCTTGGTGATCACCTGTTCATGGTCGCGCGGCCGGGATACCTCGCCTACCGCGCGCCACATGCCGTCGCGGGCGAAAACGTCGCGGCGGTGGGCGTAGTAGAGGCCGGGCAACTCGATGTTCTCCTGCTCGATGTAGCGCCAGACGTCCAGTTCGGTCCAGTTGCTGATCGGGAACGCACGGACATGCTGGCCCACGGTGTGGCGGCCGTTGTACAGGTTCCACAGTTCGGGCCGCTGGTTGCGCGGGTCCCACTGCCCGAATTCGTCCCGCAGGCTAAGGATGCGCTCCTTGGCCCGGGCCTTGTCCTCGTCCCGGCGGCCGCCGCCGAAGACGGCGTCGAACTTGTTGCGCTGGATCGCATCCAGCAGCGGCACGGTCTGCAGCGGGTTGCGGGTGCCGTCGGCGCGCTCGGCCAGCTCGCCGGAATCGATGAATTCCTGGACGGAGCCGACGACGAGTTTGAGTCCCAGCCGTTCCACCGTCCGGTCGCGGAACTCGATGACCTCCGGGAAGTTATGGCCGGTGTCCACGTGCAGCACCGGGAACGGCACCTTGCCCGGCCAGAACGCCTTGGTGGCCAGGTGCAGCATCACCACGGAGTCCTTGCCGCCGGAAAACAGCAGCGCAGGCTTCTCGAACTCGGCAACAACCTCCCGGATGATATGAATGGCTTCGGACTCGAGCGTGTCCAGGCTGGAGAGTCTTTGCAGGGCTGAGAGGCCGTGGTCCAGCCCGGACAGCTCCAGGTCCTCGTCGGTGGTTTTGATGCTCATACGTGTAGTCCGCATTCTGTCTTGTCGGATCCAGCCCAGCGGCCTGCGCGGGGGTCGTCGCCCGGCGCTACCTTGCGGGTGCAGGGCTGGCAGCCGATGGACGGGTAGCCCTGGGAAAGCAGCGGGTTGACGGGCAGGAGGTTGTCCTCGGAGTAATGCACCAACTGGTCAAAGGTCCAGGCGGCAACCGGGTTGACCTTGACCAGACCGTTGGTTTCGTCCCAAGTGACCAGGGGCGTGTTGGTGCGGGTGGGGGCCTCGTCGCGGCGCACGCCGGTGAACCAGAGCTCGTAGCCGGCGAGGGTGCGGCGCAGCGGTGCGACCTTGCGCAGGGCGCAGCACTGCGCGGCGTCTCGGGCGAAGAGGTCCTTGCCCAGGAGCCGGTCCTGCTGCTCGACGGTGGTCTCCGGCAGGACGTCGACGATGTTGACGCGTAGGTTGGCGGCGACCTCGTCGCGGGTGGCGTGCGTGTCCGGGAAGTGGTAGCCGGTTTCCAGGAAGAGCACGTCGACGCCGGGAAGCTGGTCCGCGACGAGCGCCGGCAGGACGGCGTCGGCCATGGAGCAGGCGACGGCGACCGCTGGCAGTTCGAAGTTCCGCGCCACCCAGGCGATGACGTCGCGGGCGGGGGCGTCCCAGCCGAGTTCGGCGGCGCCCGTCTCGGCGAGGATCTTGAGCTCGTCCCTGGCACGGAGTGCGGCGGTCACTGCAGATCACCCTCGTCGGCGGCGAAGGCCCATTCGGCAAAGCTCTGGCCTTCGGCGTGGTCGGCCACGAACTTCCGGACCACACGCTCCACGTAGTCGGGAAGTTCTTCGGCCGTGACCTTGAGGCCGCGCACGGTGCGTCCCAGTCCCGCTTCCTCGCGGCTGTTGGATGCCAGCCCGCCGCCGAGATGGACCTGGAAGCCCGGGGTGGGGTCGCCGCCGGGCGTGGGCAGCATCATGCCCTTGAGGCCGATGTCCGCGGTCTGGATCCGGGCGCAGGAGTTGGGGCAGCCGTTGATGTGCAGGGACAGCGCTTGGGGAAGCTGCTCGGACTCGACGAGGTCGGCGAGGCGGCGTTCCAGCTCGGCGACGGCGGTGGCTGCCGTGACCTTGGTTTCCACGATGGCGAGCTTGCAGTATTCGATCCCGGTGCAGGCGATGGTGCCGCGGCGGAACACGGACGGTCGGGCGGACAGGCCGAGGGCGCCGAGTTCGGCCACGAGCGGTTCCACCTGATCGCGGGGCACGTCGAGGACCACCAGCTTCTGGTGCGGCGTGGTGCGCAGCCGCCGGGAGCCGCGGGTTTCCAGTGTGTCCGCGAGCTTGACGAGCTGGCTGCCGGAGAGCCGGCCGGCCACGGGGGTGGCGCCGATGAAGAACTTCCCGTCCTTCTGTTCGTGCACGCCGATGTGGTCGCCCGGGCTGGACGGCTTGGGGGCGGCGGGGCCGTTGCTGAGTTTGTAGCCGAGGTACTCGTCCTCGAGGACCTGGCGGAACTTCTCCGTCCCCCAATCGGCCAGCAGGAACTTCAGCCGGGCCTTGGTGCGCATGCGCCGGTAGCCGTAGTCGCGGAAGATGCTGGTCACGCCGAGCCAGACGTCGGCGGCCTGATCCGGCCGGACGAAAGCACCGAGGCGCTTGCCCAGCATCGGGTTGGTGGACAGCGCGCCGCCCACCCAGAGGTCGTAGCCGATGCCCAGTTCCGGATGGATCATGCCCACAAGCCCGACGTCGTTGATCTCATGCACCACGTCCTGGCTGGGGTGGCCGGTAATGGCGGTCTTGAATTTGCGCGGCAGGTTGGCCAGTTCCGGGTCGCCGATGAAGCGTTCAGCGAGTTCCTGGATCAGGGATGTGGGATCGATGATCTCGTCCTTGGCGATGCCGGCGACCGGGGAGCCGAGGATCACGCGAGGCACGTCCCCGCAGGCCTCGGTGGTGGACAAGTCCACCGACTCGAGCCGGCGCCAGATCTCCGGGACGTCCTCGACCCGGATCCAGTGCAGCTGGATGTTCTGTCGGTCGGTGAGGTCGGCCGAGTCGCGGGCGAAGTCCACGGAGATCTGGCCGATGACGCGCAGCTGCTCGGTGCTGAGGGCGCCGCCGTCGATCCTGACCCGAAGCATGAAGTACTTGTCTTCGAGCTCGTGCGGTTCGAGTGTGGCGGTTTTGCCGCCGTCGATCCCGGGCTTGCGCTGGGTGTAGAGGCCCCACCAGCGGAAGCGGCCGTGCAAGTCGGTGCCGTCGATCGAGTCGAAGCCGTGCTTCGAATATACCGACTCGATACGCTCGCGGACGTTCAGTCCGTTGTCTTCCTGTTTCCAGGTTTCGTTGGCGTTCAGCGGGACGGTGCCGTCCACCTTCCACTGCCCGTGCGGCTTGGCGGCGGGACGTGCGGGCCGCTTGGCGCGGCCTGCGGCAGCCTGGTCCGGGGATGCTCCGGCTAGAGCTGTATCAGTCATGGATCGACTGTAGGGGTGGCCGTAAGGGCGTCACAAAGGGTCAGAAACGTAGGGTCACCCTGGGCAACATTTCGTCATGAAGCGTTGCCGGCGACCGCCGCGTCGTACCGCACCAGCGCCATCTCGGCGAGCACCGGTGAGGGCAGCAGCGGCGCCGTGACCAGGTCCGCGCCAGCCTTGGCGAGCTGGTCGTGGAAGAAGCCAGGCGCCAGGAGGTAGGAGGCGATCACCACGCGGCCGCCCAGATCCCCGGCCCCGGCCGGCCGGCCCTCGCCGGCACCCCCGGCGGCCTCTTCGCGGAGCATGGCCACGGCCTCCGGCACTGAGGGCCTCGCCGAGGCACCGTAGGCGGCCACGATCCGGTTCGACCGGAGGGCGCGCAGCTGAGCCGCGACTTCCTCCACATTGTCCGCGGCCGCGGCGTCGGAGGATCCTGCGGCGGCGAGGATCACGGCGTCGTTGTCGGTCACTCCGGCCTCGCGCAGACGCCGGTCCAGCAGCTCCGCGAGCCGCGGGTCCGGGCCCAGGGGCGCCGCGGCGAGGGTACCCGGCCGGCTCTTCACGGCCCGGGCGATGTCCACCTTTACGTGGTATCCCATGCTGAGCAGCAGTGGCACCACGACGGCGGTTTCCCCCGCCGGGAGCCCCGCCACCGCTGCCGTAAGATCGGGGTCCTGGACGTCGACGTAGGCCTCCCGGACGTCGAGCCCGGGACGCAGGGCGGCAATCCCGGTGCACAGGGTGTTGACCTCGGCGGCCCCCAGCTCGCTGGAGGTTCCGTGGGCGCAGGCGATCATGATGGGTCTACTCATAGCCGCTAGCGTAACCTTGGAGCCGACCTGTCCGCCCGCAAGAAAGATCGACCGGGACGCTCCATGACCTTTTCGTTCAGCGCTGTCCCGATCTGGCTGGACCTGGCCGGTGTGTTCTTCTTCGCCGTCTCCGGATCGCTGCTCGCTGCGCGGAAGCAGTTCGACATCGTCGGCTCCCTGCTGCTGGCCGCGGTGGTGGGCCTGGGCGGCGGCGTCATCCGGGACATCATCATCAATGCTGGACCGCCTGCGGCTTTCACCAACCCGGCTTACCTCGTTCCCCCGCTGCTGGCCGCAGTCTTGGTGTTCTTTCTGTTCTCCAGTGTCCAGCGTTTCACCTCCCTGCTGGTCCTGTTCGATGCCGGCGGCCTGGCGCTCTTCTGCATCACGGGTACCCTCAAGGCCCTCGCCGCGGGCATGAACCCGGTGGCCGCCGTCCTGCTGGGCGCCACTACGGCCGTTGGCGGCGGCCTGCTTCGGGACATCACCGCCAACGAGGTGCCGCAGCTCTTTGACCCCAAGGACATCTACGCCCTGCCGGCGTTTGCGGGGGCAGCGCTGACGGTGGCCCTGTCGGTCACCGGCGCTTTCAATGCGCTGACGGCGGGTGCGGTGGCGGCTGTAGTATTCGCGTTCCGCGTCACCGCCTGGCAGCGCCACTGGCAGGTGTCGCTGGCTGTCCGCGGCTGGCACCGCAGGAGCGCGGGGCCGGCCGAAAGCGGCCCCCAGAATTAGCTAGGATGTGAACCATGACTGACATGTTCCTCGAGAAGTTCCGCGCGCTTGTTCCGAAGTATCTCGACGACGAATGGCAGGAAGAGGACGGGATACCGGCAGACGAGCTGGATGCGGCCCTCACCGAACACCAATTCCAGATCCCGCTGGTCCTGCGGGAGTTCTACCTGGCACTCGGCGGCTGCGAAGACCTTATGGAGGCCTACCACTATTTCTGGGATCCCGAGGAGCTCGAAGTCGACGACGAAGGCTTCCTGATGTTCCTGGAGGACGAGGAAGAGCAGTTCACCTGGGGAATCCGGGTGGGCGACCTGAGCATCCCGGACCCGATCGTGTACCGCCGCAACAACGCCCGCGCCCAGTGGAAGAGCGAGGAAGGAACCTTCTCCGAGTTCGTCTTCGACATGTTCGAGTGGGCCTTCAACGACGAGGACGAGGACTAAAAGCCTCCCCGGGTGTTGCGTGTGCTGAGACCGCGGACTTTCACCATGTTTCAGCCGGCCGGCTGGCGTGTTCTGGGCGGATGCCCCGGGGCACATTGACACGGACACGCCGCCGCCCGGCCCGGAAATCCCCCGCTGAGGCTGCAAAGTAGCCCCGAACCGCGGCCGTAGCGCGCCCGTCACGCCCCGGACCGCACCCAAACCCGCCCGTCCCGGCCCGAAGCGACCCCAAACCCGCCCGTCACGGCCCGAAGCGACCCCGGCGTCGCAACTCCAGCGCGGCCCGCTCGATCCCTCCGCGATTCGGATCTCAGCCGCCCAGGGGCACATTGACACGGACACGCCGCCGCCCGGCCCCGAAATCCCCCGCTCAGGCTCCAAAGTCGCCCCGGACCGCGGCCGTAGCGCGCCCCTCACGCCCCCAACCGCGGCCGTAGCGCGCCCGTCACGGCCCGAACCGCACCCAAACCCGCCCCTCACGCCCCGGACCGGACCCCAAACCCGCCCGTCACGGCCCGAAGCGACCCCGGCGTTGCAACTCCAGCACGGTCTGGACCTGGGCGATCATTCGTTCCGGGTGATGGACGACGTCGTCATAGCCGAACCTGAGCACTAGGTAGCCGCCGACGACGGCTGCGTTATTGCGGCGGCGGTCCTTCTTAGCCTTGATCCACCGATGTTGATCGGGGCGCCGACGGCGATTTAAACCGAGAATGCCCGTCTTTTCAAGGAAAATGGAGCTTGTCTAGAAC
>NZ_JBEPNK010000033.1:0-33379 GCF_040546245.1 Arthrobacter sp. UYEF3
CCAGGCTGTTCAACAAGGGGGTCGGTCGCTATCTTTCCGCTTCAGCGGCGGCGACTCGAACTACTTTACACACCAAACCCACCCCGGACAAATCGACCCCCACACCCCTCCCCCACCCACAAAAAACCCCGCAAACACACCGAAACCAACCACCACAACGGTGCCGCAACGGCGTGGAAGCCGGCGTCGGGCTTCTATGGAGTGGGTCACATCCGCACCGCCCGGAGACACTCCGTCGACAACCAGCTGTGGAGGCGCCGCCGCCACCCGCCTGCTCCCGGCTACCGGTCACCCAGCCGCCGACCCAACTGACTAGCAGCAGGGCCGTTTTGAGCCTCGAAAACGGCCCCTGCTGCGAGTTACTTGGGTCCGGCGACGTACCGGGCGACAAACGGGGCCCTTCCCGGGATGCCCGGGAGGGGCCCACCCGTTTGCGCGGAAACGTCAACGGCTACCGGAACCACAACGCGGGCGGAAAAGCTCCGGTTCGCCGACGCGCGCGGTTCGCTCGGCAGGGAGATCGACAACCCGGTGCTGGCGGCCTGGATGGTGCGGCGACGGACCGGCTGAGGCGGCCGACCTGGGGCGCTTACGCTGCGCTATCACTTGTGGTTGTTCTGACGGCTCAGACCAGCCACAAGTGATAGCGCAACCGCACGCGGGGCTCTCACGCGTGTGCGGCATCCACGAAGGGGACCTGGCCGGCGTACTGCTGGTAGAGCTTGAACGCCTCGTCGACGTCGATGTGCCCGATGTCGAGCGAGACCGCAAGGCCCTCGAGCTGGGCATTGCAGGTTTCCGCGGCGCTGACCCGGTCCGCCACGGAGCGCGAGGTGGCGAAGTTGGTAGCCAGGGCCGCGGCGACGGAGAGCACCACGGCCAGCAGGCACAGCACCCGCCACACGATTGAGTCGTCGCCGAGCGAGAACAGCTTCGCCACGGCGTGGGTGAACCCGGTGCCGCCCACCGCCGGGCCGGCCGTGAGCACGGCGGCCAGTCCGCTGCCCACGATGCTGACGTTGGAGAGCCGGTTCCGCCGCGGACGTTCGCGGGCCAGGTAGGCGCGGACGGCCTGCTGCTTCTCGTCGATCCGAGTAGACAACAGTTGCCGGGCGTCCGGTGCTTCGCTCATTTTCGTTTGCCCGCTTCCTCCGACGACCCCTGCGGCCCCGCGCGGTGACGAACGCGGACAGGTTCAGGATGCTCCCGGCGGGGTGCGGTGTCCAGAGAGGGCGGTGTCCAGGGTGCGCGCTGCCCCAACTGACTCGCAGTTGCGGCCGTTTTGGCGCCTCAAAACGGCCCCTACTGCGAGTTACTTGGGCCTGCGAGACCCACCCGGGTTAAACAAAAGCAGGGCCCGTCCGAAGACGGGCCCTGCTCGAAACCTAACGGTCCCGAAGCTCTAGAAAATTAGAGCGCCTGGATGTTTACGGCCTGGGGACCCTTGGGGCCCTGCTCGGTTTCGAAGGAGACCTTCTGGTTCTCTTCGAGGGAGCGGAAGCCGGAAGAGGCGATCGCGGAGTAGTGTGCGAAGACGTCCTGTGAGGAGTCATCGGGGGAAATGAAGCCGAAGCCCTTTTCAGCGTTAAACCATTTGACGGTACCAGTAGCCATTATTTTTGTCCTTCGTGAAGGTGGAGGAAAAGTCCCGACTCTCGGGTCCTCCGGTGTGGGGTGCTCAAAACCGCTGCTTCAGAAGAACGCGGACTTTCGACCGCGCGTACTGCCTGAACTACGAACTGCATAAACACAACAACAGGATTAACCATACAGGAGTTTTGTGGGGCGAATTACCACGGGCCCCGGTCCCGCGGCTCGCGCCCTACCCCCAGGGGTGTGCCGGCGCGGTTTCTCCCCCGTTCATGCCGGCGAGCATGGTGCGATTCCGCGCGCCGGTCTTGCGCAGGATCGACCCAACATGTTTTTCGATGGTCTTCACGGAGATCCCGAGCTCACGGGCAATCTGCTTGTCCGCCATGCCGCGGACCACCATGTCGTGGACTTCTTTTTCGCGGGCAGTGAAGTCATCTGCCCCTGATTCGGACCCCGTGGCGGAGGAGCCCAGCAAGTGGTCGAAAATGTCGCCCTCTACGAGCGCCTGGCCCTGCCCGGCAGCGACGAGGACGCGGGCAATCGTATCCCCGCTGGCCCGCCGGTTGATAAAGCCGCGCACGCCGGCCTGCCGCGCCGAGCGGACCTGCTCCACGGTGGGGTTGTCCGTCAGCACCACGATCGCTACACCGGGGTCCAGCTCGCGGATCCCGGCCAGCACTCCGGTGGTGTTCTGGTGAACCATGTCCAGGTCCACCAGGAGAACGTCCGGACGCAGCAGCTCGAACGCGTCAAGCAGCTGCTCCGCGGACCTGACCTCTGCGGTCACCTGGATCGCCGGTTCGGCGATGCTGAGCAGCCGGACCAGGCCGGCGCTGATGACGGGGTGGTCGTTGGCGATCAGGATCTTCCATTGCGGCTGCCCGGGCGCCTCCGGCTCCGGTGCCCGGTCCGGCAGGGTGGCGCGGACCTTCGTGCCCCAACCCGGGGTGGTGTCGATGTGCAGCTCCCCGCCGAGGTGGATGGCCCGGGAGCTCATACCGTGCAGTCCCAGGCACCCCGCGGGCAAGGTCGCATGGTCACCGTGCGCGGCCGCGAGGTCAAAACCCTTCCCGTTGTCCTCGACGACGACGGCGAGCGTCCCGGCGTCGTAGATCAACCCGGCGCGCACCGTCGTCGCCCGCGCGTGGGTCACCACATTGTTAAGCGCTTCCTGGACGATCTTGAACGCGTGATGCGCGATCTCCGGCGCGAGCGGGCGTGCGTCCCCGATTACCGTCAGCTGGGTCCCGGCGCCGGACATGGACTCTACCCAGGCCAGTTCACCGGCGATCGCCTCGTCCAGGGTCCGGCCGGCGAGCGCCGCCGGTCCCATGCCAAGGACGGTCCGGCGCGTCTCGGTGAGGGCATCGTGGGCGATGGTCCGGGCCTTGCTCAGGTGCGGCGTCACCGGGTGCTCGCCACCGTCGAGCCGGCTGACTTTCTCCGCCTCGTCAAGGCTGAGCAGCAGGGTGGCCAAGGAGCGACCCACCGTTTCGTGCACGTCCCGGACGGCCCGTTCGCGTTCGGCGGCGACGGCCGTCTCGCGCTCCCGGATGGAAGCCGTGGCATGAAGTTCCGAGTTGGCCAGGGCGATGGCGGCGTGGCTGGCAAAGAGTTCGGCCAGCCGGGCCTCCTCGGGGGTGAACACCCGGCCCTGGTCCGGGCTAAAGACGATGAAGGCCCCGATGATCTGCTCGCCCCAACGGATCGGCACCCCGATCACGGCGCAGTTCCAGCGCGGGTCCGTCGCAGGGATGTGTCCGCGTTCGATGCTGCTGTAAGCATCCAGGATCACGGTGGAGCGACTGCGCACGATCTGCCCGGTGAACCCTTCCTGCAGCGAGAACGTCTGCCCTTCCTGGCAGCCGACGCCGATGTCCACCTTTTTGGTGTAGGTGCCGCTGGTTTCGTTGACGAGGGCGATCGAACCCGACTCGCAGCCCAGCAGGGACGTGGCGTGGCCCAGGATCCGGCCCAGCAGCGGCTGCAGCTCGAACCGGCCCGCGAGGTCCCGTGCCAAAGCGGCGACTGAATCCAGCTTGAGCTGGGCTCCCTCGACGTCGCGCAGGCTATGGACCAACAGCTCGAATTCCGGCTCTGCTTCTGTCACTGTTCGTCCTCCTTGACGAAACGCAGGCCGCACCTCAGGCCGGTCTGCTGAAGAGATGTACACCACCATATCCGGACGTTCGGACACCGTGTGCGGGAAAGTGTGCGGGATATCCCGTACGGGGCGGGTGGGGAACTCCTCATACCGCCGGCGCCGGCCCGATGGTTGGGTGGAAGGCAGGGGGAGAGAACCGGCAGCACAACGTAGCCGGCACAGCGGAGGGAACACTCATGGCCCGCATCGGGATCCTGACCAGCGGCGGCGACTGCCCCGGCCTCAACGCCGTCATCCGTTCGTGTGTGCTGCGCGGAATCCGCGTGCACGGGGACGAGTTTGTCGGTTTCACGGACGGCTGGCGCGGGCTCGTGGAGGGCAGCGCCATCAATCTGGACTGGATGAGCGTGCGCGGCATCGCGAACCTGGGCGGGACCATCCTCGGCACTTCGCGCTTCAGCCCGGTTGGTGAGGGCGGCGGTGTCGAACGGATCCAGGCGAACCTGCGGGCCGAAGGCGTGGACGCGCTGATTGTGATTGGCGGCGAGGGCACCATGGCTGCGGCGAAGATCCTCAGCGACGCGGGGATCCCCGTCGTTGGGGTTCCCAAAACCGTGGACAACGATCTGTCCGCGACCGACTTCTCCTTCGGCTTCCACACCGCCGTCGAAATCGCCACGGAAGCGATCGACCGGCTCAAGACCACCGGGCAGTCCCACCACCGCTGCATGATTGCCGAGGTGATGGGCCGGCATGCCGGGTGGATCGCGCTCTACGCCGGCATGGCCACCAGCGCCCACGCCATCCTGATCCCGGAGCAGACGGCCACCCTGGACGAAATCTGCGAGTGGGTGGAGGGGCCGTTCCGGCGCGGCCGGACCCCGCTGGTGGTGGTCGCCGAGGGCTTCGTCTCCGCCGACATGGCCGGGCCGCACGCCGACCGCGGCCTGGACGGCTTCAACCGGCCCCGGCTCGGCGGGATCGGCGAGCGTCTGGCCCCGGTGGTCGAGGACCGCACCGGCATCGAGACCCGTTCGACGACGCTGGGGCACATTCAGCGCGGCGGCGCCCCGAGCGCCACGGACCGGGTGCTGGCCACACGGCTGGGCCTCGCCGCCGTCGACGCCATCCATGACCGGGCCTGGGGGAAGATGGTCGCCACCCGCGCAGACGAGATCGTTCGGGTCGGCCTGGAGGAAGCGGTGGGCAGACTCAAGACGGTCCCGCAGCACCGTTACGACGAGGCAACGTACCTGTTCGGATAGGCGTTCAAAGCAGCACGGCGCCGGCGCCGGCGCAGCCGCCGGCCCCGGCCGGGCGGTACTTGTCAGGAGCCTCCCACAAGTTATAGCCGTCGTGGGCGCCGAAGGCGTACCGGAACCCGTGGAGGCGGGACGCCGCGGCCCGCTATGCTCGGGCCATGCCGCCTGATCGCTACCTCGCCGAGCTCGCCACCAGCCTCGACCGCCTCAGCCTGCTCGCCCGGCTGCCCGGCGACATCTTGATCCGTCCCGTGGCCACCTGTACGGACTGGACGCTTGAGGATCTGTTCGGCCACCTTGGTTCAATCGAACGCTGGGCGGCAGACGTGGTTCTCGCGGGCACCTTTGTGGAGCAACCCGCACCGCCGGCCACCGGCGCCGCCGACTGGTTCCTCGAAGGCACCGGGACCTTCCTCGAAGCGATGACCGCACTCGATCCCGAAAGCCCGTGCTGGAACTTCGGCCCGCCCCCGCGGACGGCCGGGTTCTGGCTTCGGCGCCAGGCCCACGAACATGCCATCCATCTCATCGACGCCTGCCTCGCGTCCGGTCAGGAGCCGCCCGCCCTCGCCGAGGACTTCATGCTCGACGGAATCGACGAGATTCTCACGATGCTCGCCCCGCGGCAGCTTCGGGTCGAGCGGATGCCGGACCCGCACGGGACGGTGAGCTTCCACGTTCCCGGGGCGGACAGCTGGACACTGGGCCAGGGGGCCGCCGCAGCCACGATCACGTCCCCGCTGCGGGAGATGTACCTGGGTCTCTGGGGCCGGACCGACCTCGCCGCCACCGCGGCAATCGAAGGCGACGCGGCCCTGGCGCGCCGCGTCCTGCAGGGCCCGCTCACGCCGTGAACGCCGACGGCTGTCTCCCGCGGTGGCGAGAAATGCTTTACTGGAAATCGTCATGGACTTGCGCCCGACTGCCGGAGGAGACCGTATGAACGAACCTTTTAGTGGTGCCGTCGGTTTGGCATTGTCCGCCGTCTTCAAGGCCCTCAAGACTCTGCGGCCGGACCGGCCGATTCACCCCACGGGCGTGGCGCTCACGGGGATCATCCAAAGGCACCCAGGGGCCACAAAAAGCGGGATCGCCTGGGTTGACTCCCCCGGCAGCAACGCGGTGAGCGCCCGGTTGTCGCGGTCGGTCGGCACGCCCCAGGGCTGGCCGGATATCCTCGGGCTGGCGCTTCGGGTGGCCACGGAAACAAGCCGGGCTGACGTGTTGCTGGCGTCCACAGGGCTGTCGTGGCCCGGTCGGTTACTGCTCACCGCCCACCGGCACGCCAGCAATTGCAAACTGACCTCGCTGATGCCCTACAAGGGGTCCTTGGGTCCGGTCCTGTTGGCAGCCCGCCCGGAAAAATCGGGAAAGTACCTGCCCGCTGCCCCGGACGCTTTCCGACGAACCCTGGGCACCTCCCCGTGGACCCTTGGGCTCTACCATGCCCGGCCCTCCGGGCGGTGGACGCGTTTCGGCACCTTGGTGCTGACCTTGGATCCCGGGACGGCGGATCTGCCCACCCGGTTCGACCCGTTGGAGCATTCGCTGCCCGGCGCCGGCACGTATGGATGGGCGCGCAGGCTACGGAAGCCTCATACGACGCCGCCCGCCAGCCGGCCGCCTAACTGCAGAGAATAGTAACTGCGGACAATAGTAGCTGCGGAGAGCCGTCTCCCAACGGCGGAGCCGGCCACCAACAGGTGACCGGCTCCGCCGTCGTGAAGGGCTCCAGGCGCCCCCGGGAGTGCCTAGAACACCCGGATTGGAATCTCGGCCGGGTCCATTAGCAGCGACTCGATTTCGTCGTCGAGCTTGACCAGGGTGATGGAGGCTCCGGCCATGTCCAGGGAGGTGCAGTACTCGCCCACGTAGCTGCGCCCGACGGTGATGCCCTGTTCGGCGAGGCGCTTGTGGGCCTGGCCGTAGAGCAGGTAAAGCTCGCTGATGGGGGTGCCGCCGAGGCCGTTGATCATGAGCGCCACCCGGTCCCCGTCGCTGAAGGGCAGATCGTGGACGATCGGGGTGAGCATCTCCTCGACGATCTCGTTGGCGGTCATCATCTTGGCGCGGCGGCGGCCGGGCTCGCCGTGGATGCCGACGCCGATCTCGATCTCGTCCTCACCGAGTTCAAACAGCGGGCTGCCCTTGGCCGGCGGTGTGCAGGCGGTCAGCGCGACGCCCATGCTGCGGGTTACGGAGTTGACCTTCTCGCCGACCCGGATGACTTCGTCCAGGTCCGCGCCGCGTTCGGCCGCGGCGGCGACGGCCTTGATGACGAAGAAGTTCCCGGCCACGCCGCGGCGGCCGATCGTGTAGGTGGAGTCCTCGACGGAGACGTCGTCGTTGATGAAGAGCGTCTTGACCTCGATGCCTTCGGCGGAGGACATTTCCTGGGCCATGTCGAAGACCATCTTGTCGCCGGTGTAGTTGTTCACCAGCAGCAGCACGCCCTTGGGCGAGGCCATCATCTTGGTGGTCTCGTAGACGTAGTCGAACGGCGGTGCGGCGAAGACATCGCCCGGGCAGGCGGCGTCGAGCATGCCCTTGCCCACGATCATGACGTGCGCGGGTTCGTGGCCGGAGCCGGAGCCCTGGACGATCGAGACCTTGTTCTGGTCCGGGCCGTCGGCGCGCATGATCAGGTTGTATTCGGGGACGTACTTGAGGGTGTCGGGGTTGGCGAGGGCGAGGCCTTCGAGCATCTCGGGGACGAACTGCTTGGGGTCATTGAGGAACTTTTTCATGAGATCTCCACGTCGTTGTGCTGGTCAGGTTGATGAAAAAAGACGGCCGAGGGCTAGCGCCGGTCCCAGCCCTCAATGATGTGTTCGATGATGATGGCGACCGCGACGGCGCCCGCGTCCGGGGAGCCGATGCTGCGTTCCCCGCTGTAGCTGGCCCGGCCGCGCCTGGCCTGGAGCGTGCTGGTGGCGTCCGCGCATTCGCGGACGGTCTTGGCGAACGCGGCACGGCATTCGGCGGGTCCGGCGCCGGCGGCGAGCTGGCGTTCCAGTTCGTCGGTGGCCGGGACCAGCGCGTCCAGCAGGGTCTTGTCCCCCAGGCTCGCGCCGCCCCGGGCCATGATGCCCTCGGCGGCGGCACGCAGCATGGCGACGGCCGCGGCGCCGTCGATCGTGTCCACCGCCTTGGCGGCGGCGGAGGCGCGCAGGAACGCGGTCCCCCACAGCGGGCCGGAGGTGCCGCCGATCCGGGAGGAGATCGCCAGGGCGATCTGCTGCAGGAAGGTGGCGACGTCGTCGCGCTTGAAGGAATCCCAGTCATGCAGGACCTTTTCGAAGCCGCGGGCCAGGGAGTAGCCGAGGTCCCCGTCGCCCACCACGGCGTCCAGGTCGCCGAACTCCTTTTCCTTGTCGACGGCGGTTTGCGCGAGGCTGTGGACGACGTACTCGACGTCGGCGAGATCGGTGGCGGTCATGGGGTCTCCGTCGGGGTCGAAGGGGCGGTTGGGTTGTCGGCGCCGGTGGCGGCACCGGTGGCGGCTCCGGTGCCGGGCCGTGGCCGGGCCAGGATCGCCTGCAGCGTCGCGAGGTTCACGGCGCCGGGGACGTCGACGCCGGCCGGGTTGGCGAGGACCTCGGCGGTCCCGCCCGGCTCCCCGGAGCCGGGCTCCCCGGAGTTGGGCTCCCCGGATTTGGGTTCCCCCAGCGAGCTGACCACGAGCGAGGCGCCGGTGAAGTCCTCCTCGCGGGTGTAGCCGCTGACGGTGACCAGGGTGCGCAGTCCCGCGCCGAGCGCGGCGCGCAGGCCGTTGGCGCTGTCCTCGACCACTATTGCCTCGTCCGGGTCCAGGTTCAGCTCCTTGAGCGCGAAGAGGTAGATGTCCGGGGCGGGCTTCTTCTTTGGCACCACGTCGCCGGCGAACACCGCGAAGTGCCCGGCCAACGATTCGCCGACGGCGTGCGTGAGGACGGCGCGCACGGCGGGTTCCGCTGAGGTGGAGGCCACCGCGAGGGTCCAGCCGGCGTCGTACGCTTCCTGGACGATCCGGGCGATGCCGGGCCGGGCGGGCATCACACCGGCTTCCACGAGCTCCTTGTAGACGGCGGTCTTGCGCTGGTGCCAGGCCCGGACGGCCTGGTCCACGGCTGCGTCGTCCTTCAGACCCAGGCTGTCGGCGAGGTCGGGGGTGAGGATGCTGCGCATCCGTTCCTTGCCGCCGCCGATCTTCACCTTGTCCGCGTACTCCGCCGCGCTCCACTGCACGGGAACGTTGAAGTCGGCGAAGGTCTGGTTGAAGGCCGGCAGGTGGCCGTGCTGTTCGGTGTCCGCGAGCACGCCGTCGCAGTCAAAGATAAGCGCCGGCATCAGCGGCCGCCCTTGCCGGCGCTGCCGAACTGCCCGGTCAGCTCCGTCACCATGGCCACGATGTCCGCGCGGGTGTGCTTGAACAACGACGGCGGGTCCCACTTGTTGTTCTGCTCGGCCTGCTTGAGGAAGGCCAGGGAGGACTGCATGTAAGTCTCCTTGAGCGCGGTGGAAATGTTGACCTTCGCGCAGCCCCGGGCGATCAGGTCCGCGAACTGCTCCGGGCTCAGACCGGAGCCGCCGTGCAGGGCGATAGGGATGTTGCGGGCCTCGACGATTTCGGTGACGCGGCCGACGTCGAGCACGGGAGCGGCCTTGTAGGAGCCGTGCGCGTTGCCGATCGAGGGGGCGAAGACGTCGATCCCGGTGGCGTCGATGAAGTTCAGGGCGGTGTCCAGGCTTTGCTGCTGGGCGACGTCGTCGGAGCCGTGGTCATCCTCGACGCCGGTGATCGCCTCGATCTCGCCTTCCACCTGGGCGCCGTACCGGCGTGCCTCGGCGACCACCTCGATGGTCTGGCGCTGGTTCTCTTCCACGGGGAGGTTGGAGGCGTCAAAGAGCACGGAGTTCCAGCCGGCCTTGAGGCATTCGGTGACGACGTCCCGGTCCGGGCAGTGGTCCAGGTGCAGGGTCACCGGGACGTGGATGCCGCTAGTCAGGGACTGCCACATGTCGAACAGCTGGCGGGAGCCGATGCTGCGGACCGTTTTGACCGAGGTCTGCAGGATGACCGGGGAGTTCGCCTCTTCGGCGGCGGCGAGGACCGCTTCCATGGTCAGGTCGTTGAAAATGTTGATGGCCGGCACGCCGTAGCGGGCTGCAAAGGCCGGATCGACTATGTCCTTCAGGGGCACTACACCCATGGAAACCTCCTAGGTTGGCTACCTGCCACGCTAGGGGAGCTTCTCCGTCTCGGGTACGGGGGGAAACCCGCATGCCGGCTTGGGGGTCATCCCCACCTGTCGTGTGACCCGCGCCTCGTGTTTGAGTTGGCCCACTATCCCCCAGCGAAAAGGATTAGAGCCATGGCCGACGGAACCGTCCTGGAAACCATCACCCTCGAAGAAGCGCAGCGCGTCATTGCCGCCGCCGCGAAGAAAGCTACCGAGATCGGCCAGCCGATGGACGTTGCCGTCGTCGACGCCGGCGGGAACCTGAAGGCCCACGCCCGGATGGACGGGGCGAACATCGGTTCCATCACCATCGCGATCAACAAGGCCTACACCTCGATCGCGTTCCAGTGTGAGACCGGGCACCTGCAGGAAGCCACCCGCCCACACGGCCCGATTTACGGCCTGAATGACGCCCACGGCGGGCGCCTGGTGGTGTTCCCCGGCGGCATTCCGCTGGTCCGTGACGGGAAGATCATGGGCGCGATTGGGGTGTCGACGGGGACCATCGAGCAGGACCAGGAGGTTGCCACGGCCGGGGCGGGGGCGTACTGACACCCACCCGCGCTGTGACCCGCAGCCCCGGGCAGCCAAAACCCGATCCTGGGACGCTTCGCCCGCACGGCACCGGCGTTCGGCGTCAGCCGCGGCGCGGCGGCCAGGGAGCCCAGCCGCCGGTCAGGTTCCGCAGCCGGAGCTCCGCGTCCGCCAGGCGGGAGGCGTCCAGGGTGCCGGGTTCGCCCCGGCCGCTTTCCGCACCGGAGCCGTCGACGGCGGTCAGCGCGTACTCGCTCCAGCGGCGCCGGCCCACCGGGTAGCGTTCGCTGTAGCCGCCGGCTGCGACCGCGAGCACCAATTGTTCCAGCCGGTCAGCGGTTGACCCGGCGGTTTCGTCGCACGCATCGCAGCCGCAGGCCGGGAACGGGAAGTCGTGCAGCACCCCGGCGTGCACCATGACGCCCGGATAGCCGGTCAGCACAAGCGTCAGGGGCGCCGCCACCGCACTCCGTGGCGTGACCCGCACCGCCCGCCGGACGTCCGAGGCTTCCCGCAGCAGCTCCCCGGCATGGGCCGGCTTCTCGTCGATGTCGACGTCGTACTCGGCGGCGAGGTATCCGACCAGGGCCTGGGCGACGGCGTGCAGCCCGGCGAAACGCTCGGGGTGGCTCTCGACGCCGTAGGACGCGGGATCCGGGCCGTCGGCACCCCAGCGCCGGCCGTAGTGGAGGGCCTCCCCCGCGGCGGAGTGGTACGTCGACGCCGGCAGCGGCGGGCGGAGGTAGCGGGAAGCGCCGGCCGGCGGGGGTACCGGGACCGGGCGCGGGGCCGGTCCCGGGTCGGGTTCCTCCTGGGCCCAGTCCGACAGCTTGGACAGGAGGCCGCTCACGGCTTCATCGTCGGCGCTGGCCAGCGCCGCGAGCAGCCGGTCGGGTTCGAACCCCGCCTCCCGGTTTCCCACCGTGGGCGGGGCACTTTCGTAGGCAGTCCAGCACCCGTCGGGCCTGAGCGCGGCGATGGTGTTCCCGGCAAAGATAGCGGCCGCGGCCCGGAGGCCGCCGTCGTTCTCCAGCTCGGCGCCGGACGCCCGAAGGAACCGGATCAGCCGGCCGGGGTCCGCGGCCAGCTCCTCGGCCCGCTCACCGCGGCCGGCGCTGAATTCAACAAAGGGCGCATAGCCGCCCAGATGCCGGACCGGGACGGGCGGGCCGGTGTCCGGCCGGTACAGGGCAGTGCCGCGCGCCATCGGCGTCGGCAGTCCGGTGGGCGGCCCCTCGAAGTAGTCCTCTGCAGTCCCCATAGCGCGATCCTAGCCCGCGGTTCAGTGAGGGTGAGCTGGCTGCTGCAGACTCCCAACGGCGGCCGGCTCCCGAGTCCGCTACCGGCGGCCCGCCCCCGCGTCCGCCAGCTCCCGGACGGGCTGAAGCTCCGGGCGCTCAACCCGGACACCCCGGCCGAACCGGCGCTCCACGGCGCGTCCGGCGGCGATCGAGAGCCGCTGGGAGGGCCGTTCCACGTAGCGGTGGAACAGCGCGGCGGCCACGAAGGAGGCGGCCACGGACACGGCGAGCGCCAGCGGCAGCGAGACGGACCGGAGCAAGGTGACGCCGGCCAGGATGATCGGCAGGTGCACCAGGTAGAGGCTGAAGGAGACCCGGCCCAGCCATTGCGCGGCGGCGGTGTCTCCGAGCTTCTTCGCCGAGCCGCACAGCAGGAACACCAGGACGATCAGCGTCGCACCGACGGTAACGAGTGCCTCGACCCCGAGGACCGGCCGGTCTCGGCTGAACCATTCCGCGTTGGCCAGCACCAGCCCGGCGGCGGCCACCGGGAGCCAGACCAGCCGCGGCCAGGACCGGGTCAGCTCGCGGATCCGGTCGCGCTCGACGCCGATGATCGCGCCGATGGCGAAGATCGGCAGGTAGGTCAGCCAGTCCACGTGCTGCACACCGCCCAGCACGGCCAGGGCCAGGGCGACGCCGAGTTTCAGGTGCCAGAGCCGCCGCCAGCGGAGGGCGACGAAGACGTAGGCCGGGAGCAGGAGGGAGAACGCGACCTCCCACTTGAGGGTCCACAGCGGGGTGTTGATGGTGCTGGCGTTCAGCAGGAGCAGGCCGTCCTTGGCCACCTGGGCCACGCTCGGCTGGATCACGTACATGTCCGCCCAGGGGCTCTGCTGCGGCGAGACAGTACGGGGAATGAGCGCGATCAGCGCGACCGCCACGGCCAGCGAGGCCCAGGCCGGCACATAAAGTCGGAGCAGCCGCTTGGCGTAGTACGGCGCCCAGCGGGTCACCGCCGCCGCCCGGGTGAACGGCAGGATCAGGACGAAGCCGGAGAGCACAAAGAAGACGTGGACCGCAGGGGTGCCGTTCCACAGCAGATGCAGCGGGGAGAACACCGCCCACATCTCCGCGCTACTGAGTCCGGCGGACCGGTCGCTGGAGACCACTCGCCCGATTTCCGGGAGGGTGGAGATCGCATGGCAGGCGACGACGATTAACGCGGCGATCCCGCGCAAGCCGTCCAACTGCGTGACTCGTGCTTGTCTAGACTGATTCGGCATCCGTCCCATGTTACCAGTTCGTTACATTTGGAGGATCGGCTCCCGCACGCCTGCCCGGGCAAGTACGACGCCGGCACCGGCGCTGTAACGCCGCCTGTACCCCATGCGGTCCTGGGCATATCCTGCAGGAAGACCAGTCCCTGCAGCATCAGCCTCCGGAGAAAACCCATGGAAATGCCGAAAGCGTCCGACGCCGACAAGGAGCACTTCCGTTCGGTGGTGCCCGACCTTTCCGAGGTGGTCATCAAGCCCATGTTCGGAAACCTCGGGGCGTTCGTGAACGGCAACATGTTCGCTGGCCTGTTCGGCCCCACCATCGGCGTGAAGCTGGCCGAGGCTGACCAGAAACTGCTCGAAAGCACGGAGCGGACCGTGCCGTTCGGCCCGGCCGAGCGCCCGATGGGCGGCTACACCGGGCTGCCGGAGGCCTGGAACGCCGACGACGACGCCAACGGCGCCGAGCCCGACGCCCGCGCCAGGGCCAGGGCCTGGGTGGAGAAAGCGTTCGAGCATGTCGCCGGGCTGCCGCCGAAGGCCGCCAAGGCGCCGAAGGCTCCCAAGGCGAAGACCGCGAAGCAGTAGCCATGCCCTCCCCCGCCGAACACCCGGACCACGTCGACACCCTGGTGATCGGCGCGGGGCAGGCCGGCCTGGCGACGAGCTATTGGCTGACCCGGCACGGCGTCGGGCACCGGCTGCTGGAGCGTCGGGACACGCTCGGCGGCGCCTGGCAGGACCGCTGGGATTCGTTCTACCTGAACACCCCGAACTTCTCCTGCGTGATGCCGGGCATGCCGTATGACGGTCCCGAACCGGACGCCTTCCTCCCCCGCGACACGGTGATCGGGCTCCTCCGGGACTACGCCGCCAGGATCGCCGCCCCGGTCCGGCTCGGCACGGACGTGACGCGGGTCAGCCCGGCCAACGGCGGGTTCGCCGTGGACACCAGCGACGGCCGCTGGCAGGCGCGGAACGTGGTCCTCGCCAACGGCGCGTTCCAGCTCCCGCGGATCCCGGCATCCGCTGCCGCCATCCCGCAGGATGTCCGCCAACTGCACAGCCACGACTACCGCAACCCGCAGCAGCTCCCGGCGGGCGCCGTGCTGGTGGTGGGCACCGGCCAGTCGGGCGGCCAGATCGCGGAGGACCTGCTCGACGCCGGCCGGGAAGTCCACCTGTCGGTTTCGTCCTGCCCCGAGGCTCCGCGCCGATACCGCGGCCAGGACGTCTTCTACTGGATCCTGCAGGTCAACCTCCACGGCCCCGAGTACGGCATCAACGGCCTCCAGACGGACCACCTCCCCTCCCCCGCGGCGCGCTTTGCGTGCAACCCGCTGATCTCCGGCAACGGCGGCGGCCACAGCATCCACGTCAGGGACCTCGGCCGCCGGGGCGTCCAGCTGCACGGCCGGTTTGAGGGAACTGACGACGGCGGCCTCGTCTTCAGCGACGACCTCCCCGCGCGCCTCGCCCTCGTGGAGGCGGGGTTCGGGCAGCGGCTGGGACGGATGGCCGACGCTTACATCGCCGCCGCGGGCATCGACGCACCGGCCGCCGAGCCTGTGCCGGCGGACGACTGGCTTCCGACGGACTCAGGAGCCCGCATTGACCTCTCCGCCGAGGGCATCAGTTCCATCATCTGGTGCACCGGCTACGACATGGACTTCGGATTCCTCGACGTGCCGGTGCTCGACGAGTGGAACTACCCGCGGCACAGCGGCGGCGTTACCGAGGTCCCGGGTCTCTACGCCGTGGGCCTCCCCTGGCTCACCAAGCACCTGTCGGCCACCCTGTCGGTTCTGGGCGATGATGCGGAGTTCGTGGCGGCACACATCGCGGCCCGCTGACGCCGGTGACCGGCCCCCGTCGCGCCGTTAGTCCTCTGCCAGTTCGCCGCGGACCAGCCGCCGCGTGACCTCGGTGAGCAGCTCGACGCCGCGCAACGCATCGTCGTCGTGCGTGAACTCGGCCTCGTTGTGCGAGATGCCCTCCACACTGGGAACGAAGAGCATCACGGTCGGAACTACGTCCTTCATATTGGTCGAATCGTGCCCGGCGACGGTCATCACGTCCGCGTGGCTGTAGCCCAGGCTCTCTGCGCTGGCCCTGCCGAGCGCCGCTCCCTTGGGCTGGTAGGACACCACACCCCAGTTGTGCGTCAGGTCCAGACGGATGTCCGTGCGGGAGCAGTCTTCAAGGTCGATAATCCTCTTGCCCAGACGTTCCATGGCGAGGCCCAGCACGGACTCGTCCGGCGAGCGCAGGTCCAGGTTCATCACCACCTGCCGGGCGATGGTGACCGGCGAGTTCGGCAGGACATACAGCTCGGACACCGAGGTGTGCAGCAGCCCGGGCTCGAATTCCGCGGCCAGTTCACGCGCGGCCGCTATGACCAGCGCCGCGCCGTAGAGGGCGTCACGGCGGTCCTCCATCCGGGTCGCGCCGGTGTGCGACTGGGCTCCGTCCACCGTGACCCGGTACTTGCTGGCGGCCCAGGTGCGGTCCACGATCCCCACCTGGGTACTGCTCTCCTCCAGGTTCCTGCCCTGCTCGATGTGGATCTCCGCGTAGCGGGCAACCTGGGCGAGGACCGGAGCGTTCCGGTCCGGGGCACGGTGCCCTGCGGCCAGGGCCTGCGCTACGGTCGTTCCGGCGGGGTCGGGGGTCGCCAGCGCGTCATCCAGCGGCAGCTTCCCGGTAAAGACCGCGCTTCCCATCATGCTGGGCGCAAAGCGGCTGCCTTCCTCGTTGAACCAGTTCACCACGGCCAGGTTGTAGACCGGATCGAGCTTTCCGGCCCGGGCTTCCGCCGCAACGCGTGCGCCCGCATGCGCCGCCGCGAGCACTCCGTAGGCCCCGTCGTACCGGCCGGCCAGCGGCTGGGAGTCCAGGTGCGATCCGACCAGCACGTAGGGGGCGCCGGGGACCAGTTCCACGGTGCCGAACTGGTTGCCTACCTGGTCCACTGTTTCGGTGTAGCCGTGCTCGGTCAGCCATTGGCTGAACCACGCCCGGGTGGCGTGGTCGGCCGGCGTTCCCGCCTGCCGGTCCACGCCGCCGCCGGGTGTGGCACCGAAGCCGGACATCGTGGCGAAGTCTGCAAGGAACTGCTCGGGGGTAGTGCTCATGGGGTTTCCTTCCCTGTCAGTGCTGCTTCCAGGTCTGCGACGCGGACCGGCGTGGGTAGATTTTCCGCGCCGAAACGGATCTGTCCGCCCACCATGGTGGCCAGCACCTGCGTGGCTGCGATGTTGGAGGGGTCGACGGCGGTGGGGTCCTGGTCGAGGAACACCAGGTCCGCCAAGTACCCTGGCGCCAGCTGCCCCTTGATGTGGCCTGTTCCCGTCGCGGCGGCAGACCCCGTGGTGTAGGCGGCCAGCGCCTCAGCTGCCGTGATCCTTTCGTCCGGGCCGTAGACCTCACCCGAAGGGGTCAGCCGCTCGACGAAGGATTGCATGACGTGCAGCGGCCTGCCGTTGGAGACGGGGCGGTCCGAGCTTCCCGGCAGCGTGATCGCGCGCTCTAACAGGCTTTTTGCCGGATAGGACCAGGAGGTGCGCTTGGGGCCCAGCAGGCGGGCCATGCCGTCGCCGAACTCGGTGATGAAGTGCGGCTGCGGGACCAGCACGATGCCGGCCTCGGCGATGCGGTCGAGCTGGTCAGGGCGCACCACGCCGCCATGCTCGATCCGGTTGGGCTGTGAATTGGACCCGTAGTTGTCCTGCGCCTCGGTGATGATGTCAATCGCATGGTCAACGGCGTGGTCGCCGATCGCGTGCATCGCAAGCGCCCAGCCCGCCCGGTAGGCCCCGAGCGCTGATTCGCGCAGCTGATCCGCGTCCATTTGGAGGTAGCCGTGGTTGTGGGTGCAGCCGACATATTCCTCGGTCATGAAGGCCGTACTGCCCAGGAGCGAACCGTCGCTGAAGATTTTGACCGGGCCCAGACGCAGCCAGTCGTCCCCCAGACCGGAGCGGATTCCGGCGTCGAGGGTCCTGGCGGCAGGGTCCTCGGCGTGGCCCGGCACATCGTGCAGGGCATCCATGACCATCATCGGCTGCATCCTGACGCTGAGCAGCCCTTTGTCGCGGGCGTTCTGGTACGCCGCGAACTCGCGCGGCGAGTAGCCGATCCAGCCGCCGGCGATGCCGGCATCCGTGACGCTCGTGATTCCTTCGGACAGGTAGTGCGACGTCGCCAGGTCCAGTGCGCGCTCGATGGTCTCCAGCGGATAGGGCAGCAGGATGTCCTGCACCAGCCGCATGGCATTTTCCTCCAGCAGCCCGGTGGGCAGGCCGTTTTCGCCCGTGACGACGGCGCCGCCGTCGATCGGGGCAGTGAGGTCGGCATTCGCGGCCACGAGTTTCAGCGCCGCACCGTTGAGGGTACAGGCGTGGCCCGAGGAGTGCTTGATCCACACCGGGCGTCCCCCGGCTGCTGCATCGAGGCGGTCGCGGTCCGGCTGCTGGCCACCGAGCAGCAGCGGGCTGTATCCCGACGCCACCACCCATTCGCCCGGAGCCGTCCGGGCTGCGGCCTCGGCGACGATGTCGTACACCTCGTCCAGGCTTGCCGCCGCCCCCACATTGGCCTCCATTAGCCCGAGGCCGAACCACACGCTGTGCGCATGGACGTCGTTAAACCCGGGAACAATCGTGATTCCGGCGGCGTCGATGGTCCGGACGGCATGGCTGGCAAGATCGGAGTCCGGATCCACGTCGAAGATTTTCCCGTCGTGGATGAGCAGGCTTGTCGCCTTGGGGCGGGAGGCATCCTGGGTCAGGATGTGGGCGTTGCGGATCAGGAGATCGACGGGCATAAATCCTCTTTGATGTGGCCCCCGGGTTGTTCGGAGGGTTCGGGCCAAGGTCTGGATGTGGGGTTGCGATCCATTCAACGCTGGAATATTGCTGGCTTCAATGGATATAGAACGCCGCTTTGCGGACAAATCTTAGGCTTTTGCATAAAATGGATGCATGACAGCACATGATCGTGGCGCCGCGACGTCCTCCGGCGCGACTTTCCGGGAGTTCCGTCCGGGCCTGCCCACCGAACCGGAATGGACCGAGCTGCTGGAGAGCCTGTGGAAGGAGCGCTCCCTGCTGGTGAGCGACTTCCTGGAGCGCTTCGCCGGCATTTCCTACGGTGAGGCACTGGTGCCAACGGACGACGTCTACCGGACCGCGGCTGACACCATGGACATGTTCCTGTTTCAGATGGCCGGGTTGGAGCTTCCCCCGGACCTGCAGGCCCTCCCCCGCGAGGTAGCCGCCCGCCGGGCCCGCCAGGGCGTCCCCTTGGACGCATTCCTGGAAGCGATCCGCAACGACTTCCGCGTCCTCTGGAAGGGGCTGGAGCGGGTCGCAGGAGTCAAAGGGATCGGCGTCCTGGTGGCCAACATGGACCGGGTGCTGGACGTCGTCGAAGGCTATGTGAGCAGCATCCAGCAGGCCTATGCCGAGGAAGAGGCCCGGCTGGCCCGCAACCAGCAGCTGTACCGGCAGCGCCTGCTTTCCCGGCTGTTCAACGCGGAGCTGGGCGGCTCCGCCGAAGTCCAGGACCTTGCCGCGGCCCTCGGGGTGCAGGCCACCGGGACCTTCGAAGTGCTAGCAGTGACTTCAGAGTCCATGGCGCAGGCCCAGCGGCAGTTCGAGGCGGACCACCGCACCTATGCGTACGAGAACACCGGAGCCCTGTACCTCTTCCGCCAGCAGCGCAAGGAACGGACGTGGCAACAGGAAGGGCCGGGCTTCCCCGCCGGATATGTGCCCGGCGTGGAGGGGCTGGCTGCCGTCCCCGCGGCAGCCGCGTCGGCGCTGGTGCTGGCACAACAGAAGCGCACAGGCGCACGGTTGGTGACCATGGAGGACGCGTGGATGGGAATTGCCGGCGGCCACCTGGAGCAGAAGTTCCCAGGCTTTTCCGCCCCGATACGGCAAGCCCTGGACAGGTGCACGCCGCTTGAACGACAGCGCCTGCTGCAGGTGGCCCGCAGCTACGGACGCACCGGATCCATTAAGGAAACGTCGGAGGAGCTGTTCTGCCACCGGAACACCGTGGTCAACCGCCTGCACAGCCTGCACGAGGTCATCGGCCTGGACCTCACCGTGCCGGCGGAGGCCGCACGCGCCCTCGTAGCCCTCAGCCGCTACAGCGAATTTACTGATTGATTTGTGAATATGACCAACCGGCAGGCTAAAAATGGGTGGATATTGTCATTGTTCAGGGCGTTATCACTCACTTACTCTCGAATGTAACCACCGCAGCAGTACAGGCCACGGCCTTTCGACCGCCGCGGGATCCGAGATGCAGAACTCAACCCCGCTCGAAAGGGCTCACGCAGTGACCACCTCACATTCACTCTCCCCCGCCGCAGGTGCTCCGCCGGTCGTTTCCGGCAAGGACGCAGGCAAGATTGCCCGCGCCGCCTTCGTCGGGACCGCGCTGGAATGGTACGACTACTACCTCTTCGGCACCGCCGCGGCGCTGGTCTTCAACCGGCTTTTCTTCACGAACATGGACCCCACCGCGGCCCTGCTGGCCTCCTTTGCCACCTTCGGCGTCGGCTTCGCAGCCCGTCCGATCGGCGCCGTCATCTTCGGCTATATCGGTGACCGTTACGGACGGCGGCCGGCGCTGCTGATGACCATCGTCATGATCGGCGCCGCCACCGCCCTCATCGGCCTGCTGCCCGACTTCGGCAGCGTCGGCCTGGCCGCGCCCACCCTGCTGGCCGTCCTGCGCCTGGTCCAGGGTCTGGCTGTCGGCGGCGAGTGGGGCGGCGCCGTGACCATGGCCGTCGAGCATGCTCCGGTCGAAAAGCGCGGCCGCTACGCCGCGCTGGTCCAGCTCGGCTCGCCGGTTGCGACGTTGCTGGCCTCCGGCGCCTTTTCGCTGGTCCTGCTCTTCCCGTCCGATGCGTTTGACGCCTGGGGCTGGCGCATCCCGTTCCTGCTGGCCTTCCCGATGCTGGGCATCGCGCTGTGGATCCGCCTCAAGGTCGAGGAATCCCCCATCTTCAAGGACCTCCTCGCAATGGGCGAAACCTCCAAGGTCCCGGCCCTGGACGTGTTCCGCCATGCCGGCGGCCGCCTGCTGGTGGCAATCCTCGCCGCGCTGCTCGGCGTCGGCGGCTTCTACATGATCACCACCTTCGTGGTGAGCTACGGCGCGAACACCCTGAAGGTGGACCGCAGCGTCATGGTCAACGCGACGCTGGTGGCCGCCGTGGCCCAGATCGGTGTCACGTTCCTCATGGGCCGGCTGGCCGAGAAGATCGGCCCCGGCAAGGTCACCATGTGGGGCGGCATCGTCAGCGCCGTCACGGCATTCCCGCTCTTCGCGATGATCGACACCAAATCCCCGCTGATGATCACGCTGGCCATCACCATCGGCATCATGCTCATCGCGGTGGCGTACGCCGTGAACGGCGCCCTGCTGACCGAACTGTTCCCGCCGAAGCTGCGCTACTCCGGCGTGGCCCTTGGCTACAATATCGCCGGCGCCACTAGCGGTTTCATGCCGCTGCTGGCCACCGCCATGCTGGGCGTCTCCGGCAACCAGTCCTGGGGCGCGGCCCTGATCCTGATGATCATCTCGCTGCTCACCGCCGTGGGCGGGTTCTTCGGCGAGCGCCTGCGCGTACAGGATAAGCAGCTGGTCACCAGCAGCTGAGGCCATGGGCCGCGGACCACAGGCCGCGTCTCAACCTCATACGAATGCTCAACCACCACAAGCGGGGAGCCGTCCGGCGGACGGCTCCCTTCTCGTTAGGAGACGAACATGCTCAGTGACGACCAAACCCGTCGCATCCTGGAAGCCGTCGACGCCGCGTTCGACGCGCAGCTGTCCTTCACCCAGGACCTGGTTAAACACCCGTCGCTGCGGACCCGTGAGGGCAGCGCCCAGGACCTGATGTACGGGGCCATGGCCGGCCGCGGCCTGGAGATGGACCGGTGGGAGCTGAACGTAGAGGAGCTGTCCGCCCATGAGGGCTTCGGGCCCGTGACGGTGTCCTATGACGGGATGACCAACGTGGTGGGCACGTACCGTCCGGCCGCCGAGCGCGGCCGGTCGCTCATCCTCAACGGCCACATCGACGTCGTCCCCGAGGACCCGTCCGAGGCCTGGTCCCGCTACCCCTGGGACGCGCCCATCATCGACGGCTGGATGTACGGCCGCGGCGCAGGCGACATGAAGGCGGGGCTCGCGGCGAACCTCTTCGCCTTCGACGCCGTCCGCGCCGCCGGGTTTGAGCCGGCCGGCCGCATCCACTTCCAGTCCGTCGTCGAGGAGGAATGCACCGGCAACGGCTCCCTGTCCGCGCTGATGCGCGGCTATGGCGCCGACGCCGTCATCATCCCTGAGCCCGAGGAGGACATGCTGGTGCGCGCCAATGTGGGCGTGCTCTGGTTCAAGGTCAGGGTCACCGGCAACCCGACCCATCCGCGCGAGATGGGCTCCGGCTTCAACGCGATCGACGCCGCGTATACGGCGATGTCCGCGCTGCGTGAGGTCGAGGAAAAGTGGAACGCGGACCGGGGCGAGCACCGCTACTTCGAAGACCTGGACCATCCCATCAACTTCAACTTCGGCGGGATCGCGGGCGGGGACTGGCCCTCCAGCGTTCCGGCCTGGTGCGAGTTGGATGTGCGGGCGGCGATCTATCCGGGCATGAGCGCCGAGCAGGCCTGGTCCGAACTCCAGGAGTGCCTCGCGTCCCTGGGCAGCGGGCCAGCCCCGATCAGCGCTGTTGGAGAAAAGACCGGGTTCTTCTCGGAAGGCTACGTGCTGGAACCGGGCAGCGACGCCGAGGCCATGTTGGAGCGCACGCACGCGCGGGTGTTCGGCCGGGACCTGGAAAGCTTCACCACGCCGGGCTACCTCGACGGCCGCGTCTTCACCCTCTACGCCAACACGCCGGCGCTGGTGTACGGGCCCGTTTCGGAGGCGATCCACGGGTTCGACGAGCGGGTCTCGGTTGAATCCATCCGCCGGATCACCAAGAGCATCGCCCTCTTCATCGCCGGCTGGTGCGGCATCGACGAGCAGCCCGGGACCTCTTTGGGGCGTTGAACGACGACGGCGGTGGCGTCCGGCATTGACGGCGGACCGATGCGCTTCGACGTCGACGGCGGGCCCCACCTCGGGCCCCACCTCGGGCCCTCAGCGAGGGCAGTCGCCATGAGCAGTGCTGGCCGCCAACCGGGTCCAGCCAAAGACCTACGACGCGCTCAGCGAAGCGTTTCTCTGGCTGACACGCCATTTCTTGAATGCCGCCATGGACAGCTTCTGCACTCGCGCCAACAGATCGTCCGGCGATTGCGAAAGGTCGATAGGGTACTCCACGACGGAAACCTCTGAGTTTCTAATACGACGCACCCGGGCCTGCCCTGGTCCTGCGTAGACAAGCCACGCCGTCTGGACATCCAGCGCAGTGCAATAAGCCAGCATTTGATAGTGATCCGCGTTTGGGTAGGCGCCGGACGGAGATGCTGCTTTGTATTTGGCATCGAAAACCATCGCAGGGATTCCATCGATGGAATGGACGATGTCGACCAACATTCGTACTCGGTCACCTCGGCGCCTGATAGGCACCGCCTCGTCGAGGAACGCCGGATACTGCCCGACGGTCTCCCCCGGATACCTCTCAAGCGCCTCCTTCAGTGCTGTCGTCAGAAAGTCCTCAAAAACCGTCGCCATGTTAACGACGAAGGAGGCAACGGAGTAGCGCCCCAAACCGGCCTCGGCAGACATATTCCGCAGGATGATCTCTGCCAGCCGAAGCGCCGGAACGTAATGTGCGTTGAGCCGGGATTGCTTCCACGCCGGCAATGGCGCCCCAAATCGTAGCTCCGAGACTCCGTCGAGCTTGGAATCCAAGTGGGCCAGCTTCCATCGCACGTCGTGGGAAAGCCTCGGGACCTGCATCATCAAGCGTATGGCAGCCCGCAAGATTCGATTCTCGGGGATGTCCACGGTGAAGTCGTCGTAGGCGACCTCCAATGGCAGGAGCATGCCGGGGCGGCGGGTCATCTGGTCGCCCACACGGATCCGCCCTCGGACTGTCCGCAGGGCGTCCTCAACGTGGACGTAGCCATTGAGTGCACCGCGTTCCAGCGCCCGCAACCCCTGGCGGACCAGGGATTCGCCAAGGGCGGCGAACAGGTCGGAGTCTTCGATGCCCGCAACGTCTTCCGGCCGGAAGCCCGGGTTCGCGGCGTAGCCGAGCAGGAACAACAGTCGACTTAGTCCGACCTTCTTTTTTGGCGTGACCTCGACTAGAAGGTTCCCCACCTGGACAGCCCCCACAGTTCCGGCGGGAAGCACTGTCCACAATCCGCCGTGAGCAGGTAGCACCGTAACCAGCCCGGTGTCCCGGAGCGTCGCGGCGACTTCCGGATCCAGCTCAACTGCATCAGCCGAACCTTGCAGCTCGTCGAGGACGATCGACCTGAGCATCAGGAGGCCGTGTCTTCTGAATCCGTCAACAGCTCCTCGAGCTCCTCGGTGCCCTCACCATCCAGCACCTGCTCAACAGACTCCAAAGAGAGATCCACCGGTCCAACCGAGCTCGCCGCCTTCCGGCGCATGGCCGCGAGCCCGAACTTCTCCCGGACCTGGTTCCGCTTCAGACGTCCAAAATACTGTTCTTCGAGCAGCGGCAGCAGCTCGTATTTCCAGATCTCTTCGAGTCCTTCATCCGTCTCAGCGTGGGGCTTCATGAAGTAGGACGGCCCGATCATCAGGTCGCGGTTCGTGTCCTCAATCTCATTGTTCAAAGCATTCAGGAGATCGGCCCTCAGCGAGGGCTTGCCCCTGGCCTTGAGGAAGCGTTCGAGCAGCCCCGCGATCATCCCTTCCTGGGGATGCAGCTCGACAAATGCAAAGCGTCGACGGATCGCGGCATCCACCATGGCGATGGACCGGTCCGATGTGTTCATCGTTCCGATGATGAACAGGTTCGGTGGCAGTGCAAACGTCTTGTCCGGGCTGTACTGAAGATTGATCCGCTCCTTGCGGTACTCGAGCAGGAAGTACAATTCCCCGAAAATCTTCGCTAGGTTGCCTCGGTTCATCTCATCGATGATCAGAAAATACGGCTTGTCGCGGTTGCCGTCCGCCGCCGCCTCTGCCGCGATCCGGCGCAGCGGACCCGGTTCGAGGCTGAAGCCGACGCTACCGTCCGTAGACTTGGCCGGCCGGTAACCCTCGAAAAAGTCCTCATAGGCGTATGAAGGATGGAACTGGACGGTCTTGACGTGGTCGGCATGTTCTTCCCCGGCCAAGTACTCCCCCAGCTTCTTGCCGATATATGTTTTCCCCGTCCCAGGAGGACCATAGAAGACGATCTGCTGCCTGGTCTGCAGCAAGCGCACTACTTCCTCAAGCGCACTCTGCTGCAGGTGGATGCTTGCGGCAAAGTCTTCACTGATGCCCTTAAGAACGGGCACGACGGCGGCGCTCGGCTTTGGCGCTTCCAGGTCTGGAAGGTCCACCGCACTCGGTTCGGAGGCGTACAGGTCTGCAATCACAGATAGTGCCTCGGTAAGGTCCACAACGGATCCCTGCTCGGCCAGAAGCGTGAGCACTGGATCCGGAACCGCGTCCTTGCCGAACGGCGTGCTAAGCCAGACCACCGTCCGTCGCAACCGGGACAGGGGCTCATCGAAGTACTCCGCCGGACCGGTGATGACGCCCAGGTAGAGCTTGTCCTCCAATAGGCTGGCGACAAGGTCGTCTTGTTTCATCTGGCTCAGGAACCGATGAAACTCCTGCGCGCGCAGCCGACGTTCGGAATACTCGATGTGTTGGTAGCCGCTGTTGACGGCCGCCTCGATTTGCTGGAGAGGGGATCCAGGCTCCGGAGAGCCCAAATGCTGGGCAGGAACGGACACAAAACCTTCGTCCAGCCATGTCGAGAGCATCGCAGTACCGGACTGGCTCTGGCGGACCAGCCAGGCGCGCTGGCTACTATCTGCCGCCTGTGGCATCCAGCGGCTGACGTAGGGCTCCTGATACCAGTCGACTTGGCCCCCTGCGGCTTCAGCTTCGTGAACCCGTCGAAGCCGATGGAGGTCGAAAGCAATCTCGGGGTCCGTTGAGCCGGTGATGCCCCCGATTTCCGTGGCAAACGCCTTCAGAATCTTGGTCCTGTGGGTCCGGCTGGTTATGGGTTCGAAGTAGGAGGGCCAGGTCAAGTATTCAAGGGAATATTTTATGCCCAACGGGTCATCGGGCACGCTCTCCGTCAGTAGGGCGAACCGTTCAGGATCACCCAGATCCGCGGATAGGGTCTCCGCTGATCGCTTTCTGACCTCGAGCACGAAGCGCGCCAGCCAGCAGAAATGTCGCCACATCCGGACGCTGAATCCGGTTCCGCCATGGAAGGCCCCCTCCGCATTCAGTCCTTTCCTAAGGGCGTCTGGGATTTCAAGGTTGGCACCGCTCCAGTCCAACAGCGATTGAACCCGGGAGATCTTGGTATCTCCGCGCACATTGACCAACGGAAGCATGTGAATCGCCATAAATTCGGCGGCCAGAACGTAAACGCCAACAGGCGCTCCGGCGAGTTGGCGCTCGATCTTTCCCATGAACGAATCGGTCCCACCGTCGAAATTCTCGAATATGCGCCGGATGAGGTCATCGGCATTCTCTTGGGTCCACGAGCAACCACCGGGCCAGAAAGGCGAAGTTTCACCCAGGATTCCAGCGTCGATGATCAACTGGGCCGCCGCTTCCACATCCGGAGCCGGGCCGAACGATCTTTCGACCTCACCGCTTTCGGTACCCAATCTGGGGGCCCCAATCTTGTCGCCACGCCACTGCCGGAAGCTCGCCAGTTGCTCAGGGTTCCACTCGTCAGTTGGGTCGACGTTCAAGACCGTCCACATGATGCCTTGCGCCTCCAGGCGGTCAAAGTCGCCGAGCCCCGCAACAGCCAGTTCGGACCGGAACTGATCTAGGATGTCCAGGAATGCGTCATAGCGGCCTTGCGGGGTCCGCACGGCCTCTTTGTAGTCAAAACCGATGATGTTCCAAAAGTGACGGACTGTTTCGGGACGGTAAGGCGGGAACTCGGTCGGATCCACGGCCATAAGCAGGAGGGAACCCACTCCGGTGGCAATGCCGTCAGAAAGTTCCCGAGGGTTCAGCTCTTTCAGACCGGCGACCAAGGCATTCAGCTTCTCTGTTTCGGGCGCCACCAACCAAAACCTCGTCAAGAGAGTCTGCAGGTTCTGCAACGAAGCATCATCCAGCGTGTCCATGGCACCGATGGTTCTGTAGTTGACGAGGTTCGTCGGCCGCAGGGCACGAATAAAGTGTGGGTGCCACTCAGGATCCCCGGCCAGCAATTCTTCTCTGACATCTGACAGTTTGAAGGCCAGTTCCTTCTTGTAAAGGTTCTCTTCTGCGTCGAGGTCCACTGATTCCATGAATTTTCCGGCGAACTCGATGAAGCGGGTCCAGTCAACGTTCTCGTTCATGCGAAAAGCTCCTTGGCGGGGTGGCGAGCGCCCTGGCCGGGCGGCGGGTTGATCTTGGATTGGAAGGGGATCCCCGTGTCGATGGCTAGCTGTATGGCATCGTACGCCTCGAGGACCAGGAGCTTGGTGCGGTACTCTCCGAATACGGCTTCGTCCTTGCGCCTCAGAATAGGGAAGGCGTCCAAGACATGATTCGCGTCGGTTCGCGAGAGGGATGGGTTGACCTGTGACATCGGTCAGGAGTGGTAGTGGCCTTGGAAAGGCTACTGCGCCACCGCAGCGGCAGTCGCAAACACATCCGCCGGCATCGTTCTATGCAGCTTCCAGGTGATGGCAACCGGCTTCTCCCCCGCGTGCTGCACATAGTCCACCTGGCCGAGGCATGTGTACGGAACAGTCAGCCCGGTCTCGTCCTCTGACGTGTCCCGGGTGAAGATCAGGATCTTCGATCCATGCCCCGCCCGGTCCAGATACCGCCGGCCCGTCGGACTTCCGGGCGAGGTCGCGTTCTGCGACTCCCAGTGGAACAGCTCTGGGCTGATGGCGTAATCCTTGTACATCGTCGTGGCGGAGTGCTTCTTATCGTCCTTGTTGAGCGTGACGAAGAAGGCGTCCGTGGACGTTGCCGGGCACCAGGCCACACCCTCGCGGTGCTGCACGTTCTTGCCGAGTTCCAGCGACCCGTACTGCAGCGCCGCCAGTATCTCCTCACGCCGGTAGGTCGCGTGCGACAGCAGCGGAACGTGCGGCAGCCCCGCACCCAGGCCCTTGGCGGCATGGCGGGACGCGGCCACTCCGAGCTTCACGATCTGCCGGATCTCGCTGCAGACAAACTGGTAGCCGCGCAGGTAGTCCAGACCGGCGTCGTACGACGGGAACCCGCCGCCGTCGTCCCACAGCGTGTAGAAGAGCATGCGGGCGAACGTCTGTCCCCGCATGCCGAGCTCAGCGTAGCCGGGCGCGCCGGCGCCGACGAGCATCGAGTACGCCGCAGCGCGTTCCGGGTCATCCACGTGGATCAGCGCGGCCATCCGGCCGAGGAGCTTCTTCTCGTCACCATCGGAGAGCTCCTTAATCCTTCCGCTGAGGACCGTCTCCAACGGCGAGAACCCTTCGATCAGGCCGGCCTGGCGCAGGTAGCCGGTCCACGAATCCCTGGTGGACCGGTAGATCGACTTCACGTCGTTCCCGGACCGCTCCAGGTAGGCCTCCAGTTCGGTCTCGGCGTGGGAGGCGATGTCCCGGACCAGCTGGGCGCGGTTGAAGCGCAGCTGCGCCCTGATGTTGTCCAGCACAACCTTTTGAGCCACCCGGTCCAGCACGATCTGCGAGCCCGACGGCAGGTACGGGAACTCGTCCTCGACAGCCTTTTCCAGTTCCTTGCGGCCGTAGCCGGTGAGCGCCCGGTAGCGCAGGTCGAAGCGGAACTCTCGGCGCTGCTGGCCGATGAAGTCCAGGACGGTCAGCACCGCCTTGCCCTCAGCACGCCGCAGCCCGCGCCCCAGCTGCTGGAGGAAGATCGTGGCGCTCTGCGTGGGCCGGAGCATCAGGATGGTGTCCACTTGCGGCAGGTCCAGGCCTTCGTTGAAGAGGTCGACGGCGAAGATGCAGTTGATCTCGCGTGTGGCGAGACGTTTCAGCGCCGCCGCACGGTCGGCGTCGTCGGTGCTCCCGTCGACCGCGACGGAGGCGATGCCGGCGCGGTTGAAGACCTCGGCCATGTAGTGGGCGTGCTGGACGGATACGCAGAAGCCGATGGCTCGCATCAGCTCGGTGCTTGTGACCTTGTCGCGGAGTTCGCGGATCACCTTGGCGGCGCGGGCGTCGTTGCCGGTGTACAGGTTGTTCAGCTGCGCGGTGTCGTAGTTGTGGCGCTTCCATTCCAGCTGGCTGAGGTCGACGTCGTCCGAGACGCCGAAGTAGTGGAACGGCACCAGCAGATCGGCGTCCAGGGCGTCCCAGAGGCGCAGTTCACTGGCCGTGCGGCCGTCGAAGAACTGCTTCGCGACGTCGACGCCGTCGCCGCGTTCCGGCGTCGCCGTCAGCCCGAGGAGCTGCTGCGGCTGCAGGTGATCCAGCAGCCGGCGGTAGGTGGGCGCCATGGCGTGGTGGAATTCGTCGATGACGACGACGTCGAAGAAGTCCGGTTCCAGCTTGTCGATGCCGAGGGCGGACAGCGACTGGACGGAGGCGAAGATGTGCTTCCACTCCGTGGGTTTGTGCTCCCCGACGTAGAGTTCGCCGAAGGCGCCGTCCTGCATGACGTCACGGTAGGTGCGCATGGCCTGCTTGAGAATTTCCTGGCGGTGGGCGACAAAGAGCATCTTCAGGTCCTTGCCCGCTGCTTCGCAGAGACGCTTGTAGTCCAGCGCCGCGATGACGGTCTTGCCGGTGCCGGTGGCGGCGACCAGGAGGTTGTGGTTGAAGCCCTTGAGCCGCTCCGCTTCCAGGTCTTCAAGCATCTCTTCCTGGTGCAGGAACGGCTGGAGCTCGAGGCCGGTGGCTGCCCCGGGTACCGCTGTCCGCCGGCCGCCGTTGCGTTCCAGGGCGGCATCGAGCTGTTCGCCGTCGCGTTCGGGGTCGTAGCTCTGGAAGGCGCGCTGTTCCCAATAGCTGTCAAAGGTGATCTCGAACTTTTGCAGCAGGGTGGGCGTGCCGACGGAGCTGAGCCGGACGTTCCATTCGAGGCCGTCCAGGAGCGCTGCCTGGCTGAGGTTGGAACTGCCGACGTAGGCGGTGTCGAAGCCGGAGTTGCGGCGGAACAGCCAGGCCTTGGCGTGGAGGCGGGTGGCCTGGGTTTCGTAGTTGATCTTCACTTCGGCGCCGTAACGATTGACGAGTTCGTCGATGGCGCGGCGCTCCGTGGCGCCCATGTAGGTGGTGGTGATGACCCGGAGCTTGGCGCCGCGCTCCTTGAGCTGCTGCAGAGCTGGTTCGAGGAGTCTCAGTCCGGTCCAGCGGACGAAGGCGCAGAGGAGGTCTACCGTGTTGGCCGACTCGATCTCAGTTCTCAGTTCCGCGGCGAGGTTGGGATCGTCTTTGCTGTTGGTGAGCAGGGCAGATTCACTGAGTTTGGTGGTGGGGCGGCGGAGGTTGCGGCGCTTGAGGGTGTCCGGGCGGTGGAGGGACTGGAGCTGGGTGGGGCCCGTGGAGATAAGGTCTGCGCTGGTCAGTTGCTGGAGGAGCTTGTTGGCCAGGGCGACGCGTTCAGTCGGTTTGGCTGCGGCCAGTGCTTGGCGGACGGCGTCGGCGACGTGGCGGGAGAGGATTTCCGGGCTGTCTTCGTCGTCTACGGCTGCGAAGACAGGCTGCAGATCAGACCCGTTGTTCAGCAGGCCGCCGAGCGCATCCGTGTTGAGCAGTTCGTACAAGCCCTCGGGCAGCTGCTTCGCTGCCACTCCCCCAATGGAATTAGTCACTGCGCCAGGCTATTTGGTACATGTCTAGACGCCAAACTTTTAGCCCGATAATGCATCGCGGCCATTTTGCCGGCTCCAAACCTGTGTCCATGTAGAAACCCGGATCAGCCCGGCGGGCGATCGCACCGACTTACGCGTTGACCGTAGAACCGCCCTCTATGCTTGCTCCATGCCTGTTGGGGATTGTGAAAATGCGTTTCTGGAAGCTGCCCGCCGTGAGGGTGTGGAATTGGCTCGGTGCAAAACACCCTGGCTCAATCAAAGAGGGCACTTCGGTTTGCCCGATCGAGCCTCCAACGTCACCGGCCCGCTGCATGACATCTTCTTGTCCCTTGGAGGTCAAGCCCCTGAGCAGGCGGCGAAACGAACGACGGCTTTGCCTGGCGACTTCATCCACCTTGGGACCGGAACGATCATGGAGATCGACGAACTACAGCACTTCACCAGCTTCCGGCTGAAGTCATTTGAGGGCTACCCAGCCGGTTATCCCTTGGATTTCGAAGCCACGGAGTATCAAGAACTCTGCCGCCAATTCGCTCCGAAAGCCGACAAGGACCGACAAACGAAAACCGCGGCGGCCTTCGGCCCTGTCGGCCGGCAGCGGCAGCGCGCGTATTACGATGCACTGCTCGATCTCGCCACTCCGGCGATGGGACACCCACCCATAATTCGCGTTCCCGCACCCGACGGTAATGGCGCTGCGGCCTTCGCAGGGAATCGAGAACGGATTTTGCGGGCCGTTCTGTGAGCGCCAGAGTGCTGGTTCAACTGGCGCTCGCCAATAGGCTCGTTGGTGCGCAGCCGGAACGGAGACGCGGCTTTGCCTCGCTGTTCTGATAAACAGAAGGCATGACTCAGCCTCATGTTTTTGTAGCCATGGCCGACATCTTGAATCTCCGATGTGACGCGTGGCTGCTGCCAACGGACTCAAGCGTTCGCATCGAGCAGCATTGGCTCAAAGCTCATCCCGAGCTGCGGGGGCTTGCTGCAGCCTCGGCTTCGGCTCAATTCCGAGAGGGAGCCGCGCTGGCCGAGCCCATCCGGCCCTGGGACCCGAACACACCGCTGCCGATACTGACCGCAGTCCCCGACGACGGCGGTTGGGGACCCACCGACGTCGTCGAACGGCTTGAAGCGTTCGTGGCCAGTGCACTGTCTGCCGTTCCGGATCCAGATGACCGCCCGTATCGGCTTCTGGCCTTGCCGTTCTTCGGAACGGCCGGGGGCGGCGCCGGCAACCACCTTGGCGCCGCCCTCCGCACGATTCTCGATGCCTGCAGCCAACTTGCTGACACCCACCGCGTGGACCTAGTTCTTGTCCTTCGAGACAGGGCTGCTTTCTCACTGGCCCAAAAACTGAGGCGGGACGTATCGAGTGAATCGTCCTGGCGATCGCTCGGTGACCGCTTGCACGGGAAGGCCAAGTCACTGGGACAGGAAGCCCGCTCAGGGCACTTGGTTCCCTTTCTCGGAGCCGGAGTCAGCGTAAGCGCCGGAGCTCCAAGCTGGAGCCAGCTCCTCGACAAGCTGAGGTCGGGCGTATATCTGAAGCCGACGGAGGAAGCCGCTTTCAAGGCTCTGGGTGTACTTGACCAGGCAGGGGTGCTCGAACAGCTATACGCCGATCAGCACGACTCGGCGAAAGCCTTCGGGGAAGCGGTTGCAGGTGCCGTCGACCTGCCGAGATATGGGTTGGCGCCCGCACTGCTTGCCACCCTGCCCTCAGCCGGTGCCATCACTTTGAACTACGACAGGCTGTTCGAGACAGCCTGCCACGACGCCCAAAAGCCGCGGACAGTGCTGCCAGAAAACGTTCCCGCAGTAGGCAACGACTGGCTGCTTAAGCTCCACGGCTCAGTAACTCAGCCTGACAGCATCGTGCTCACTCGTGACGACTACCTCGGCTATAACAGCAACAGGGACGCGCTTTCCGCGCTGGTCAAAGCACATCTGCTGACGCACCATTTGTTGTTCGTTGGCTTCGGTCTTGCTGACGATCATTTCCATGAAATCGTCCACGACGTCAGGCGTGCGCTTCCGCACGAAGTTTCCAAGAATCACCAGATGGGCACGGTGCTGTCCCTCTTTCACGAGCCCCTGCAGAATCTCGTCTGGGAAGGCAGACTCGACATCCTCTCCATGTCGGGGAGCGCACCTGCAACGGACTCCGGCCAGGCTACGGTCCAAACGGCGGTCGCTAAGGCCGGGAGGGAACTGGAGATCTTCGTGGACATGATGGCCGCCTACGCCACGGACAACCACTCCTACCTGCTGGCCCCGGCCTACAACCGCGGGCTGACCCAGTGCGAAGACGACCTGCGGCAACAACTCCTGGTGCTCTCGCGTCACGAACGCTCGGCTGATACGGCGGAGGTCTGGGGCGTCATCGATGCTGCACTGCGAAAGCTTGGACTGGAGACCTGACCAAGCAGGGCGTCCAGGGGCGTTAATGGTTCTGTAGCCCAGAAGACGCGGGGTGTTTACATCGTCTGTGATCCTAGCTAGCGGGCTTTCGAGAGCGGGCTGGGTGCTAATCCTGGCAAGAGAAACCCCCGTCGGCCATAGTGGCCGGCGGGGGTTTTCGTTGCCTGATGGCTCTAAGACCTAAGACCCGAGTGAGAGCTTGACGCCCTTCGTGAGCTCATCCTCGGTGTATTCAATTTCCCCGCGGTTTGCTATTTCTACGCTGTAGAAGTCTGAGCCGCCCTTTACCTTGGAGATCGTGAATTGGAAACGGCACCAACCGCCCTCGTATTTACCCTCTCCCAGCTCACCTTTACCAACTGTGGATCCACCTGCCTTGATGACAACCTGAGCACCTGGCGTGATGTCGTCGTAGCCGCCGTATCCGTCGCACTCGCCACCGCCCGGTGCGTGCTGTGTAACGCCGTCAAGACCGAGAGTCATCGTCCCCTCAGCCTTGAAGGAACTGGCTCCGCAACCGGTCAATGTCAGGAGACCTGCCGCAGCAATGATCATCGTTTTTTTCAATTTTTTACCCCTATTTATCAAGAAAGACAGACTCACTGTATAGGACCCGGACCCAAGGCTAGATTCGAATGAATCGAACAGGACTGCCCCGGCTTTTGTTGACTCGGTGATCTGCCCCAGAGATTGGTTACGGACTCAACAAAACCGGCTCTTCAGAATTGAGAGTGTATTCAGCGTTGCCGCGTGAGGAGTCCGGGGCGGGAGGTTGTTTCGGCTGAGGTGAGGGCCTTGGGAGAGAAT